>UBTA01000002.1 GCA_900468065.1 Hyphomicrobiales bacterium | reverse complement strand
AAGCCGATCAAAGCATTTACGTTTGGGCCGCCTGCGAATTCGCAGCCTTCAAAACCATCCGGCAGCTCGCGCGCCAAACCTGGAAACTGAAAAACGAGCACCATCTCGTCGTCGCCTATTGGCGTGAAGGCAGGACGTCATGACAATGTTGCGCTGACAGGGGTCCTGCGGCCACTCTCCGCTCGTCAACTGCGGCCCAGCCGAACATTGATGCCGTGCGAGCAAGCGCCAGGAGTTTGGCGCTTGCTCTGGATTTTCAAAGCGGTGTGACGTCGAACCCGAACCATTTCTCAGACAATGTCTTGATCGTGCCGTCTGCCTTCGCAGCCGCGATCGCGGCGTTGAACAAGGCCTTGAGTTCAGGGTCTGTCTTGCGCAGGCCAACCGAGCTACCGCGCCCGAGGAAGCCGCCCTGGAAGCGCGGGCCGGCCGTCGTCATATCCTCGTTGCCTGGCTTTTCGGATGCCGTCGTCAGGTAGGCCATCGACGCCATGACGAGATCGACGCGGCCGGCGGCCAGATCGAGATCATGCTCTTCCGTGGTCTTGTATTCGCGGACCTCTACCACACCCTTGAGGTATTTCTCGACGAAGGAAGCGCCGGTCGAGGCGATCTGCACGCCGATGATCTTGCCCTGCAAGAGCGGCTTGATCGTCTCGAGAATGCTCATGGCACCGTCTTCGTTGGACGCAAGCGAGAAAACTTCGCCCTTCGACGGCATTGCGGCCAGGGGGCTCGATTTCAGCGTGGCAAAGGCCTGACCGGTCGAGCCGTAGGAATTGCTGAAGTCGATGACCTTTTCGCGCTTTTCGGTCGCCGACATGCCGGAAATGATCGCATCGAATTTTCCTGCGTTCAGCGCCGGGATCATGCCGTCAAAATTCTGGACGACGATTTCGCACTCCACCTTCATATGGTCGCAGAGATATTTTGTCAGTTCGATCTCATAGCCATCCAGCGTGCCGTCGGGCTTGGTGAAGTTATAGGGCTTGAAGGCGCCTTCGGTCGCGATCGTCACATGCGTCCATTTCTTCTCTTCCGCGTGCGCACCGGCGGAGGCCAGCATCAGCGCCGAAAAGCAGGCCGCCTTGAAGATTGATCTGATGGATTTCATGATTGCATTCCCCTTTTTTTGATCGGTTGTTTGTTGAAAGTGTCCCAGCGCTCATCCTTTGATGAACTGCCGGAAACGGTCGGATCTGGAATTTTCAAAAACGTCCTTCGGGCTACCGTCCTCCTCGACCAGCCCCTTGTGCAGGAAGATCACGCGACTGGAGACATCACGGGCAAAACCCATCTCGTGCGTGACGATCAGCATGGTGCGCCCCTCTTCGGCGAGTGACCGCATGACACGCAGCACCTCCCCCACCAGCTCCGGATCGAGCGCCGAGGTCGGTTCATCGAACAGCATCACATCAGGCCGCATGGCCAGCGCACGGGCAATCGCTGCACGCTGCTGCTGGCCGCCGGAGAGATGCGATGGATACTGCTTACGCTTGTCGGCAATGCCGACCTTTGCCAGCAGCACCTCAGCCTCCTCGATGCACTCCTTGCGTGGCCTTTTCTGCACGTGCACCGGGGCCTCGATAATATTCTCCAGAACGGTCTTATGGGTCCAAAGGTTGAAGCTCTGGAACACCATTCCGAGCTTTGAGCGGACGCGGTCCACCTGCGCTATGTCGGCCGGTTTGCTCTTGCCGTTGCGGGCGGGCAGCATCCGGATGGTTTCGTTTCCGACCGTCACGCTGCCGGAATCGGGCGTTTCCAGCATGTTGATGCAGCGCAGAAAGGTTGATTTTCCGGATCCAGAGGAGCCGAGGATCGAAACGACCTCGCCCTCCCTCGCGTCCAGCGAAATTCCCTTGAGGACCTCGATCGGGCCGAAGCGCTTGTGAAGATCCCTGACGCTCAGCGCCAGCGATCCCGCCGTAGACAAGGGAAGGTTCATCGCGTATCTCCTGCAATAACCGCTTGCGCGGCGTTTTCCGGTTGCCGCAAATGCGGGCTGAGCTTGAATTCGACCAGCTGGACAAGGCGTGTCAGAAGGAAGTTGATGGCCAGGTAGATGACGCCCGCCACGACGAACACCTCGATGGCGCGGTAGGTTTCTGAAATGAGCCGGGCCGCAACACCGGTGACCTCCATGATCGTGATGATCGAAGCAAGCGACGTCGCCTTGATCATCGAGATCATCTCGTTGCCGTAGCCTGGCAATGCCTGGCGGATCGCCAGCGGCAGGACGATGCGGCGGAAGACCATCAATCGCGGCATGCCACAGGCGCGCGCCGCCTCCATCTGTCCATGCGGAACCGACAGCAAGCCGCCGCGGATGATTTCGCTGGCATAGGCCGCTGTGTTGAGACTCAGCGCCATCACCGCGCACCAGTATGCGTCGCGAAGGACTGGCCAGAAAATGCTGTGGCGGACGGCGGGAAACTGGCTTAGGCCATAATAGATGAGGAAGATCTGGACGAGCAGCGGCGTGCCGCGAAAGATGAAGACGTAGGCGCGCGCAAACCAGTCGAGCACCACGATGCCTGAGGTGCGCGCCAGCGCCAGAGCCAGAGCCAGTATGGCGCCGAGAGCGATTGCCGTGCCGGCAAGAGCCAGGGTCAAGGGCAGGGCCGAAACGAGGCTGAGGAACGTTTCCTGTGTAAATTCCCAATCCATCACCCTCTCCTCACGCCGCGGCTGAAATGACGTTCAGCCTGGCGCATGGCGATGCTGGAGACCGTCGAAATGGCAAGATAGATCAGGCCGGCAATCAGGTAGAAATCGAAGGGTAGACCTGTCGAGCCGGCGCCGATCTGCGACTGGCGCAAGAGCTCGACCACGCCGGTGATGGAAACCAGGGCCGACTCTTTCAGGACGACCTGCCAAACATTGCCGAGGCCCGGCAGCGCATGGCGCAACGTGAGCGGCGCGATGATGCGGCGAAAGCGCAGTGAACGCGACATTCCGCAGGCAATCGCCGCCTCGATCTCGCCGCGATGGACCGCCTTGAAGGCGCCGCGAAAGACCTCGGTGTGCTGCGCACCTGACGTGATCCCGACCGCAAGCGCGCCTGCGAGAAACCCGGGGAAACTGATGAAGCCATCAGCACCGAAAAGCCTCCCGATCGATGTGATTGCAGCACTCCCGCCGAAATAGAGAAGGTAGATTACGAGAAGATCCGGTATGCCGCGCAGGACGGTCGTATAGGCGTCAGCCGCGACACGAAGGCCCTTGCCGCCGGAAATCTTCGCCCAAGCACCGAATGTGCCAATGACGGCGCCGATCGCATAGCCGGAGAGCGCAATCAGGATCGTCATCCAGGCGCCGGCGAGCAGCGCCTTTGCCCAGCCGTCCGGGCCAAAACTCAATAGATCGAGAAATCCCGGCTGGGTCATGACGGATCCGGTCTGGAAAGACGGCGAGCCGCCTTGTTTTGAAGGGTTGGCTTACCGGCCATTGGGGCTCTCTGGCAGGGGCGGAGAAACGTCATCCGGAATGGGGTTGACGAAGGGATTTCCATCGAGGCGCTCCCTGTGATCCGCCTTGGCGGCTTCGATCAGAGCCGGATTGACGATGAGGTCAAGCGCTGTACTCGCCATGACCTTGGCCGCGTATTCCATGCCCTTGTGCGCCGCTGGCAGTTTGCCTTGCGCCACCAGCTGCCAGGAATGGCCGGGCGTGCCGATGGCATAGGTTGCGCCACGCATCTGAACCGTCGGGACGACCCAACTGACGGTGCCGACATCGGTCGAGCCGACGATCGAGCCATCACCGCCGCCGAGCGGATAGATGAAATCGCAGAGCGCCTGCCCCTTTTTCGGCTTGATGCCGAAGCGGGCATAGGAGGCTGCAATGTCTTGCTGCGAGAATGTCTGCTGGAATTTCAGCGCGGCAGCATTGTCGGCAGCATCAAAAGCAGGAGGTCCTAGACGCTGGAGGTTTGCGAACATGCATTCCTCAAGCGGTGTATTACCAACCAGATTGGCATCACCGCTGACCACTTCGCTGCGCACCGTAGTTTCGGTCATCAGGGCAGCGCCCTCGGCAATCTTCTTGACGCGCTCAACCAGGCCCAACAATTCGGTCAGCGTCCGCGCACGGATCAGATAGCGCACCGTAGCCCGGGCCTGGACGACATTCGGCGCCGCGCCCCCGGCATCGGTGATTGCATAATGGATGCGCGCCGACGACGGCATGTGCTCGCGCATGTAGTTTGCCCCGACATTCATCAACTCGACGGCATCAAGTGCGCTGCGGCCGAGATGCGGCGTCGCTGACGCGTGCGAGGCACGGCCGGCGAAGTGGAAGTTCAATTCGTTGCAGGCGAGCGAGATGGGGTTATTGACGCCGGAAAACGCCGCCGGGTGCCAGGATATGGCAATATCCACGTCATCGAAAACACCAGCCCGCACCATGAAGCCCTTGGAGGAACCACCTTCCTCGGCGGGGCAACCGTAATAACGCACCCTCCCTTTCAGGCCGTTGGCCGCAAGGAAATCCTTGACCGCGGCAGCGGCCATCATCGAGCCGGAGCCCAAAAGGTTGTGACCGCAGGCATGACCATTGCCACCCGAGACGAGCGGCCGTTCCTCGGCGACGCCGGCTTCCTGGCTGAGACCAGGCAAGGCATCGAACTCACCGAGAATGGCAATTACGGGACCACCCTCGCCGGCTTCACCCATGACGGCTGTGGGAAGGCCCGCCACATTGCGCTCAACGCGGAAACCTTCCTCGATCAACAGGCGCGTATGCTCGTCACACGCGTGGAATTCCTCATAGTTTGTTTCAGGCGCGTCCCAGACACGATCGCTGAGCGCAAAGAAAGCCTCGCGTTTCGCTTCGACGAAATCCCAGACGGAATCGGAGTTTTTCATGGCGTTGGGGACTCGCTTGTCTTATAGTTACCAATATTGGCGCCAATTTAGGATACAAAAATGGATTGCGCAACTGGCGCCGATGAATAATTTTAATCGGGCCATCTGCGTTGCAACTGCCCAAAATCGGTTACAAGAAAGACACCGGCCGGCACGCGACGCCGGTCGACGACAACAGGAAACATTCATGAGCGAAGTTCAAAGTGACACGGCGGCCGTATCCGAAGAGCGGGACGTCACCGAACTTGTTCTTCAAGACATCCTGACGGGCATGCTGCCCGCAGGCACATGGCTGAAACAGATCGATCTCGAGCGCCGGTATGACTGCACAAGACCGGAAGTGCGCCGTGCGCTCGATCGCCTCTCGCAGAAGCGGCTGGTGGCCCATGTGCCCAATCGCGGCTATCACGTCTATCAGCCGGACGACCGGCGCGCGAAGGAAGTCAGCGATATCCGCGTCATTCTGGAAACCGCCGTTGCGGACAGGATGGTGGTCAACGCAACTCCCGACAGCATCGCCACATTGCGCGGGCTTGCGAGATATTTCGACGAGATGACCCTGACGGGTACTATCTTAGAGCATTATGAGGCCAATCTGGCCTTCCACCGCGAATTGCTGCTTCTGGGGGATAATCAGGAACTGGTGGATCTGGTCTCCGAAATTCGTCAGCGCACCTCATCAGCGCCGGTGTCGCAATGGCGGACCCGGGCGCGAATAGAGAAATCCGGCCGCGAGCATCACATGATGATCGATGCGCTCGAAGCCCGTGACGCGGAGGAGTTGAAGCGGCTTATCGCCCTGCATATCCGCCAGCCGGCCGATACGCCAAAATAGGCGCTATTGCCATGCCTGCCAGCCGAAGGCATTGGGGAAATTGACCGCTATGAAGCGCGGCATCATCGCGATTTAAACACCACGTCTACCTTCGCAAAATAGCGGCCGCGAACAACCCAAAGGGACCGTTCGCAGGCCGTCTGTAGCTCTTGCCTGGCTAATAAAGAGACTTGCCGCATATAATCGTCTGGCGTAAAGAGGGACATCGCGAAAAGCGACCGCTTCCCTTGATCCGCTCAGTGGCGGAGTAAATAGGTGGACGAATAATCGTCCAGGTGGTCAAGCACACGCCGTCCCTGCGTTTCAAGCATGGCTCGGCCAGCGTTCCCAAAAATGAACCGCCTGCACCCGTCAGGCCCAATCGTCAGTCATCGGCGTCTTGCGGCGCCAGGTGACTGCGTTCACTTGGAACACGTCATGAACAAATCTCTCGTCGTTATCTTCACTGCCATTGTCCTTGATGCCATCGGCATCGGCCTCATCTTCCCGATTCTGCCTTCGCTGCTGCAGGACGTCACCCATATTGAAAATGTTGCACCCTATATGGGCCTCATGACTGCCCTTTATGCGGCCATGCAGTTCATTTTCGCACCCGTGCTTGGTTCGCTGAGCGACCGGTTGGGCCGGCGCCCGGTCCTGCTGATCTCGCTGGCAGGCGCAGCCATCAACTACCTGTTCCTGGCCTTTGCGCCCAGTTTGTTGATGCTGGTCATCGGGCGGGCCATTGCCGGCCTGACCAGTGCCAATACCTCAGTTGCGGCGGCCTACATCACTGACATTTCCCCCCAAGATAAGCGCGCACGGCGCTTTGGCCTGTTCAACGCCATGTTTGGCATCGGCTTCATCATCGGCCCCGTTCTTGGCGGGGTCCTCGGTGATCATTGGTTACGGTTGCCGTTCATCGCGGCGGCAGTGCTCAACGGTCTCAATCTCCTCCTGGCGTTCTTTATCCTGCCGGAGACACGCACTCCCAGCCGGGAGAAAATCGACCTGGCGTCACTCAATCCCCTGCGTCCACTGCGCTGGATGTTTTCAATGAAAAGCCTCTTGCCCATCATCTTCATCTTCTTCGTTTTCAGCGCCACCGGGGAGGCTTATGCCACTTGCTGGGCTCTGTGGGGGAGTGAAACATTCCAATGGAACGGGCTCTGGATCGGTCTGTCTCTAGGCGCCTTCGGCGTTTGCCAGACCTTCGCCCAGGCATTGCTTCCCGGCCCGGCGGTCAGGTTGCTTGGCGAGCGAGCGGCGATCCTGACCGGCGTTGCAAGTGCCTGCATTGCGCTGATCGTCATGGCCTTCGCCACCCAGAGCTGGATGATCTTCGCAATCATGCCGATTTTCGCCTTGGCCGGCATCGGCGTGCCTGCCATGCAATCGCTGGCGACAAGGCAGGTGGCCCCCAGCCAGCAGGGTCAGTTCCAGGGCGTGCTCGCTTCGGCTGTGAGCCTTGCCTCGATCGTGGCTCCGCTTGCTTTTTCAAGTTTCTACTTCGTCGTCAGGTCGCAATGGCCCGGCGCGATCTGGCTATCGGTCGCCATCGTCTATGCGCTCAGCGTGCCCATCGTGCTAGGCTTGCGTTTTGAAAAGCCAGAAACGGCCCCGGCGATGTAGAGATACCGTACCCTCTTTTGAAAACGGCCGCGGTTCTCTTTGCAGATCGTTCGCGGGATCGATTTTCACAGAAAAACCGCCACCCTTTCGGATGGCGGCCTGATTTTATTATCGAATGAAAAGCTGAAATACGCTCGGGGCGTAGTAGTAGGCGTCCCTGTGCCGGCGATATCCACGGCGATGCTCGCGGTAACCGCGATGCCCATTCCAGTATCCAGGGCGATCATGGCGGCGCTCTACGCGGTCATGGCTGCGGTCGCGCCCGCGCTCGACACGATCCCCCCGGCTGTGTTGGCGCTTTTTCCAACGGGGCTGATCGTCATCCCGGCGCCGGTATTGCGCCGCTTCAATGTCAGATGGCATCTGATTCGCGGTTGTGCCAGAGGCGCCGCTGAGGCCGTCGTAAACGATGTCACGCCTAAGATCACCGCAATCGCAGCGGCTCAATGCTGAAACAACCCTATTAATGGTCCATCCTTTTGAAAGTGATCGCAGACCATGCACTTGTGCCCATGAACGCAATGTGAACACTTTCCTAGGTCGATAGGATTAAAAGCCAGGCAATGGCCAGCGGCGGCAAACCCGCCGGCATTCTTAAGGCCCGCCGACAGAACAATCATAAGAGACGCGCAGCCATTCCCAGACTTTTCACCCTTCGGGCTGCCGTGTTCTGTCGAAGCAAGCGCCATATAGAACTTGAAGCACGCGTCGCGCACGATAAGGCTTGCCGCTTTTGGCGCAGTGCAAAAATAAACATGACTAATACAGACAAGTTTGATCCCCCGTGTTATAGGCACCGCATTCCCGTGCTTTAAACATGTCTTATGTGAACGAAGGATGCGCATGAAAGCCGAGATGAAGGCCAACAGGTTACCTGCCAGATCGACCCTGCTATTTCATCCGGACTGAGGCCATGATCGATTTGGAAACGCACCACGAGGTCTACCTTGCTAACCGGACGGCATTGATTGCCTATGCCACACGGATACTTGGCTCCCGGGAAACGGCCGAGGATATTGTACAAGATGCCTTCCTTCGGTTTGCGCCTGCCAACAAGAACGCAGGCCCATCCGCGCAAACGCTGGCCTATCTCTACAAGATCGTTCGCAATCTTTCCTTCGATTTCCTGAAACGGCAGAAGATCGAGAAACGGGAACAACAGAACGAACCGCCGTTCTGGTCGATACCGACCGAGACGCCGACGCCGGAAGAATTCGTTGCCGTCACAGATGAGGTGCGGCGCATATCCAAGATTCTTCATGACCTTCCGGTCGAGATCCGTATTGCGCTCGAAATGCACCGGTTCGGCGGCTATACGCTGGAGGAGATTGCAGCGCACTTGGGCATCTCGGTTGCCACCGCCCATCGCCATGTGCGAACCGCCATGATGCGGGTGGCCACCATGATGGCCGCCACATTTTAAAAACCAGCAACCCGCGTGAAAAAAAATGGACCGCAGTTCGTCTTTGTAGGAGACAAGATGATTCGAACAGAAGTGTTCGAAATGGCACGGCCGGAGCGGTACAGGTAAGCATTTGACCCAGGACAATCACATACCGCCAGCGATACTGGAAGAAGCCATGGACTGGTTTCTCAATCTCAAGGCGCGCGAGAACTGTCCGCAAACCGAGCACGACTTCAAAATTTGGCTCTCCCGCTCTCACTTGCATCAGCAAGCTTTCGAACGGGCGCTAAAAACATGGGTGCAGTTGGGCGAAGTGCCTCCCGTCTACGAGCACCTTTGGAGGCCGGCGGCCGACGTGCCGATGCCAGTACGGCGTTCCCGGAAAATATGGGCTGCCGGGGCAGCGCTGGCGCTAGCAGCCTGTGCCGTCGCGTTTCTTGCTGGGCCATTGCTGCTTCTGCGCCTGCAAGCGGACCACATAACCCACACCGCCGAAAGCCGAACCCTGACGCTTGAGGACGGCACGATCGTTGACATGGGCGGTGACAGCGCCATCGCGACGGAAATCACCGCCTCCATCCGCCGGGTCACCTTGTTGTCCGGGGAAGCATTTTTCGACGTCGCTCATGATGCGTCGCGCCCCTTCACCGTGGATGCCGGTGGGGTTTCGGTTTCTGTTCTCGGTACAGCCTTCGACGTGCAACTGGGCGATGGGGACACGACCGTCGAACTGGCGCGCGGTACCGTTGCCATTTCTTACAACGGATCGGATCACAGGCAGAACTTCGAGCTTTCGCCGGGCGAGATGGCAGCCGTCGATCATCGCACCGGCGCTGTTATGCGCAGCACGATCGCAAAAGAAGACATCGCCGCCTGGCGGACAGGGAAGATGTTCGTCAATGACGTGACCGTCGCTGCGGCAGCGGAACGCCTCCAGCGCTACCATCCCGCCTGGATCAGCGTGCCGGATTTGGCACTCGCCGGCCGAAGGGTCACGGGGCTCTACGATCTCAAAAATCCTGACGCCGCCCTTGCGGCAATGGTGAAACCCTTCGGTGGCAAGGTCCATAAGGTGACCTCATACGGGCGCGTCCTCAGCCGATTTTAAGCTGACAAAAACAATCAGAAAAAAATCCCGTTCTGGTGAAAAAAAATCCGGAGCGGGTCGTCTTTGGTTCGAAGCGCATGCTGGGGCAATGCGCCGGAAACCGAGACGGGGGTAAAATGAGTTCGCCGAAATGCCGTAATGCAAATGTCATCTCGCAGGAAAAAGGCCGCCACCCCATCGGTTTGCGCCTCCTTGCGACAACGGCGATCGTTGGATTTTCGTCCTTTGCCATCGTGCCACTGCACTCCGCCTCCGCACAGGACAAGACATCGCGGTTAAGCAACGTTCGCAGTTTCGATATACCCGCCCAGCCGCTTTCCAGCGCGCTGAACGCCTTTGGCCGGCAATCCGGCCTACAGGTAACGCTTGCGGCCGCGACCTCACACGGGATGCGTTCCAACGCAGTTAGCGGTTCGCTCGATCCAAACCAGGCGCTGGCTCAACTCCTCGCCGGAACCGGAATCTCCTATCAGATCTCCGGCGGGACGGCCGTGATCGGTTCGGCGGCACCGGTGGGCGATAATGGTACTGTTTCCGTTGCGGGTGCTACTGCACTTGATCCGATCTCTGTTTTTGGCAGCGGCAAACTTGGTGCCGGTGAGATCCAAATCTCCTCGGAAGAGCTGGCGCAAAAGAACCCCGCCAGCATTGCCGAAGTCTTTGCCGGCGAGCCCGGCATCTCTGTTGGCAGCTCCCTGCCAATGTCGCAGAAAGTCTATGTGCATGGCATTGAGGAAACCAGTCTTGCTGTCACGATCGACGGCAGCCGGCAAAACAACAAGGTCTTCCACCATAGCGGCACCAACATGATCGATCCGGCTCTGCTGAAGGCGGTCGGCGTCGATGCCGGTATCGCTCCGGCCGATGCCGGCCCGGGGGCGCTTGCCGGTGCCATCGCCTATGAGACCAAGGATGCACGCGATCTTTTGGACGGAGACGGTTTCGGCGGCTTCATCACGTCGAACTATAATTTCAACAGCGATACCTCGACCACTGGCCTCTCGGCATACGGCATGAAGGAAGGTCTGGAATTTCTCGGCTATTTCAACTTCGCCAACGGCAATAACTTCACCGCCGGCAACGGGAATATCGTCGAGGGAACAAGCAGCGATTTTCTCAGCGGACTGGGTAAGGTCGCCTATGAGTTTGACAGCGGCGATCGGATTCAGATCAGCCACGATCGCATTCGCGACGACGCGCCGCGGCCTTACCGTGCCAACGCCGGATTCGTCGACAGCGGCAGGCCTTGGGAGCCTCGCGTTCGGGACTATACGCTTGACCGCCAAAACACCGTTCTTACCTATACCGACAGTACCCCGGAAGGCTGGTGGGACCCGACATTCGTCCTTGCCTACAGCAAGACGGAACTTGAAGTTCCGGTCTATTCCCCACCGAGACTGGCCATCCCCCCCTACCCGGCCACCGGCACCACCGACAGCCTGAACGGCAAGTTCGAAAACAAATTCTCCTTCGATATCGGCAATATCGTTGCGGGTATCGATTTCTACAATGACAACGCCGAGCTTGAGGACCTGTTCGAACCGGGCACTGAAAAAGCGCGGAACATCGGCATCTACGCTCAGGCACGGCTGGAACCCTGGGAGCGGGCACGTCTGTCCTTCGGGGCGCGCGGCGATAATCAGCAGTTCACCGGAACCACTAGGCAGGAATGGACCAATTCCGGCTTCAGCGGCAATATTTCGGGCGAATACGATCTGATCGAGGATGTCCTGACGGCGAAAGCCGGATACTCCCATGTCTGGGGCGGCGTCCCGCTGGCCGAAAACTTCATCTTCAATCCCAACTGGAATTATGGTGATGGCCCAAAGCCGGTTACGGCAGACAACTATAACTTGGGACTGGAAGCGACCTATGACGACTTCACGATCGAAGGCAGCGTCTTCCAGACCAATCTCGATGATGCGCGCGCGCCGCGTTACCAGATTCTACGCGCGATCGAGGCGCATGACGTCCGATCGAGAGGCTTTGACATCGGCGGCGGATACAATTGGGGCTATGGCTATTTCAAGGTGAAATACGCCAATATCGATGTCGAGATCGACGGGAAACCGGCTGATTCCGACCTCGGCAGCTATCTCGCCGCTCCGGCTGGACAGATCATAACCCTGCAGGCAGTCCATACGTTCACCGACTGGGGTGTCACCGTAGGCGCCGATGCCGAGATCACGCTCGATTATGACGATGTCGCCGTCGGCAGCAAGCCCTATGAAGGCTATCAGGTGTTCAACGCCTTCGTCGAATACCAGCCGCCGTCCAGACCCAATCTGACGTTCCGCGCCGATCTGAAGAACATCTTCGATGAAACGTATGCCGATCGGGCCACCTACGGCCAAGAGTTCCCCAATGTCACGCCGCTCTACGAATCCGGGCGTGCCTTCATCCTGATGGCGAAGGCAACGTTCTAATCGTCCCAGCGCGCATCATGGGGTGTGATGGCTGCAGACAACAGAGAGCGGGCGCGTACGTCCCGCTCTCAGCGACCCAAAGTCGAAAGACAGGAGTTCCTTATGCAAGAAGCGACGACCCGTTTTGCAACGGAAAACGGTCAAAACTACCTGACCCAGCTCTGCAAGCATTTCGCCCACAAGATCGATGTGGCCCAAGGCGACCGTCGCGGTGAGCTCAAATTTTCCTGCGGCACGGGATATCTGCAAGCCCATGAGGACGGGTTGCACATCCGGGTGCGCTCGCCGGACGACGCCAATCTGGCAGACACCAAGTCCGTCATAGAGGATCACCTCCTCCGGTTCGCATTCCGGGAAAATGCCGGACCACTGCATTGGCAGGCGACGGGCTGACACGGAGGTCTTCAACGGGCAACGGCCCTCAAGACTGGAAAATTCAATGCGTTGACCGGGAAATCGGCACCGCTTTCGTGCGGCATTACGTGTCGCATGCCGAGGATGACAAAATGCAATCGTCTAGGCAAATCGCAGAAGCGGCAACCTTCCAGAGTTTCGCCAATTGTTACCTGCGCGAGGTCAACCCGGGCGTGCCGGTAGCCCACCGGACCCCAGGCGGCACTGCTGACTGCATCGAATGGTCGCTGCCGCGGCAGCAGATGACCTTGCGGGCAGAACTGACCTCCTCTTCTCTCTGCGGCCCGCAGCATTTCGGACGAATCTGGTGCAGGGGAGAAACGGAATCGACGTGGCGGCAGTTCGAACTCATGTCGGCGCTTCACAGCCTGGTTCACGAAACATACTGCGGGGTCGAGGGTCGCGTGGATGCGCTCCGCGGCTTCGAACTCGAACTTTTGATGCGCGTTCTCGACAGCTACCAGCAGACCTCCCTTTTCATCGACAAGGCACTGCCCGCGCCGGCAACCGGCGACGGCTTCATCGAGGCCGAACAATCGCTTGTCTTCGGCCACTGGCTGCACCCGACGCCGAAAAGCCGGCAAGGCATGGCTTTCTGGCAGCAGGAGACCTATGCTCCGGAACTGCGTGGCCAATTCAAACTGCATTATTTCGCCGCGAAGATAGACCTCGTCAGGCATGCCTCGGCCCGGCCGGTGGAAGCTCATGAGATCACCCGCTCTCTGGCAGACAGCTCCGGCATCACCTCTTCCGTCGGGCCTGACGAGTATCTGCTGCCAATGCATCCGCTGCAAGCCGAAGCGCTGTTACTCGACCCGGACATCCAGGCCATGCAACAGGGCGGTGGACTGCGCCATATCGGACCTGCGGGTGCACTATTTACCGCAACCTCTTCCGTCCGCACGGTCTACAGCGCCGGCCAAGCATGGATGCTCAAGTTCTCTCTGCCGGTGCGCATCACCAACTCCATCCGTCTCAACCGGCGGCAGGAGCTGGAGGCGGGTGTTGCGATGGCCCGGCTGATCGACCGGATCGGCTTTCCCAAGCGGTCGGACAACTTTCGGATCATCCAGGACCCGGCCTATATCACGCTCGACATGCCTGGCCGCAGCGAAAGCGGGTTTGAAGCCATCTTGCGCGAGAACCCCTTCCGGGGCGACAGAGGCAAAGGTGTGATCACGGTTGCAGCCCTGACCGCTGACCCATTGCCGGGTGAGGCTTCGAGAGTGGAGCGTATTATCCACAAGCATGCGATGAGAAGCGGCGAATCCCTGTCGAACGCCTGCCTCATCTGGTTCCAACATTATCTCGCGTGTGCCGTCTATCCGTTGATCCAGCTTTATGACGACTACGGCGTGGCACTCGAGGCCCATCAGCAGAACAGCCTTCTCGATATCAGCGCGGGTTATCCATCGGCCAGCTACTACCGTGATAATCAGGGATTCTACCTGTCCGAGCGCTACCGCGGCCTACTTTCCGGCCACGTGCCCGAGGCCGAAACCATCGCATCACTGTATTTTCCGGAAAGCGAAATCCGCGACCGCTTCGCCTATTATCTTATCGTCAACCAAGTCTTTTCGATCATCAGCCGGATGGGGCATGACGGCCTGTGCGACGAGAGCTTTTTACTGCGGATGCTACGCACGCATCTGGAACGCTGCGCCCTCAAAATGACGGGTGCCGGACGGGATTTCGCCCGCCATGTTCTCGACCTTCCGACGATCTCCTCGAAGGCCAACCTGACGACCCGGCTGTTCGACGTGGATGAACTCCAATCGCAAAACGCGCCGACACTTTATCGGCCCATGCCTAATCCGCTGCGGGCACCGGCGGCGTTAAGCGTCTCAAGGACAAGCCATGCCGTTGCCTCTTGATCTCAAAGGGCGGCCGGATGAGCGGGTTTTGCGCCAATTGGTGGCCTCGCTTTTGTACGAAGGCGTCATCGATGCGCGTCAAAGCTTTGACGGTCGCTCGCCATCCTTCCACTGGCTGCTTGGCGGCCGGGCCTATCGATGCAGCGCTTCCATCGGGCCGTTCGGCCGTATTCGCCCTGCTGCAGACTCGGTCAAGGCACAGGACGACGGCGGTGCGTGGACCGAAGTCTCGCTGGCCCACTTGGTATCCGCCCTGCCCGGCACCGGCATGTCCCGCGGCAAGCTGCTTGACGAAATGACACAAACGATTGCCTTTTCCGAATGGAACTGCCGCAATATTCCTGTCCGGCCCCGCCGCCGGATGCACTTCGCTGCGCTTGAGGGCGCGCTTGACGAAGGCCATCCGTATCACCCCTGCTACAAGTCTCGTACCGGATTTTCGGATGCCGACCACGCGGCGTACGGGCCCGAGGCGGCCAGGCCATTCCAGTTGATCTGGCTGCTCGTTGCGCGAAGGCATCTCCGCCAGGCGCTACCTGCCGGCGAAAGAGATTTCTGGAAAGCGGAACTTGGCCCGGAAACATGGGCTCATCTGCAGGCGATGCAGAAAGATTTGGGCCTGTCCCCGGAAGACTTCGGGCTGGTGCCGCTGCACCCCTGGCAATGGCGCAATCTCGCAGAAACCATGTTCGCGGGCTGGATTGCTGCGGGAGAAGCCCACTGCATTGGCCCGGCTGGCGACCGCTATACGGCCACCCAATCGGTGCGTTCCCTCCTGAACATGGACCGGCCGCTGGCTGCCAGCATCAAGCTGCCGCTGAACATGGTCAATACATCGTCCCGGCGAACGCTGGAGCCGCATTCCGTTTGCACCGCACCAGTGGTCTCGCGCTGGATCGGCGAAATCGTTGCGGGAGACCAGCTCTTCCACGACCGTTATCCGCTGACGATTCTGCAAGAATATGCAGGCCTCATCGCCGATGCCGGCGGCCCGCTTGCCGGTCACCTGGGTGCGATCTGGCGTCAGAATGCGCAGGCGACGCTGCTGCCGGGCGAGGCGATCATTCCCTTCAATGCTCTGATGATGATCGAAGCCGATGGCAAGCCATTTGCCGACGAGTGGATCGGCCATTTCGGTTTGATGGCGTGGATGAACCGGCTGATTGAAATCGCTGTCCTGCCGGTCTGGCATCTGCTCGTGTGTCACGGCATCGCTGTCGAAGCGCATGGCCAGAACATGCTGCTTGTCCACCGCGATGGATGGCCGGTGCGCCTCATCCTGCGGGATTTCCATGACAGCATGGAATTCTGCCCGGCATTTTTGCGCGAGCCCGAAAACACGCCGGATTTCCTGTTACTGAACCCGCTCTACGGGGCGGCAGACCCGGATCAGTATTACTGGACGGATAATCTGGACTCTCTGCGAGAACTGGTGATGGACACGCTGTTCGTCTACAACCTGACCGAAATTTCCCACCTGCTTGACCATTGCTACGACGTGCCTGAAGCGCGCTTCTGGCAGCGCGTCGAAAGCCTGCTGACCGACTATGCGGAAGAGAATGGCATGGCGGAACGGCAGGCACAGCTCGGCTATGACCAGCCGAATATTCTCACCGAATCCCTGATGACCCGGAAGCTGTTCGCACTGAAGCCGGAGTACCACCACATGGTACCCAATGCCTTGGCCGCGGATCAGCGTCAACGAAGGAGGAAGCCATGATCCGTATTGACGACAGGCTTTATGATCACGCCAATTTCGAGGAATACTCAGCCCGCCTGGCAGAACAGGCCGGGTTGCATAATCGCGGAGGCGGCCGCTATGCGGTGTGCTTCGCTGCGACCGCCGACTGGCTGTCTCTGTTCTTCGCCATTCGCAAGGCAGGCGCGAGCGTTCTGCCAATCCATCCCGGAACACCTTATCCTGCAGCCCGCAAACTTGCTATCGATGCCGGCTGCGACCGGCTGTTCTACAACAGCCTCACGGCCGAAGTGCTCGATGTGTCGGTAGTCGGCTCCGCGAATGGCCAGCTTTTGCAGATGAGTTCCGGCACGACCGGCGCGCCGAAATGCGTGGCGCGAAGCTGGGAAGTGATCGACGCGGAGATCGAAAGCTACGTGCGGTCATTCCGTGTGCCCGAGGGTATGACGCCGGTCGTCGCCTGCCCGGCCACCCATTCCTACGGACTGATCTGCGGCATCCTCGTGGGGCTGAAGCGCGGCCAGACGCCGGTGATCGTCAATACTGCAAACCCGAAATATCTGTTGAAAGTGCTGCGCGAGACCGAGCAGCCATTGCTCTATTCCTCCCCAGCAATCCTGAATACGCTCGCCCGGCTTATGCCGGAGGGCGAGCAGATTCACGCGGCAATGACATCCGGCACACTGCTTCCCGACGCCTGGTTCACCGCGATCCGGGCGAAGAGCCGCTTCTTGTTCCAGCAATATGGCTGCTCCGAAACCGGCTGCATCGCCATCAATCCCGATGTGACGGCAGCAGGAGACATGGGCTTTGTACTTCCGCATCTGACGGCCGGGACCGGAAGCGGCCCCGATGAACCGCGCGAAATCGTCGTTACGGGTGCGGATGGCAATGCAATCCATACCCGTGATCTCGGTTATCGCCGCACTGACGGAATGTTGGTGTTCATTTCGCGCCTCGACGATATGATCAACGTCTCTGGCCTCAACGTCTATCCAAAGGATGTCGAAGATACCGTAATGGCCATACCGGCCGTCACCGACGCGGTCGCGTTCCGCAAGAGCGACCGATTTGCCGGCGAGCGGGTCGCTCTGCTGTTCAGTGCTGCCGAAACCGTGGCGCCGCAATCGGTGCGCGAATGGTGCAGCCGCAATCTCGCCAGCCATCAGTTGCCGATGGAGATTCTCCAGATCGATACGATCCCCCGCCAAGCCAATGGCAAGATCAGCCGGCGCGATGTGGCCGCACGTCATGCAACCGGCGAATTTGCAACGCCGATCGCCGGAGCAGCCTCATGACCAACACCGAAATCGTCGCCGCCATCCATACGGTGCTCACCGAGCAGATGGCACACGCGCATGTGGACGGCTTTGGCCTTAAGGCCCGCCTCAACGAAGACCTCTATCTCGACTCCGTCCTGATCCTGCAGATTTTCCTCAATCTCGAACTGGAGTACGGCCTGTCCGTCCCGGAAGAAGCCATCGCCAAGCAGGACATCGAGACTGTGGCTGATCTCGCCGCTCTTTACGCGCCCAAACTTACCGCAATCGCAACTCCGGCCTTTGCGCTCACCGGGGGCACCGCAGACGAAGGTGTGCATGGCGAGGCCTATTACGACATCAAGGTGCACTGCTTCGTCAGCTGCGTCTGCGACGGGCTGAAGCGGCAGGGGCTGGATCAACGGCCGTTCTATTTCGGTGTCTGGGACGCAAAGTTCTCGGTCAGCGACCGGTTCCAGCTTCTCTACCATACGCAGGAGACTAGCCAGGAGTTCTTCCGACAATGGTTCCAGAGGCTCTACGGTGTCACCGTTCGCGAGTGGTACGATCCCGACAAGACCAAAATCGAGAACCTCGCTGTGCTGCTCGACCTCGTGAGGAGCCGCGCACAGACAGGTTCGGTCATGGTGATGCTCGACATGTTCCAGCTGCCGGAGCGGGAGAACAAGTTCAATCAGAACCCCTTTCCACACTACCTCATGCTTCAGGAGACGGCCGATCCGGAAACCTGGTTCGTGCATGATCCGGACTATCGCTGGGAAGGCGAAATTGCGCGGGAAAAGGTCATTCACGCCATCATGCAGCCGACCGTCGGTGGTGGCTATGTCTTTGATCACGCACAAGCAAATGCCCCGGCAGCAGAGGACCTGAAGGCGTATTTCGAGGCCTGTTTCCTGGAGGACAACAATCCGCTGGTCGATGCAGTTCGCGAGATCGTTTCGGCGCATATCGAGGCAACGGACGGCATCGCGCTTTCAGACCTTGCGGCGGCAGTGCGCGAACTGCCTGTGATCACCATCCGCAAATATGCGTATGAGCATGGTTTTGCCTTCTTCTGGAGGGCACTCAAGCTTCCGGCCGGCGAATTCGAGACATGGTGCGAAGAGATCGAAGCGCTCGTCCAATCGCTGAAAACGCTGCACTACGCCTGCATGAAGCTTAGTCAGAGCGGCGACCGCACGTTTGCGCCGTCCGTTTTCGAACGGCTTGCCGAGGCCGACCGGCTGGAGGTGAATCTGAAGGTCAAGCTTGCGGAAATCTTCGCCCTCTGGTGCGAGCGGAATATTCCGGAGCCCGTTGAAGTTCGCATACTGAAAAGGGTCGCACGATGAGAGTATCGGTTTGCACGATCACGTTCCGCCACCACCTGATCTCGCTCGGGGAAATCGCCGCCTGGGCCCAGTCCAATGACTTTGAGGGTATCGAACTCTGGGGCGCGCATGCGCGCAATCTGGCACAGCAGCCGGAGCGCAACGCGGTCTGGCTCGACAGCTACGGCCTGTCGGTACCGATGATCAGCGACTATCTGCCTGTGGGCGCTGATCCAGAGACATCGCGCCGCAATACCGTTGATCTTTGCAGGCTTGCGCACCGCTGGCGGGCGAGGAAGATCCGCACATTTGCCGGAAATCGCGGCAGTCTTGACACTTCGCCGGAAGATCGACGCGTGATCGTGGAACGATTGAAAGAGATTTGCACGATCACCGCCAGCTACGGCACCCATTTGCTCGTCGAAACGCATCCGCAGACGCTGGCGGATACCGCCGCCTCCACCCTGCAACTGATCGAGGAAGTCGATCATCCGTTCCTGGCGATCAATTTCGATACGCTGCATGTCTGGGAGGGTGGCGACGATCCTGTGGCTGTGCACGGGGCCATGAAGCCGCATATTCGCCACTACCATTTGAAGAACATTCTCACCCGGGCCGATCTGCCGGTCTTTGAACCCGCCAATGTCTACGCGGCCGCGGGACGCCGGGAGGGCATGACGCCGCTATTCGAAGGTGCCCTCGACTATACCCGATTTCTCTCGGAGGTTTCCAGCGATCCGCAAGCTGATGCCTCGCTTGAATGGTTCGGCAACGATTGCCTCGATGTCCTGCGTCGGGACCGCCGGCGGATCCGCCAGGTAACCGAGGGTCGTGAACCCGTCCGGCGAACAGTCAATTTCTAGGAAAACACCCATGATGAAAATCGCATCCATGGCCGGGCTTTTGGCCGTCACGCTCGCAGGGGCATCAAGCGCAGCCCATATCGATACGGCAAGAGGACAGGTCCCGATTGAGACGACGCCCGCGACGATCGCCGTTTTCGATATAGCGGCGATCGACACGCTGGATAGTCTGGGCGTCAAGATCGCAGGGCTCCCGTCCAATCTTTACCTGCCGGAACTGGCACACCTGAAAGAAGGCTCTGCCGTCGTTGGCGACATCTTTGAGCCCGATCTCGAAGCATTGAGCGAGCTTGCACCGGACCTCATCATTGTTGGAGGCCGTTCATCAACGCAGATCGAGGCGGCGTCGCAAGTCGCCCCCACC
Source organism: Hyphomicrobiales bacterium (assembly GCA_900468065.1). Lineage (GTDB taxonomy): Bacteria > Pseudomonadota > Alphaproteobacteria > Rhizobiales > Rhizobiaceae > Pararhizobium. The sequence goes on along the minus strand of UBTA01000002.1, from coordinate 37,313 downwards.
ATCGACATGACCATGGATGGCGACGACCTGGTTCAACAGGCAAAGACACGGCTGACGGCGTATGGTGCGCTGTTCGGCAAGCGGACGGAGGCCGAGGCCGGGGCAAAAGCGCTCGATGCCGTTGTCGAAGAGGCCAAAACAGCAGTCACGGGCAGGGGAACGGTGCTGATCGTCATGACCAACGGTCCAAAGGTGACAGCCTATGGACCGGGATCACGGTTTGGCTGGGTCCATTCCGCACTCGACCTGCCGGCAGCCGTTCCGGATGTCGAGGCGGCCACCCATGGCGAGGCCGTTTCTTTCGAGTTCATCCGCAATGCCAATCCGGACTGGCTTTTCGTGCTCGACCGGGCTGCAGCCATCGGATCGGAAGACCAGAACGCCAAGGCGACACTCGACAATGAACTGGTAGCGGAAACCACGGCATGGAAAAAAGGCCAAGTGATTTACCTGCCCGCAGGCGATTTTTATATCGCGGCCGGGGGCGCCAACGCGATGAGCCGGGTATTCAAGGCAATCACTGATGCATATTCCAAGGCGAAATGACCGAAAAATCCCCACTTGAGAAGCAGCGAACGAAGCTAGCCGCCTGCGCGGCCTTGATCGTGCTGGTGATCCTGAGCATCTGCATTGGCGCTGGTGAGTTTTCGCTCGCCGGCTTCTTTCATGATCCCGATGCGCGCCAGCTTTTTGCCGTCAGTCGACTGCCACGGACGATCGCAGCCGTGCTGACCGGTGCGGCCTTGGCCATCGCTGGGCTGATCATGCAGGCACTGGTGCGCAACCGCTTCGTCGAGCCTTCGACGGCCGGAACGGCGCAGAGCGCAGCCCTTGGCATCCTGATCATGACGTTGGTCTTTCCGGCGGCGCCGCTTGCCGTTAAAACGCTTGCGGCCAGCGTCCTGGCGCTTGCCGGGACGTCGCTGTTCATGATGACCGTCCATCGGCTCCCGCCGGCCCAACCTTACCTAGTGCCGCTTTTTGCGCTCGTCTATGGCGGCGTCATCGGCGCCGTCGTGACCTTCATCGGCTGGCAGACCGATTTGCTGCAGTTCGTCGGCATATGGACCAATGGCGAGTTTTCCGGCGTGGTCCGCGGGCGCTACGAGTTGCTCTGGGGAATAGCAATCATGGCGGCGATCGCGTGGTGGGTCGCTGACCGGCTGACAGTGCTCTTCCTTGGACGCGATGCAAGCGTCGGGCTGGGTTTGAGCTACCAGCGTACGCTTCAGCTCGGACTTGTCATCGTCTCGGTGATATCGGCGCTGACCGTGGTGATCGTCGGCATCGTCCCTTTTGTCGGCCTCGTCGTTCCCAACCTTGTCTCGCGCATCCTGGGCGATAATCTTCGGGCAACGATCCCATGGGTCGGACTGAGCGGCGCAACGCTGGTGCTTGGCTGCGATGTGCTTGGCCGCGTGCTGCGCTATCCGTATGAAATTCCGGTGGCAACAGTCATGGGGGTTGTCGGTGCAGCCTTGTTTCTACGCCTGATGTTTATCCGGACGGCCCATGGTTGATCGCCGGCTTGTCACCCTTGCTGCTCTTGCGCTGCTTGCCATGCTCGCCTTCATGACGATCGGACTGCGCGGCAACATCGCTTTCGTTGTGCAATTGCGCGGGCTCAAACTGCTCGCGTTGCTGCAGGTCGCTCTATCCATCGCGGTCTCGACCGTGCTGTTCCAGACCGTGACGGCAAACCGTATCCTGACACCCTCGATCATGGGACTGGACGCCCTCTATCTCTTTGGTCAGACAGCGCTGGTCTTTCTGCTCGGTGGCCTTGGCTATGCGAGCCTCAATGGCGGAATGAAATTCGGCATCGAAGTCCTGCTGATGATCGCACTTGCCATGATTTTGCTCTGGCCGTTGCTCAGGGCACGCCTGGACATCAACCTGATGTTGCTGATGGGCGTCACGCTGGGTCTCCTCTTTCGAAGCTTGTCGGCACTTCTCTCCCGGCTGATCGATCCGAATGCCTTTGCGGTGGTACAAAGCGCCAGTTTTGCCAATTTCAACACCTTGCGGGCCGACCATACCATCCTCGGCACGATCATCACCGTCGTTGCCGCAGCCCTCTGTTGGCGTGCCCGCCACGTGTTGGATGTCATCGGGCTCGGACGGGAAACCGCCATCGGCCTCGGTATCAACTGGACACGGGCGGCAGCCGGCTTTCTCCTGCTCATTTCCATACTCGTCGCGGTCTCGACCGCCCTGGTCGGCCCCGTCGCCTTCTTCGGACTGCTCGTCGCAGCGCTGGCGGAACGCCTGATGAGGACCCAACGCCACGGCCTGCTTCTGCCTGCCGCGGCGCTTGTTGCTGTCATTGTGCTTGTCGGCGGCCAGACCTTACTCCAGCACGGGCTCGGTGGTGCTTCAACGCTTGGTGTCGTCATCGAGTTCGCCGGGGGCCTCGTCTTTCTCCTTTTGCTTGTGCTTGGAAGCCGAAAATGATCGAGATCGAAAACGTATCGCTGTCCTATCGCGATGTTCCCATTCTGCGCGGTATCAATCTTTGTCTGCCGAAAGGCGGTATTACTGCGCTGGTGGGGCCGAACGGAGCGGGAAAATCCAGCCTGCTTTCGCTGATTGCGCGGCTGCAGCCGCTCCAGACAGGCCGGATAACCATCGACGGCCTGCCCGTCGATACGGCGCCCAGCAGGCAGCTCGCGCAGCGCCTTGCCATCCTGCGCCAGGACGGAGCAGTGGCCAGCCGTCTCACCGTACGCGAACTGGTGAACTTCGGCCGGTTTCCGCATCATCAGGGACGGCCGGGAAACGACGATCTAAGGCTTGCCGAGGCGGCGCTGATGCAGTTCGAACTGCAAGCGCTTTCGGATCGCTTCGTCGATACACTTTCCGGCGGCCAGCGTCAGCGTGCGATGGTCGCAATGACCTTCTGTCAGGGGACAGACTATATGCTGCTCGACGAGCCCTTGAACAATCTCGACATGTTCCACGCCCGCCAGCTAATGCGCTCGTTGCGGGCGATTGCCGACGAACGGCAACGCACGGCAATCATCGTGCTGCACGATATCAACCAGGCAGCCGCCCATGCCGATCGCATTGTCGCCATGCGGGATGGCGGGATCATCGCCGACGGAACGCCGGAGGCAGTCTTGACGGAGGATAATCTCGAGGCAATTTTTGGCTATCGCATGCAGATCACCCAACTGGCAGGCAAGCCACTGGTTCTTCATCATCTTTGAAATTGAGACTATTGTGGGTTTTCAACACTTCGGAAGCGGTCCATGAGGCGCGCGACCATAGCGTTCACAGTTTCCGACTTAGGAATGGCGAACCCTTGACGCCAAAACGCCAGAGGACATCGGCGGCTTTTGTAATCCCTACTCGCCGTCCTGAGGATACCAGCGGCCGCTCAACAGGGACATCCAGGTGAAAGGGATCATCGGCAAGGGATTGACCGTTGAGATCAACGGTTACTGCCAGCGCCTGGCAAAGGCGCCCTGGACCGGAGCACAACAGAACAGGATTTTCCACGCTCCGCCGTTCCTGCATGAGATCCAACCGGGCCGTCGGCTCCAACGCGCGGATCAACACAGCGCCAACCGCCTGACAGACAAAATTCAGGCACCAGTGAATTCCATAGGAACGGTAAATATAGACACTCCCCGGCGGGCCGAACATGGCCCGGTTTCGAGGGGTCTGTCCACTATAACTGTGGGAGGCGGGATCTTCATGCGTATACGCTTCTGTTTCGACGATAAAACCACCGGCACCCGCGACCATAAATTCAGCCCCGATCAAATCGATTGCAACCATGGGCGCAGGGCGGTCAAAAAATGCTTTCATATGACGAATATCTTCTGACACGTTGATAAGGCTTCTTTTCTCGTATGGCCGACAACCTTTTCGTCCGGCTATCGGTGTGAGACCCGCCCGAAAGATAGCATATATCTGGCAGCGCCGGAATTGACGCTCTTTCCAGGCAACGACATCGACCGCCTAATCACTGGTCTTTGCCAAATCACCCGCCAGCCGCTAGAAGCCGGAGGAGACCAACCGGGGTGCCGTATTGAAGACCATTGCCATCGATTTTGAAACTGCCAATGAACAGCGTGGTAGCGCTTGTTCGGTGGGGTTGGCCTGGGTCGAGGACGGCCGGGTTGTTCGGGTAGAGGAGCGGCTTATCCGTCCAAGGGATATGCGCTTTTCCTCCTTCAATATTGCCATTCACGGTATCCGCCCGGAGCAGGTTGAGGACGCCGGTGAGTTTCCCGAGGTCATGGACGAGTTTGCCGATGATTTTGCCGGCGCCACCATGATCGCCCATAATGCCGCCTTTGATTTCAGCGTCTGGCGCTCTTGTCTCGACCTCTACCGTCAGGGTTACCCCGAACTTTCCTATCTTTGCTCGGTGAAGATGGCGCAAAGGGTTTGGCCGGATCTCGGATCGCATAAGCTCAACGTCCTGGCCAGTCATCTCGGTCTGACCTTCAGGCATCATAACGCAGCCGAAGACGCGGCGATATGTGCCGAGGCGGCTCTGGCGATTGCCCGCTCCTTGCGGGTCTCGCATGTCCACGACATTCCCGTGATGATCGGCATGAGGGCCGGGCGGCTGTTTTCCGGGGGCTACGATGCCTGCACTTGCCGTAGAAAATAATCAAATACCGGCGATTGATCGAGATCAAAGCCGACACCGGCCTACCGGTTTAAACCTCCTTTGAAATCAAAGGAGGTTTACATGCCCATTGAAACAATCATCGTCGTTTGTGGCGTCGTCACCGCGTTTGCCGCTTTCGCTGGTGCCCTGGCATTCGGAATCATCACATAGGGACATGCACCTCGCCGGTAAGCGTGCGCGCACATATCGGGGAGACCGCGTCGATTGCGGTTAGGGTTTTAGTGTAGCGGTAGATCGAAGGCATAAATGCGGGATCAGCGCCTGTTAGCCGCAATGCGACAATTCGCACGGCCGCCATTTGCGACGACTCCTCGTTTTCAATCACGACATACCGATGCGGTCAGATGGCAAGGTGCTCAACGGCCAAGCCATCACGTCCGGAACCATTTCGCCGGTGGCGCGTTGTTACCTCACAAACGGGACCTGACCCGTACCTGGAGGAGAAAAGACGTGTTGAAGAAGTTCATTTTAATCGGTGCTATGTCCATTTGCACGCTGACAGCAGCCCCAGCATCGTTTGCCCAGACAGTCGAGCTCGGCCAGGATGGCATACGTATAATCGAACCGGACTCGATGAACCGGCGCGACAACCGAGGCGACAATAGAGATCGAAATCGGCGCGATGGGATCAGCGAACGCCAGGCAGTGCGAATTGCAAGGAGCGAGGGTGTCCGCACCGTTGATGACATCCGGCGGACACGCTCGCGGTATGTGATCCAAGGTTTAGATCGGCGCGGCAACGACATGGAAGTGAGCATCGATCGCCGTTCGGGCGATGTTCTATCGGTGAATTAGACGCCTACGCCCGCATTTGGGAAGCACACTTGGAAAAGTGAAGACCGGGTTCCCCTTGGGAATCCCGGCCTGACCTATCCGGAAGGTCTACACGTTGTAGCGAAGATTCGTGCAGTTCCGGCCATTTCCCGGGCCAGTTCCAGGCTGGAAGCATCAGACGCAGGCCGCGACCTTGGCTTCCTTCACGCGTGGATAGTCGTAGGCGTTCACTTTCGAGGTCGTATAACCGGCGCCGACCAGAGCCTCGGCAAGTTTGATCGCCGCCGTCACCCCGTCGATAACCGGAACACCGGTGGCGTTGCGGAGCCGATCGCAGAGGGCCGACATACCGGCACAACCGAGGATGATCGCTTCTGCCCGGTCTTCGCTCTTGGCCACCTCGATCTCTCGGATCAGCAGTCGTTCCGCTTCGTCCGGATTCTCCTCCAGCCCAAGGACGGGAAGGTTGATGGCGCGGACATGACGGCAGTGGCGTTCCGCACCATAGTTACTGACCAAGTCCTCGATGATGGGAATGGACCGTGGGAGAGTCGTGATAATCGAGAAGCGGCGGCTGATCGTCATGGCAACCTGGACGGCCGCCTGGCAGATACCGATCACCGGCCCACGCGCCACCTCGCGTGCAGCATGAAGCCCTGGGTCATCGAAGCAGGCCACCACATAAGCATCGATGCCCAGACGTTCCCCCTTGCGAATCTCGTCCAGCATGCCTGGCACCGCCAGGGCTTCGTCGGCACCGCCTTCGATGCTGACCGGCGTGCCGAGCGGATTGACGGCAGAGACGTCCGTGTCCCTCTGCTTGACGCGCAAAGCGCTCGCCAGCGCTTGAGCTGTCATGGATGCCGTGGAATTGGGATTGATGAGACGGATGTGCATGGAATGGAACCTTTCAGCGTCCCTCAATCGCCCTGCGGCTTGATGAAATCGGCAATTGGCGGAGCCTTCAGAACAAACTGGCGGTCCGAGGTGATGTAGTTGTCGGCATGCAGCCGGGCGATGGGCTGATATTGTTGAGGGTCAACGTAATGTCCGTCTTCGTCCAGGCATTCGCGCCGGACATGCATATGCACGACTTCGCCGAGAACGAGAGTACGGCGTGGAAAATCAATGAAGCGCTCGACCCGGCACTCAAAAACGCACGGTGATTCTGCAGCGTACGCTGCATCGATGCTGGTGCAGCCGGCAGCGGTAAGACCCGCCATCGAAAGCTCATCCACCTCACTGTCAAAGCCCAGACCGCAGATCAGCATTTGCTGTGAAAGGGCCATGTCGACCATGTTGATGGCGAATTCCTGCGTAAGTCGGATATTGGCCGTCGTATCCTTTTCCTGGCCATTCAATCGTGGCTGGATGCCGAGAACAACGATTGCCGGATCATGGGAGAACACGTTGAAGAAGCTCATCGGGGCTGCATTGTTATGGCCAGCCTGCGAGCGCGTCGTCACCAGAGCGATCGGCCGCGGCCCGATGAAATTCGTCAGCAGGCGGTAGCGGCTTTGCGGTTCAAGCTTCGTGAAGTCGAATTCCATTGCACCTACCCAGATTAATAATCTACAATATCAAATCATATTGTCTACAATCCTGCAATCAAAATCTTGTTGTTACGGTTGACTTTTTCTACCGTTTCACGCTTGTCTAACCCCAATGGGGAGTGAATTTGATGACCGAACAAAGCGGCCCTTCTACACAGCAAATTGTCGAGAAAGTCTGGCTGTCGATTGCCGAGCGCAGGCTGCGTCCGGGAGTCCAGCTCAAGGAAGAACAACTGGCTACGATTTTCAACGTCAGCCGGGCCCGAATCCGTCAGGCGCTGACGGTTCTTGAGCGAGATGGACTTGTTACCATCATTCCCAATCGCGGTGCTTTCATTTGCAAGCCTTCGGTTGAGGAAGCCCGGGACGTCTTCTTCGTGCGAAGGACGGTCGAACGCTGCGTTATCGAGCGACTGTGCGTATCGGTCTCCAAGCCCAACTTGAGGCGCTTGCGCGACCATGTTGCCCAGGAGCGGATTGCCAACGCCCAGGATATCACCACCGACATCATCAAGCTCTCCGGCGGCTTTCATCTTCTGCTTGCCGAAACAGTCGGCTCCGACTTCCTGTTCACGACCATGCGGGATCTGATTTCCCGCTCGTCGCTGATCACCGCCGTCTACCGCAACACCAACCGCTTCAACTGCGGACCGGACGAGCACGCCGAAATTGTCGAGGCCATCGCCAACAATGATGCCGTGAAGGCCACTCACCTGATGGCCCATCATCTCGACCATGTGGAATCCGAACTCGACCTCAGCGAAATCCGCGACCTTTCCCACGACCTGCGCGCAGCGCTCAGCTGAATCACAGACTTAAGCGCCCGCCGGTTCGTCGACCGCAAGGTGGCAGGCGACGCGTGTACCGTTTGCGAGTGCACGAACGGCAGGCACTTCCGCCGAGCAGCGCGCCGTGGCGATCGGGCAGCGGGGATGGAATGTGCATCCGGACGGCGGCTTGAGCGGGCTTGGTACTTCGCCGGTTGCGAGCTCCCGGTCACGCCGCGGCGCAGTGATGTTGGGAATGGTCTGCAGGAGAAGCTGCGTGTAGGGGTGGCGCGGGCGGGCAAAAAGCTCCTCGGTATCGCCCTCTTCGACGATCCGCCCCAGATACATGACCGCGATGCGATCCGACATATGTCGCACCACGCTCATGTCGTGGCTGATGAAAAGATATGTCAGTCCCAGCTCGTCCTGCAGCCGGCGCATAAGGTTGAGAACCTGGGCCTGAACCGAGACATCAAGCGCCGAGGTCGGCTCGTCGCAGACGAGGAATTCCGGTTCGCTCGCCAGTGCGCGGGCAATGGAGATACGCTGGCGCTGACCGCCGGAAAACTCGTGCGGGAATTTTTCCCCATCCGAGGCAGAAAGCCCGACGGTCAGGAGAAGCTCCTCGACGCGCTCGATGACTTCGGCCGAGGTGTCGCGCAATTTCAGCTCGCGCAAGGGCTCGGCAATAATATTCTTCACCCGCCAGCGCGGATTGAGCGAGGCGTAGGGATCCTGAAAGATCATCTGGGCGGAGAGTGGCGCCCCTGCCCGGCCAGGCGCAAACCTAATCTCTCCGGCACTTGCCCTGTGCAATCCCGTCACAAGCCGGGCCACCGTAGACTTGCCGCAGCCGCTTTCGCCGACGATACTCAGGCATCCGCCGGCAGGAACCGTGAAGTCGATATCGTTGACCGCTTGCACGAACTGGCGCGGCTTGCGCTCGATCACCCGGTTGAGCCAGGGGGCGGAAACGTCAAAGGTCTTGACCAGGCCGTTGACGGTCAAGGCCGGCTTTTTCTGAGCAGATGTGGTCATGCTGTTCCTCCCGCGTTGAGCCAGCAGGCACTGGCGCCGTCACCAACTGGTATCAGTTCAGGCCTGTCGCGCAGACAGCGCGAACCGGCATAGACGCAACGCGGATTGAAAGCGCAACCTGCGGGGATGGCGTCGAGGCGGGGCATTGAGCCGTCGATCTGGTTGAGCTTTACAACGCGCGCGCCAAGTGAGGGGATCGACGCCATCAGCCCTTGCGTATAGGGGTGGCGCGGTGCGTGCAGCACCTGCTCCACCGGGCCGATTTCGATGAGGCGGCCAGCATACATGACGGCGACGCGGTCTGCCGCTTCAGCAATCACGCCCATGTCGTGGGTCACCAGCATGACGGCCGTCTGTTTCTCCTTGCAGAGACGGCGAAGCAGCGAAATGATCTGAGCCTGGATCGAAACGTCGAGCGCCGTGGTCGGCTCATCCGCAATGATGAGTTTTGGCGAAGCCGAGAGTGCGAGCGCAATAACCACGCGCTGGCGCATGCCGCCCGAAAACTGGTGCGGATAATGGTCGATCCGCTCTTCAGGTGCAGGAATGCCAACGTCGCGCAGAAGCTGCACGGCTCGTGCCCGCGCCTCGACCTTGCCCATCGATAGATGCAGCCGGATCGTTTCCGTCAACTGCGAACCGACAGTGAACAGCGGATTGAGCGACGTCAGCGGATCCTGGAAGATCGCCCCGATCTCGCGGCCTCTGATCTGCTCCATTGCGCGATCATCGAGCGTATCGATCCGGCGATCGCCGAGCCAGATTTCGCCGCCGCTGATGCGGCCGGGCCGCTCGAGCAGGCCCTGGATCGCCAGGCCCGTCATTGATTTACCGGCACCGGATTCGCCGACGACGCCGAGGATTTCGCCCGCACGTATCGACAGGCTGATATCCGACAGCGGTGTCACGGTGCCACGGCGGCCTGGAAACTCGACCTTGAGATTGCGGACGTCGATGACCGCTTTTTCTGCTTCACCCATGGGCATCAACCTCGATCGGATAACTTGGCGAGAAGATTTCCGAAGCCGGGGGATTGCCCCAGCTGCGTTCCGGATATTTGGCCATCAGCCGCTCAAATTGCACCTGCGCCTGAACGCGGGCTTCCTGCATGTCGATACCCGCGAGCTTGCGATCGAGCATCGAAACGCGGCCATCGACGAAGACGGCACGGGTGACCTTGCCGGAGCCGCCCGTCACCAGCGTGGTGATGGGGTCGATGGACGGCGCCATGACGGTATCATTCAGATCGAACACGGCTATGTCGGCGCGGGCACCCGGCGACAGGTGACCGAGATCCGAACGCCCGAGTGCCCGTGCACCGCCAACCGTTGCAGCGTCGTAGAGGTCTGCCGAGCGAACCTGATCGGGTGCACGGTCGTTGATACGGCAGGTAATCAGCCCGACGAGCAGGTTCATCAGCATATCCGCAGGCGCCGTGTCCGTGCCCATAGCGATATTGATGCCGCGCTTGCGGCAGGCCGAGAAGGAATTCAGCGTGCTGCCACCACGGCTGGAAACCAGCGGACAGTGCACAATTGAAACACCATTTTCCGCATAGAGCGCCAGATCTTCCTGCGTCGCATTTGTGGCATGCGGCGCGATCAGCCGGTCGCTGAGAAGGCCTGCCTTGGCCAGCCAGACCGGTGCGGTCGAGCCATGCAGCATGCGGACCGTATCGACCTCCATGGCGCCCTGCGCCATATGCAGGCGAAACTTGACGCCGAGATCGCGCGCCGCAGCGTCCGTGCGCTGCAAAAGCGCAAGTGTCGAAGTTTCGACCCGATCCGGCGCCAGCATGCCGCGCACGAGATCGCCATGACGGCCGGTCTGCCGCTCGATATAGGCAATGGCGTCGTTCAGCCCCTTGAAGCCCCGCTCTTCGTCAAAAACCGGAACAATCTGACCGGGCCTTTCCAAGACCAGGCCGCCCGAGCGATAGGCCGGGCTCAGATAGACGCGCAATCCAAGCTCGCCAGCGGCATCGGCCGCAGCGTCGAATTCAGCCGCCATTTCACCCCATTGGCGATAGAACAGCGAGGCGATGGGCGCCGCTGTCGTAATGCCGTTCAGGAGCAGCTGGCCGAATGCAAAGCGCTTCTGGAAGGCCAGCTCGTCCTGGCTGTACATTTCATAAGGACCGGCATCGACATAGGAGCGCGGCCAGACGCGGCCCTTGGCCCAGCCGGGATGATTGTCGATACCGAGAATGGTGGTGTCGAGGTCGGACAACGCATCGAGATCGATGAGGCCGGGACTGATCAGCGCATTGCCGAAATCGATGCGGCGGGCCACCTCCCCGGAAAACCGGTGACCGACGAAAAGGATCTCGCCGTTCTCGAAGACGAGCTCGCCGTTCTGGAGAAGCCGGTGGCTGCCATCCTTGTGGCCAACCACCCAGCTTGCGGTGACGAGTGTGCGGCCTTCGGGACGGCGGCCAAGTGTAAGGGATGCCAAGGCTTCGCTCATCATGGCATCTCCACAATGGCTTTGCCCTGGCGGGCAGTCACATGGCCTGCTTTCAGGACGAGTGGCCGCGGTGCGATATCGACCACGGCATGGGCAAGCGTCTCGCCGGCAAGCAGTGTCAGGTCAGCATTGCACCCGATCTCCAGGCCGTAGTTTTCAAGCCGCATCACATCGGCGCCGCCTTGCGAGATGACATGGAACACGTGAGCGAGTTCGATATCCGAACGAAGTCCGTTTTTCATGCCGATGATCCTGGCGCGGTCCAGCATATCCGGCTGCCCCCACGGACCCCAGGTATCGCGGATCCCGTCACAGCCGCCACCGACGCGCACGCCGGCTTCCTTCAGCCGCATGATCGACGGCACGTTGGCCGACGGTGCTCCTGTCGTCAGGATCGCAACATCGAGGCGCGCAATTTGCTCGATCAGCTTACCGACCCGCAGATAGTCGTTCATGCCGAGCGCAAACGCGTGGCTGATCGCGACCTTGCCTTCCATACCGTTGGCGCGGATGCGCTCGAAAATCAGCTCCATGGTGAAGGCGCCGAGATCGGCGGCCTCGTGCAGGTGAATGTCGATCGGCACGCCATGCTTGACGGCAAGGGCAAAGAGGATATCGAGCTGGCCCTTTGGATCGCGGTCGATGCCGCACGGGTCGATGCCGCCCAGCACTTCGCAACCTTGGCGAAGGGCTTCGTCCAGAAGCTCCACGGTGCCGGGCATAACCATGACCCCGGACTGTGGGAAGGCAACGATTTCGATATCGATGACGCCTTTCAGCTTTTCGCGGGTCTCCCAGACACCTTCGACAAGCGAAAGGCCGTGGGTTGGGTCGATATCGACATGGCTGCGGATATGTGTGCCACCGTGGGCCACGAGCCCGATCGCGTGGCGCATGGACTGGCGATGCGGATCAATGCCGATCGCAAGCCGGTTTTCCCGTTCGAAATCGATCCGCTCACGCAAGATTGCGGCGCGGTTGTTGACATGCCAGGGCATGCCCCAGGTCGTCTTATCGAGATGCGTATGGGCATCGATCAAGCCGGGAACCGCGATGGCGTTACCGCCGTCCTCGACGGCCATGCCGGGCTCGGGCTCACACGATCCAAAACCGGCAATCTTCCCATCCTTGATCAGGATATCGCAGCTTTCACCGGCCATCGGCCTGACATTGCGGAGCAAGAGATCGTGCATGGAACTTACCTCAGTTTCGGATTGAGCGCATCGCGCAGCCAATCGCCAAGCACATTGACGGTGACGACCAGCAGGCAGAGTTGAGCGACGGGGAACAGGACGATCCACCAGGAACCGGAAAACAGGAACTGGTTGCCGATGCGGATCAGCGTTCCGAGCGAAGGTTGGCTTGGCGGCATGCCGATACCGAGAAACGACAGCGTCGCCTCTGTCAGAATTGCCATGCCGAAATTGAGCGTGGCGGCGACCATGATCGGCGTCAGCGTATTGGGCAGGATATGGTGAGCCATGATGCGCCGGGACGGTACGCCGATGAGTTTGGCGGCCTGCACATAGTCCTTGCCGCTCTCGACGATCGCCTGGGCGCGCACCGTTCTTGCATATTGCACCCACGCCGAAAGCGCTATGGCAAGGACGAGGACGGCCGATGCACCGATTTCGCGGAGGCTCTCCGGCAACATCTGTCGCACGACGGTTGAAACGAGGATTGCGACGAGGATCGTCGGAATAGAAAGCATGACGTCGCCGATGCGCATCAGCAGGTTGTCGATGAAGCCGCCGAAATATCCGGCAATCAGACCAGCGGTCAAACCGATGACGAGGGACAGTGCCACCGAGGCGATGCCGATAACGATCGAAATGCGCGTGCCGTAGAGGATGGCCGAGAGCATGTCGCGGCCCTGCGTGTCGGTCCCCAGCAAATAGGGCCACTCGCCGCCGTTCTGCCAGATCGGCGGCAGTTCGGCCTTCCACATGTCGAGCAGCGCGCCATCATAGGGATTTTGCGGTGCGATCAGCGGCGCAAAGATCGCCGTTAGAATGAGGATCGCCAGCAGGATAGCGCTAATTTGCGCCGACCTGCTCTGGCTGAACGACCAACAGAGGTCACTGTTGCGGATACGCTTGAACAGCGAGGGTCGAGCGGCCTTGGTCGTTTGCAGAAGTTCAGTGGTCATCGAGCCGGCCCCGTTTCTTAACGTGCGTTGCGCAAGCGGGGATCAATCACCGCGTAGGCGATATCAACCAGCATGTTGAGGACAACGAAGATGAAGGAAATAATGCAGAGATAGGCTGCCATGACCGGGATATCGAGAAAGGTCACAGCCTGGATGAAGAGCATGCCCATGCCAGGCCACTGGAACACAGTCTCGGTGATCAGCGCAAAAGCAATCAGCGACCCGACATTCATGGCTGTCATCGTGACAACCGGCATGAGACAGTTGCGCAGTGAATGGCGAAAATAGATGCGCCAGCGTGGAATGCCGCGTGCCCGAGCAAACTTCACATAGTCGGAGCGCAGCACCTCGAGCATTTCCGCCCGAACCAGCCGCATCACCAGCGTGATCTGATAGAGCGACAGGGCGATCGAGGGCAGGATCAGCGCTGCCAGGCCCGACGAGGTCAAGAAACCCGTGGACCACCAACCGATCTGCACCACTTCGCCGCGCCCAAACGCGGGCGCCCAGCCCAGGATCACCGAAAAGACGAGAATAAGTAGAATGCCGACGACGAAGCTGGGCAAAGACACACCGACAATGGACAGGAATTGCAGGCTCTCCGTGTACCATTTGCCGCGCTGGATCGCGGTCAGGATGCCAAGCGGCAGACCGAACAGCAAGGAGAGCACCGTCGCAACCAGAACCAGTTCCAGTGTCGCCGGGAACCGCTCGGCAATCACTGGCAAAACCTTTTGGCCATTGCGGTAGGACACACCGAAATCGCCCTGCACGGCGTTGGTGACGAAGCGGATATATTGCGTTGGCAGGCTGTCGTTCAGGCCGAGACGTTCGCGAAGTGCCGCGCGGTCAGCCTGAGACGTCTGCTCGCCCACCATCAGCTCGACGGGATCGCCCGCAAGCCGGAAGATCAGAAAGGCAAGCAAGGCGACAGAGAGCATCACCAGGAGTGCATTGCCCAACCGCTTGATGATGAAGACTAACATGATGGCCTCTCCGCTTCGCACCACCCACGAGCAGACCTTGCCCGGACGGATCGATCAATGACGTTCAGAGCCAGGGATGGCCATTTTGGCGGCAAATGCAAAGGCGCTGTCCAGCGGCGCGTCCTCCAGGACCCAGCCGCACTCTCAGCACCACCACGAGACGTACGCTCCTCACGTACAACCTCCCTGTTCTCGTCGTGCCCCCATTAAGACAAGGTTTCAAAAGTTGTCAACGTAATTGTAGACAATTTTGTGCAATTAAAATGCCGTTTCCTCAACATTTTCGTCGTCACCTTCCGTCCACAACGGATAGCTTGGCGAAAACAGCGCCTGGACCGGCGGATGATCCCAGCTTCGATCGGGGTATTTGGCAAGGAGGCCTTCGAACTGAATCTGGGCTTGCTTGCGGGCGTCATGCATATCGAAACCGGTGAGTTTTCCCTCCAGCATGGAGAGCCTCCCGTCAACAAAAACAGCCTGGGTGACCTTGCCGGAACCGCCGAGCACCAGGGTTGTAATGGGATCGACACTGGGTGTCATATGCGGATCGTCGAGACGGAAGACAGCGATATCCGCACGGGTGCCCGCCGCAAGCCGGCCGATATCGGTCCGGCCGAGCGCTCTGGCACCCCCCAGCGTCGCGGCATCGAACAGATCGGAAGACAGCACGGCATCGGACTTCTTTTCACTGATGCGGCAGGCGACGAGGCCCATGAGGAGGTTCATCAGCATATCGGGCGGCGCCGTATCCGTCGCCATGCCGACATTGATACCGAGCGCCCGGCAGGCCGCAAAGGAATGAAGCATGCTGCCCATCCGCGCCGACACCAACGGCGAATGGGCGATGGATACTCCGTGCGCCGCATAAAGCTCAAGATCGCCTCTGCTGGCATAGGTGGCGTGCGGCGTAATCAGCCGCTCGCTCAATAGCCCGTGGTCGGCCATCCATTGCGGTCCGCTCGCTCCGTGCAGCCGTCGCATGGTCTCAAGCTCAAGCGGCCCTTGCGCCATATGCAGCCTTGCCCGGCAGTCCAGATCGCCTGCGGCCGCCATGGTTTGTTTCAGCAGTTCCAGCGTGCAGGTTTCCACCCGGTCGGGTGCCAGCAGCCCATTGACGAGACCGCCGTGACGACCTTGCTGATGCTTGATGAAGGAGATTGCCTCGCGCAGGCCCTGCAGCCCCCTGGCTTCATTAAAGACCGGCACCATCCTGCCCGGCGCTTCCAGCACCATGCCGCCTGAGCGGTAGGCCGGACTGAGGAAAACGCGAAGACCAAGATCGCCGGCCGCATCGGCCGCCGCCTCGAACTCGGCAACGGTTTCGCCCCATTCGCGGTAGTAGAGCGAGGCAACTGGTGCGGCGCTGGTGATGCCGTTCAAAAGCAGAAGCCCGAAGGCAAAGCGCTTCTGGAAGGCAAGCTCCTGCTCACTGTACATTTCATAGGGGCCGCGCTCGACATAGGATCGGGGCCAGATGCGCCCTCTCGCCCATCCGGGCTGGTTGTCATGAACCAGCGTATAGGTATCCAGATCGGACAACGCATCGAGGTCGATCAGGCCGGGGCTGACAAGGGCAGCGCCAAAATCGATCCGGCGGGCAACCTCGCCTGGGAACGACCGGCCGGCGAAAATGACGGCGCCATCTTCCATGATGATCTCGCCACGGGGCACCAGATGATGCGTGCCGTCTCGCCATGCGAGAACCCAGTCTGCGGTCAAAAGCGTGCGGCAGGCGGGGCGCTCGCCCAACGTCAACGTATGCAGGGGATCAGATGTCATCGTATGTCCTGAAGCGGCTGAATGAGCTGGAGTTCAAATGAAAAGAGCGCTTCATGGGTCATGAAACGCTCCTTTCCTGGCTAAAAACGGCTATCGTGACGATTATTTGCCCATCAGGGTATGCCAATGACGCGGCTTGTTGTCGGCGCGGAAATCGACACTCTTGACCGTGCTCAGCATGGCCCAGGCAATCGGTTGCTGATGCAGAGGAATGAGCATGGTCTCATCCTTGGCGATCTTCAGTGCCGCTTCTTCCAGCGCCAAGCGCTTTGTATTGTCCGGTTCATGGGCCGCCTGTTCGACCAGCTTGTCGAGTTCCGGGTTCGACCAGCCGCCGTAATTGGAAACGCCCGTGGAACCCTTGCGTGTCGAAAGGACCTGGGACAGCAGCGAGTAGGCGTCGAGCGTCGGCTCGTTTGCCCAGCTCAGATTAAAGACGTCGGCCTTGCCGTTGGTTCGCTTCGGCGTCTGGACGGCGCGCGGCGCGATATCCATCGTCGGCTCGAAGCCGCCGCGCTTGAGCATGTTGACGATACCCGAGCAGATATCCTCTTCGTTGATGCTTTCGTCGTTCATGCACATGTAGGTGAAGGCGAGATCCTTCATGCCGGCGTCAGTGAGCAACTGCTGGGCGCGTGCCGGATCGGCGGGGCTATAGGTATCAAGCGACTTGGCATAACCGGAGATTTCCGGCGCGATGAGCGAGCCGGAAGGACGGGCCAGACCGCGCATCACTTTTTTATTGATCAGGTCGCGGTCAACGGAGGCCTCGAAGGCCTGCCGCACGCGCAGGTCATTGAACGGGTTCGGACGGCCGTCTTCCAGCTTTTCCTTGCGGTTGAACGCGACGAACACGGTCCGCAGTTCCGTACGCTTCTTGACGGTGATTCCAGGCGAGGATTCCAGACGCGGCAGATCCTGGATCGGTGCGGAATCGATCACGTCGATTTCACCGGACAAAACAGCTGCGACACGCGTTGCGGCCGATGAGATCGGCATGAACTCGATGCGATCGAGATTATGCTTCTTTTCGTCCCACCATCCATCATTGACGACCAGGACGGTCTTGCTGTCCGGTACGCGGCTTTCCAGCTTGAAAGGGCCTGTGCCATTGGTGTGCTGCGTGGTGTAGCCCTCCACCTTGGATGCAAAGTCTGTCGGTTTTTCGCTGTTGTTGTCCTTCAGCCACTTAGCATCGAAGATGAAGATATTGGTGATGTCATTGAGAAACAGCGAGGTCGGCGCGGTCACTTCGATATCGACGGTGTAGTCATCGACTTTGGTGACGCCGGCAAAGAGCGGGATATTGCCACGTAGTGGCGAGGTCTCGTCCGAGGCGCGCTTGAACGAAGCCACCACGTCGTCGGCCATGAAATCGGCGCCGTCGTGGAACTTGACGCCCTTGCGCAGGGTAAAGCGCCAATGCTTGTCATCAATGAGCTTCCACTCGGTCGCGAGCGCCGGCTCGATTTTGAAGTCCGCATCGTAGCGCACCAGGCCCTCATAAATATGGTTGAGGAAGGCGAGGTTCGACGTGGACGGAACGGAATAGGGATCGAGCGAGAAGATATCGGCCCGTCCGCCCCAGCGAAGCGTTTCTGCGCTGGCAGGCGCGGCGATGGCAGCCGCTG
Organism: Hyphomicrobiales bacterium; assembly: GCA_900468065.1. Classification (GTDB taxonomy): domain Bacteria; phylum Pseudomonadota; class Alphaproteobacteria; order Rhizobiales; family Rhizobiaceae; genus Pararhizobium. The sequence continues at coordinate 19,522 of UBTA01000002.1, read as the reverse complement.
TCAGCGCGGCAAGAATGAAGCTTTTCACACGGGACATGATTTCCCCCCTTATTGATTGTTGACGAGCCTGCATGGCCAAGCCCTCAGGCAGAAGGGAGTATTGTTTCACCTCTTCCTATTGTCAATGATATTGTTGACAATTATCGTTGCCAATATTCGGCGCTTCTACCGCCAATGGTGATCATCGAAAAATGGGAGGAAACGGGATGGGAAATTATTTGCTGCTTCACGGTACGATTGTGACCGTCGACCGGGAGCGGCGCATGATCGAGGACGGAGCGCTGGCCATTGCCGGTGACAGGATCGTCGACATCGGCACCGCGGAGGACCTTGAGCCCCGTCACACCGACAAGACAATCATAGACTGCCGCGGCAAGCTGATCATCCCGGGTCTGATCGACGCCCATGGCCACGCGGGGCATGCCCTCATCCGCAGTGTCGCTGCCGACACCAATGCCTTGTGGATGCGCGTGGTCACCCCGACCTATTATCACTATGTCACGCGTGACTATTGGTATGCCGATGGCCTCGTCTCCGGCCTGGAGCGGCTTCGCGCCGGCGTGACCACCGGTGTCAGCATTATCACCTCGATGCCACGCGCTGATGATCCAGCCTTCGCCATCAACCATGCCCGCGCCTATAGCGAGATCGGCTTGCGCGAAATCATTTGTGTCGGTCCTTCGGGTCTGCCCTGGCCGCATCCGGTGACGCGCTGGGAAAGCGGTAAACCCGAACGCCGTCACATCTCTTTCGAGGAAATGATCGAGGGCAGCGAAGCTGTCATAGAGGCGCTGAACGGAGCCTCCAATGGCCGCATCAATGTCTTTCTGACCCCTTTCACGATCGTCCCGTCGGTCGAGCCGTCGAATGCATCGTCACCGGATCAAGCGGTGAAACTGACCGAGAACGACCGGTATCAGGCCCGCCGTGTGCGCGAAACCGCGCGCAAATGGGGAGTGCGCCTGCATTCCGATGCTTTTGCCGGCCAGATTCGCATGGCTTTCCAGGACAAGGAAAATGCATTGCTGGGACCCGACATCCATCTCCAGCATTGCTGGGGCATCTCGCACGAGGAGATGGACATCCTGGCCGAAACCGGCACCCACGTCACCCACGCACCTCCTGGGCGCTCGACGCCGATCATGGAAATGATGTCCAAGGGTATCCGGGTGGCGATTACCACCGATGGCGCAGCCCCGAGCCGGCATTTCGACATGCTGCAAACCGCGCGGCTGGCACAGTTCACGCAGCATCTCCTCCACAACCATGACCGCTACCTGCTGCCGCCGGGCAAAATCTTTGAAATGATCACCATCGACGCTGCCCGGGCCATCGGCATGGAGCATGAGATCGGCTCCCTTGAAGCCGGCAAGAAGGCAGACATCGCCGTCATCGACATGCGCAAACCGCACCTCATGCCGATGTGGATGCCGGTTCACCGGCTTGTCCACCAGGTCCTGGGAAGCGATGTCGACACCGTCATCGTCGATGGCAAGGTCCTCATGGAAGGCGGCAAGGTGCTGACGACAGATGTCGAGGCGGCGATCGCCTTTGGACAGGAGGAGGCATTGGCGCTCGCCGCGCGCGCCGGGCTGCACGTTCATATGCACGATCCGGGCTGGGGCAAATTGCAGCGCACGTTCGACGAGCCCGTCATGCCACCCCGGCCACCAGGGTGCTGACTTGGCTGACACTGACGGTCGATGCTTTGTCGCGCAGAAGTCCAAATTTGGGAATGCGATAGCGCAGGGTCTCGTATGCAGTTGCGAGAGCCTGCGCCAGCCGGTTGCAGAAGGGTATACAGCCAGACTATATCAATCGAACACGTGCGAACGGCTGAAAGACGCAGATGACGAGCAAGATTGATATTCAGGTTATTTCGGATTGCGAAATCGAGCATGCCGTTCAGGCGGATGTATCGTCCCGAACCGCTTATCTCTCATCCATCGAGTATGATGGCAAAACCTTTGCCGTCCTAACATGGATCGCAAACCAGGATTTGGGCCTGAAAAAGCCGGAATGGGTCATCCCGATTTCTGCTGTGACCCATCAAGCCATGCCGGATGCTGCTACGCCCTGCCGTTGGCGTCTCACCACCCCTTTGCCAGGCTCATTGTTCGACGCTTCCGCATCCCGCCAGGTCAGGCGTCAGTTCGGCGTGGAACCGGCGCCAAATCTCACCTTCAAGCTGAAGCTGCCGCATCACTGAGGCCAGAAGCAGCGCTAAGCCGGTCTCCCGGTGCGCCGCAGGGCGACCGGCTCTGCCGTGCGCGGGCGACGGAAATACCGCAGTCCTGGGTGCCCAAAACGGGGCACCAAAAACTCGCTTCGCTACGCTCCGTTCCCAAACCAGGATCGGGGCTTAAAACCTCTTTTGCCGGCCGGACTACCGCCGCCCAGAAAGTTGAAGGTCCTGCCCCCTTGGATCACGCAGATGTAGGAAATGAGCGCCTCGTCCGCCGCCCGGATCAGTGCTTCGCGGGCCTCAGCAGCCGGAACGGCACCGAGCAGCGCGTCGCGGCAGACACCCAGTGCACCAATGTATTCACAGCCCTCGTGGGAGGGCCAATGATCAATCAGTAACTGCGCCGCCTCATCAACGGATTCGATGAGTTTGTACCTTTCTCCAACACTCATGAGTATCCAGAGTGCAGGAAATTGATGCGACATGTTCGGACTCATGACACTTTTCCTCCTGACAGCAATGTATATTAGAGTTCATGCAATAACCGTTCCAGTTCGCATCGGCACGCAGATCGAAAGAGCATTTGCAACCAGATGGCGAGCGTACGGAAAAGATTAAATATTCATTAACCAGGATTGGATAAGGGTTGTTTCCTATCCCGCCGATGGATGTCGGCACTCGCTTGCATCGGCCGATCCATGACACATGAACTGCTTCCGGCATTTTGCCGGCGTCTGGGCTTTTTCACAGCATTGGTTTCTGCCGTCCTGACTGTGCCTTCGTTTGCTCAGTCCGTATGGTCAGGCGTTGCGGATAATGAGTTCAGCAACGGTTCGAACTGGAACCCTATCCTGCCGGGAGTTGGCGGTTCAGCTGCCGTCAACACTGGTTCACCGCAGGTCACCAAGGACGTCTCGATCGGTAGGCTGGGCGTGAACGGCGGCAATCTCACGATCACCAATACGGGCGCCTTAACCGTCACGAGCGGCAGTGCGATCTCGTCGGGCAGTGTTGGCATCAATGCGGGCGGCGTGTTGAACTCGGATGTCGACCTCAATGGCGGCAGCCTGTTCATCGACGGTGACCTCAACGGCCGGTTAACGCTCAACACTGGAAACGTCGCTGTGAACGGCACGCTCGGTGCCGCCGCTGTCGGCACGGGCACATCGCTTTCCAACAACGGAACGGTAGGCAATGTCGCTGTCTCGGCCGGCGGGACATTCGTCAACAACAGCACCGCCACCGCTGGCAAGCTCACCAATAACGGCACCGCTTCAAATGCCGGAACGCTCGAAGCCCTGACGAACACGGCCGGCAACTTCACCAACAATGCCGGTGGGACCATTGCCGGCAAAACGACGATCTCCGGCGGAACTGTCACTAACAATTTTGTCATTACGGATGCGGATGTCGAAGCCGCAGCCGCCTTCGTTAACAACAACGGCGCGACGGCCGGTGCAATCCGCAACTCCGGCACCCTATCGAATGCGGGCACCATCGGTTCGCTCCAGAATGACGCGGGAGCGTTCACGAACAACTTCGGCGGCAACGTAACGGGTGAAACGGCCGTCACCGGTGGCAGCGCCACGAACAATGCGACCCTCAATGGCGTCAGTGTCGGCGCGGGCGCCACCTTCACCAACACAACCGGCGCTGTCAGCGGGGCCGTGACGAATGCGGGCAATACCTCGAATGCCGGCTCCATCGGCTCCCTGACCAACACCGCAGGAAACTTTACCAATAATGCCGGCGGCACGATCACAGGGAAAACGACGATTTCCGGCGGCACCGTTGCGAATAACTTCGTCATCACCGACGCCGACGTCGCAGCGGTCGCCACTTTCGTCAACAACAGCGGCGCCACGGCCGGCACGATCCGGAACTCAGGCGCCGTATCGAATGCGGGCACCGTCGCATCCCTCCAGAACGACGCAGGGACGTTCACCAACAATGGCGGCGGCACGGTCACCGATACCACGACGGTCGGCGGCGGCAACGTCGTCAATAACGCGGCGCTCGGTGACGTCAGCATCGGGACGCAGGGTACGTTCACCAACAACAGCGGCGCAACCGCTGGCGCGGTCGCAAATGCCGGCAACGCTCTCAACGACGGAACAGTTGCCTCGCTGATAAACAGTGACGGGACATTCTCCAACACCGGGACGATCAGCGGAACGGCATCGGTCACGGGCGGCGCGCTCGTCAATCAAGGAACGGTTACGGGGTCGATTGACGTCTTTGATGGCGGGCTGTTGTCCGGTAGCGGTGTTGCTGGCGGATTGACGGTGAATGCGGGCGGCGTGCTGGCGCCTGGACCGGGCATCCAGACGCTTGCGGTCAACGGAAATCTGACATTGCGGGCCGCATCGACCTACGAGGTCGATATCGACGCAAGCGGCCTTTCCGACCGGGTGAATGCCGCGGGCGCGCTCGTCATCGAAGGTGGCACTTTGGATATCAAGGCCGCAAGCGGCACCTATGGCGTGGCGACCGACTACACGATCCTGACCGCCGGTAGTGTCACCGGCGCCTTTGACAGCGTTGCCAGCGATTTTGCCTTTCTGTTACCGACGCTGACCTACGGCCCGACGACCGTCGATCTCGCACTTGATCGCAATAACGTGCGATTTGCCGATGTCGTGGCGACTGAAAATGATCGCGCAGCAGCAGCGTCCATTAAGGCTCTGGGGGCATCAACCCCGCTCTTTATGGCCGTTTTGCCACTGGACGCGCCAACTGCCCGCAGCGCCTTCTCGCAGCTAAACGGAGAAGTTCACGCCTCTCTCAAGAGCGAACTTTTGTGGGAAAGCCGCTTCCAGCGTGAAGCGATACTCGACCGAATGCACCCTTCTGCCGGGCGGCATTCCGTGCAGGCCGGCGATGCGGCGTTCTGGACCTCCGGCTTCCTCGCGGCAAACACCGTCTTAGGCGACGGAAATGCAACGGGCGTCGATGGCCGTGTTGGCGGCGCGATTTTCGGGGTCGATGCCGCGATTTCCGATCAATGGTGCCTGGGCGGTCTGTTCGGTTATAGCCATCTTTCGATGCAACCGCAGGCGAAAGCCCAGTCCTATCACGTCGGCCTCTATGCGTGGGGCGGTATCGGACCGCTGGACTTGACTGGTGGTGCCATTTACTCGCGCAACGAGACGTCAACAGGCCGTGGCATTTCCTTTGGCACCTTTGCCGACAGGCTGACAGCCGATTATGACAGCGCCACCACGCAGGTTTTCGCGGATCTTTCCTGGACGCTGGAGATGGATGACATCAATCTCCAGCCATTCGCCAATCTTGCCTATATCCGCCTCAATACCGATGGTTTCCGCGAAAGCGGTGGTGCGGCCGCCCTGTCAGCGGCAGGCGGCTCGGATGCGATCACCTTATCGACAGCAGGGATCCGCTTCTCGTCTGATCTGCCAACCGCTGAACTCCCCGTCGCCGTCACTGGCATGCTGGGTTGGCAGCACGCCGCCGGCGACCTGACACCCTCCTCCCGCCTCGCCTTTTCCGGAGGCACACCGTTCATGATTGAAGGTGTCACGATGCCGCGCGATGCCTTGGTCATCGAGGCGGGCATTTCTGCCAAACTCTCCAAATCCGCTCGCCTAACGCTGACCTATTCGGGTGAATTCGCCGATGGATCGCAGTCAAACGCAGCACAGGCGAACCTGATGGTAGACTTTTAGGCACTGTGCCGATGAGTTGAAGTGCGGGTCTTGCGGAAAATGCCGATGTTACGCGCTGTGCTGCCCCCAAGCCGACAACGCTGCAGCGGCGCCACCCGATCGTAAACGCGACAGGCTATCGACCAGCCTCGAACGGAAACCGGCATCGCCGCCTAAATCGTCGGCGAAGACCTCCGTCAAACTGAGGAAGGCCGCGACGATCTCTTCCGGATCATCCAGACCTTGCGTCATTGCCGCGATGCGTCCCGCCAGTGGATCACGAACGTCGATCGCGTGTCCAGCCTCATCAAACCCGCTTGCATAAGACATCCAGGCGGCAACCCCGAGCGCCAACCGATCATAGGACGCCGCTGCCCGTATGCGGTCACGGATCGTTGCGAGCAGACGTTGCGGCAGTTTTTGCGAGCCGTCCATGGCGATCTGCCAGGTGCGATGGCGCAGCGCGGGATTTTTGAAACGCGCAATCAGCGCCAGACGGTAGGCAGCCAGATCAAAACCAGCAAGCGGCGGCAGCGTCGAAGAAACCTCTTCGCGCATCAGTCCCTCGATCAGCGCCTGCATGCCCGGCAAGGCCATGGATTCCGCCACGGTTTCAGCGCCAGCGAGAAAGCCGAGATAGGCAAGTGTCGAGTGACTGCCGTTAAGAAGCCGCAGCTTCATCGTCTCGAAGGCAGAAACCTCGGGGACGAACACGGCGCCCGCCTCCTCCCATGCAGGCCGGCCAAGCGGAAAAAGATCCTCCACGACCCATTGCCGGAACGGCTCGGTCACCACCGGCCAGGCATCGTCGACACCAAGCGCAACCGCAATGGCGGAACGATCAGCATCCGTCGTTGCCGGCACGATCCGGTCGATCATGGTGGATGGCGAGGCGACATCGGCGACGAAAGCGGCCAGTGCAGGATCACGCAGCTCGGCAAAACGGCTGACGACACGCTTTAGCACATGGCCGTTTGAAGGAAGATTGTCGCACGATAAAAGTGTGAATGCCGCCACGCCTGCTGCCCGCCGGCGTGCCAGTGCCTCGACGATGAAGCCGATGGCCGATCGGGGGTTATCCGAATTTTGCAGATCGTGGAGAACATCTGGATGTTTGCCATCCAGCGTACCGGTCGCCGGATCGTGGCAGTAGCCCTTTTCGGTGACGGTCAACGAGACGATACGGGTTTCCGGGTCAGCCATCCGCACGAGTACAGCCTGCGGATCCTCCGGCGCGACAAGGGTTTCGACCACGCTGCCGATGATACGCAGCGTCTCGCCCGCGCCATCCTGAACCTTCAGCGTATAGAGCCCGTCTTGCGGTGCAAGCGCATCCCGCGTCTCGGCGCTGCGCAACGAGACCCCACAAATCCCCCAGGAGGGATCAGCGGCCAGAACCTCATCGGTAAAGGCCGCCTGATGCGCGCGGTGAAACGCGCCGATCCCGAGATGGACGATGCCTATGCTCACCTTCTTCCGGTCGTAACCCGGCTTTGCGATCGTTTCCGGCAGATGCGCCAGGGTCTCATTCGATAATCGGGTCATGATGCGGGCTGCTGTTTGGCGCGGGCGACGATTTGCGAGGGATTGACAAATTGCAGGGCTAGGATCAGCCAGAACAGCGTCGTCACCATGTATATCACCGCCATGGCGTCGATCGACTGTCCGGCCCGCACGCCCGAGGCAAAGACGGCGTAGTAGAGCGAAACGACCAGCGTCTGGCTTGTCGGCCCGGCGATGAGAAATGTCAGCTCGAACATCGCAATCGTGCGCACCAGCACCAGAAGCAGTGCCGCCAGCATGCCGGGAAGCAGAAGCGGCAACAGGATGCGCAAAAACAGGCTGCCGGTACCGGCCCCGAAGACGCGCGCCGCTGCCTCGATGCGCGGGTCGATCTGTTCGATGAAGGGGATCATTACCAGAACGACGAAGGGCAGCGAGGGTACGAGATTGATCAGCACGACGCCCCAGAAGGAACCGCCAAGACCGAGCTGATAGAGCACCGTCGCCAGTGGAATGCCGTAGGTCAGCGGCGGAATGAGCAGGGGTAATAGAAACAGCAATACAACGAGGCGCTTTCCGGGAAAATCCCGCCGCGCCAGCGCATAGGCCGCTGTCACGCCAAGGACCCCGGAAATCAGCACCACGGTGAAGACGATCTGGAAGGTCACGAACACGACGCTGGACAGCTGGAACTCCTTCCAGGCGCTGAAATACCATTTTGTTGTCAGGCCGATCGGCAGCCAAGTGCCGAGCCAGCGGGTGGCAAAGGAATTGACCACTACGGCGGCGATCACACCGACGAGATTGAGAATGAACAGGCCGGCAACCGCCCAGACGGCATAACGCCAGATTTTCGACACGAGGCCCTGATCACGGATCATAGCGGCATCTCCCGGAAGCATGAGTGGTCAGGCGCAGGGTTTGTCAGCGTTATCATCCCTTTGTCCCCCCGGTCGGGCCGCGATAGAACATTGATCGCGCTCCCAGAACGGCCAGCACGACAATCAGCTCCACCGCCCCCATGATCATGGCGATCGCGGTCCCCAGCGAATGGTCGTATTGCTCGAAGGCCGCCTGATAGGCGGCAATCGAGATCACCCGCGTCGGCCCCGCCGGCGCGCCGAGCAGGACGGCGGAGGGAAAGACGGCAAAGGCCTGAACGAAAGCCAGGCAGAAGGTGACGGCAAGCCCCGGCACCAGCAACGGCAGGAAGACTTTCGTGAACCGCTGACGGGCGTTGGCGCCAAGGGTGGCGGCTGCCTGTTCGATCGCGGGATCGATGCCGGTCACGTAGGACAGCGTCAAAAGGAAAGCGAAGGGAAAGCCGGTGATGACCAGCGAGGCGAACACACCCCAATAGTTGTTGGTCAGCTTCACCGGGGCATCCAGCAAGCCGATAAGGACCAGCACGCGGTTGAACCAGCCCTGTGGACCGAGAAACGTCAAAAGCCCGTCGGCCACGAAAACTGTGCCGAGCGTGATCGGCAGCACGAGGATCGTCGTCAGAAGCCTTTGGCGCGACATCAGCCGGACGCGGAAAGCGATCGGCACGGCAAAGGCGAGATTGACGATCGTCACCGGCAGCGCCAGCCAGAGCGTCGATGCAATCGTGCGGTATTGAAAGGGATCGCTGAAGAATGCCACATAGTTGGCATACCAGGGACCTTCCTTCGGCATGACCGAATCGGCAAGTCCGTAGACGAACGGATAGATGAACAGACCGAGCATGACCGCAAGCCCCGGCAGAACCAGAAGCGTCGTGCCGTCCAAACCGCGTGCGGCAAGCCGGGTGCGAAGCGACGGCGTGCTCATGCGCCCGTTCCCTTGAACAACAGCGCCCGGCCCAGCGCCGGCTGCAATGTCGCGGATGCACCGCGCGGCAAGGCCTGTTCAGCGCGGAAATAGAGATCGGAACCATCCGCCGACCTGGCCAGCCCGAAAAAGGCACGGCCGCGATATTCCATGTTGACGACGGTCGCGGGCATACCGTCGCCGTCCTCTACGGCGACAAGATCCTCGGGCCGAACCGACAGCACTGCAGCATCGCCAACTTGGAGCGGCTCGCGCATTGTGCCCGTAAGCTGCGCTCCGGCCACCTCGATGCGGGCTTCCTCACCGGACACACCGGTGACGCGGCCATTGATGCGCGTGCGAAACCCCATGAAATCGGCGACGTCGATATGATTGGGCCGCTGGTAAAGATCCTGCGGCGAGCCGATCTGCATGATCCGGCCCTGGTTCATCACGACGATCCGGTCGGCCAGCGACAGCGCCTCGTCTTGATCATGCGTCACGTAAATGGTTGTCGAGCCGATCTGATCGTGGATGCCACGGATTTCGGCGCGCATCTCAAGCCGCAGCTTGGCATCGAGATTGGACAGCGGCTCGTCCATCAGCACGACCGGCGGCCGGATGACGATGGCGCGGGCAATCGCCACGCGCTGCTGTTGTCCGCCGGACAGTTGCCCCGGCAGCTTGTCGATCTGGCTTTCGAGCCTGACCAGCGCCAGGGCTTGTTCGATACGCTGGTCGGCCTCGCTGCCGCGAATACCCTGCATGGTCAACCCGAAGCCGACATTGCGCCGCACGCTCATGTGCGGGAACAGCGCATAGCTCTGGAACACCATGCCGAAACCGCGTTTTTCCGGCTCGAGCTGGTCGATACGGTCGCCGCCCAACCGGATTTCACCGCCCGATAGGGCCAGAAGCCCGGCCACGCAATTGAGCGCCGTCGACTTGCCGCAACCGGACGGGCCGAGAAGCGCTATGAATTCGCCGGGTTCGATGGAAAGATCGATGCCGTCGAGCGCGGTATAGGCGCCGAACGAGCGGCGCAGGCCATCCAGTTCAAGACGGGCCGTCTGTTTGGGCGAAAGCACCGCCGCCGCGGTTTGAACCGGAAAATTCAAGGTCGTCTCCTCCACGTCGATAAGCAGTTTGAGACGGCGGCGAAACCGCCGCCGTTTCAGGTCCTGTCAGGCTCAGCCCTTGGATGCGCCGATCTGCTCGTCCCAGATACGGAATGCCTCGACGATCCGGGCCGGCTCAAGCGGTACCTCGAGCGGATTGTTGGCAATCCAGTCGGCATATTCTGGACGGCCAAATTCCTTGATGGCGTCCTGGCTTTCCTGCGGCGCCATCTCGATCGTCACATCCTTCACCGCCGGGCCCGGATAGAAATAGCCCTGATCGTAGGCGATCGCCTGCTGTTGCGGCTGCAGCATGAAGTTGATGATATCGAGCAGAACGGCGACCTTCTCGTCGGAAACACCCTTCGGAATGACGGCGTAATGGGCGTCCGTCACCCAATGGAAGCCTTCGAGCTTGCCGACCTTGGCTTCGGCCGGAACGATGCCCAGTGCCCGCGGGTTGATATCCCAACCCGTCGTCGAGACGACGATGTCGCGGGTGCCCTCCCCGAGCTCTTTCATCACTTGCGTCGTACCGGTGCCGTAATATTCGACGTTTTCACCCAGAGCCTTCAGATATTCCCAGGTCTTTGTCCAGCCTTTGACCGGATCGCGCGGATCGCTGTCGCCGAGGATATAGGGAAGCCCCATCAGGAAGGTGCGGCCGGGACCAGAATTGGCCGGACGGGCGTACATGAACTTGTTCGGATTGGCCTTTGACCATTCCAGCAGTTCCTGAGCCGTCTTTGGCGGGGTCGCGACTCTGTCAGGCATATATTCAATCAGCGGGCCAGATGGATAATAGGTGACGACGACACCCTGCTCCTTGGCCAGCGCCTGCATCTTGAACGCCTGCGGCAAAAGGATACTTTCCAGATTGGGCAGGTCGGCCTTATGGGCAGCAAGATCGATCCAGAGCCCTTGGTCGAGGCCGGCTGCAAGAACATCGGTTCCGGTGAGCACGAGGTCGATATCGACCTTGCCGGCGGCCTGCTGCGCCTTGAGCTTGGCGGGCAATTCCGGTGCGGGGGCCTTGGTGAAGGCGAAGCTCGATACCCATTCCGGCTTTGTCGCCGCATAGGCCTCAAGCATGCCCTGTGTCAAAGCCAGATTGCCGGCGACGTCGACCACCGTGATGGCGACCGGGCTTGCCGGCGCCTTGAGCTGTGCAAAAAGCCGGCCGGGCAAAAAGCTGAGCCCCGTCAAGCCGGCAACTCCACCGACGAAAGTCCTGCGCGTAACATTCATGTCGTTCTCCTCCCTTGTTGTGCAGCCGGCGCACCCTGCGCACCGGTCTGCCAGATCGTCACAGTCGATAGGCCCTCTTTGCCAGCCCGTAGGCGAGTTCGTGTGCCAAACCGGATGCCTCGTCCTCGTCGAGGCGGTGGTCTGCCACGAGCCGGGCGAGATAGGCGCAGTCCACCCGCCGCGCCATGTCATGGCGGGCCGGAATCGACAGATAGGCACGGGTGTCGTCGTTGAAGCCGACCGTGTTGTAGAACCCGGCGGTTTCCGTGGTCGTCTCGCGATAACGGCGCATGCCTTCAGGACTATCGAAGAACCACCAGGCTGGCCCAAGCTTCAACGCGGGATAATGGCCCGCAAGCGGGGCCAGTTCCCGCGAATAGGCGGTCTCATCGAGCGTGAAGAGGATCACCGACAGCGCCGGGTCGTTGCCGACAGCATCGAGCAGCGGCTTCAACGCCTGCACATAGCCGGTGGCCTTTGGAATATCCGCCCCCTTGTCAGGCCCGAAATCCGCAAACAGCGAGGGGTTGTGATTGCGGTGGGAGCCCGGATGGATCTGCATCACCAGCCCGTCATCCTGGCTCATTCGCGCCATTTCCGTCAGCATCTGGCCGCGGAAGGCATCGGCTTCAGCGGCGTCCGCCTTCCCGGCAAGCACCTTGTCGAACAACAGAGCTGCATCGCCGGACGACAGGTTCTCGGTCCGGGCTGTGGCATGGCCATGATCCGTCGCGGTGGCGCCACGCTGCTTGAAAAAGGTACGCCGCGCCCGGTGCGCATTCAGGTAACCGGCAAAAGTCGCCGCCTCCCCGGTGATGGCGAAAAAGCGCTCAAGGTTGCCGGCAAATCCGGGCACCTGTGGATCGACCACCGCATCCGGCCGGTATGTGGGCACCACGCGGCCATGCCATCCCGAATGGCGCACTGCGTCATGATGCTTGAGATCGTCGAGCGCACTGTCCGTGGTGGCGATCACTTCAATGCCGAACCGGTCGAACAGGGCGCGCGGCCGCATGGCCGGCATCGGGATTGCAGCCTCGATCCGGTCGAACAGGGCGTCTGCGGTTTTCAGCGACAGGCGCTCGGTAATCCCGAACACAGTCTCCATGGAATGCTCGAACCAGATGCGCGTGGGTGTTCCGGCAAAAAGATGGAAATGGCTTGCAAACAACCGCCATATCGTGCGCGGGTCCGTCTCGACCGGCGCGCCGTCACGCCGCGCAACACCCAGGTCCTCCAGCCGCACACCCTGCGAATAGAGCATGCGCGTCGCATAGTGGTCGGGGGTGATGAACAGCGCTGCCGGGTCGGGAAACGGCTTGTCTTCCGCATACCAGGACGGATCCGTGTGGCCATGCGGCGATATGATCGGCAGTCCTTGAACGGTCTCGTAAAGCTGCCTTGCGATCGCCCGTGTACTGGGGTCGGCAGGAAACAGTCTGTCGGGGTGCAATGCCATTCCTTGTCGCTCCTCCCGCTTCACGTCTTGGCAACGTGATGAAACTGATATACTAGTATTCACAACAGTGTCAACGCTTCGAGAGACTTCATGCCATCATCGCCCCGCAGCATCATCACGCCGCTCCTTGCAGAGCCGGCGGCCGCAAAGCTCCGGCGCGTCACGGCAGGATCAGCGATTTATGAGAGGCTGCATTCGGCGATCACATCGCTGCAGATGCCGCCTGGCATGCCGTTGCAGGAAAAACGGATCGCAGAGGAATTCAGCGTCAGCCGGACGCCGGTGCGTGAGGCGCTGCTGCGGTTGGCGGAGGCTGGACTTGTCGATATCTTTCCCCAGTCCGGCACCTTCGTATCGTTGGTTCCCGTCGCCGCCATTCCCGAGGCGGTGGTAATCCGCAAGTCGCTGGAGGGAACGACGGTAGAATCGGCAACCACCATTGCCACCCCTGCCGACATCGCCAAGCTGGACGCCATCATCGCCCGCCAGCGGGTCCATGCCGCCCATAACGAGACGTCGCTTTTCCACGAGCAGGACGAGGCCTTCCACGAAACGATCGCCGGCATCGCCGGCTATCCTGGCATCTGGTCCATCCTGAAAACCGTCAAGATCCAGATCGACCGCGCCCGGCGCCTGACCCTGCCGGCACTTGGCCGCATGGAGAGCGTCATCGAAGAGCATGTGACCATCCGTAATGCCATCGCCGCCCACGACGTCGATGGCGCCCGGGCTGCTATGATGCACCATTTGAGCGCGGTCATTCCCGACGTTGCCGAATTGCGCGTCATGCACCCCGACTATTTTTGCTGAACAACAACACACTGAATAGACCGGAGGAAGAAGCAGGCATGCGTCAGGGATGGAGATGGTTTGGACCGGATGCGCCGGTGACGCTAGACGATGTGCGCCAGACCGGGGCGACCAATATCGTGTCGGCGCTGCACCAGGTGCCAATCGGCCGCGCCTGGACGGAAAGCGAGGTGCGCGAGCGCCAGAACCTGATCGAAACCACGCCCGCCGGCCGCTCCCCGCTCACCTGGTCTGTCGTCGAAAGCATTCCCATCCCCGATGCCGTCAAGCGCACCGGCGGCAAAGCAAAGGCCGAGATCGAAGCCTGGATTGCGAGCCTTGAGGCAGTCGCCGCCTGCGGCATCAAAATCGTCTGCTACAATTTCATGCCGGTGGTCGACTGGACGCGCACCGAGCTGGACTTCGTCACCCCGAGCGGCGCGACCGCCATGCGCTTTGACCACGAGCGCTTTGCCGCCTTCGACCTTTTCGTGCTCAAGCGCCAAGACGCCGAAAAGGACTATTCGGCCAGTGACCGCGAGCGCGCCAAAACCGTTTTCGAGGCGATGCCGGAAACCGAGATGGCAGAGATCACCCGCATCATCACCTCAGCCCTGCCGGGCTCCACCACCGAACCAATGACAGTGCCTGGCTTTCGCGAACGGCTCGCCGCCTATAGCGGTGTCGACGCCGGCCGTTTTCGCCAACATTTGATCGAATTCCTGGAGGCCGTCACCCCTGCGGCAGAGGCGTATGGCGTCAAACTAACCCTGCATCCCGACGATCCGCCACGCCCGCTGTTCGGCCTGCCGCGCATTGCCTCGACCGCGAACGACTACGCCGCCCTGTTTGACGCGGTGCCCTCACCCGCCAACGGCATGTGCTTTTGCACCGGCAGCCTCGGCGTTCGTGCAGACAACGATCTGAGCGCGATTGCCCGCCGTTTCGCCGCACGCATCCATTTCGCACATCTGCGCGCCACAACAAGAGAGGGAGACGGCCGCAGCTTCCATGAAAGCGCCCATCTCGAGGGCGACGTCGACATGGTGACAGTGTTGAAGGAACTCGTCACTGAAGACCGCCGCCGGTCCCCGGACAACACCATCGTCTTCCGCTCTGATCACGGCCACCGCATGCTCGACGATCTAGACAAGGTTGTCACCCCGGGCTACCCCTCGATCGGCCGCCTGCGGGGCCTTGCCGAACTGCGCGGCATCCTGCATGCGCTTGATGCGAAGCCGAGCTGACAGTGGCCTTGGCCAGGACTGGCAGGCCGTTTAAGCTCAGGCCTTTTGAGGCGATTTGGAAGGGTGCGCTGTTCCGGTAGATGGCGGGTGTTTATGCACGCCTACCAACTTTTGTCGCAAGCCTAAGGTCTTCAAACCAATCCAGCACCGAATTGCGATCGAAGCGAGCCAGGCGGCACTCCCCGACGATATCAAGGCGGAGACGCCATGCAGCGTTTTCGTCGGCTTCGCCGGTTAGTCCGATCTGCTTGCGCCCGAGCTCAATATCGCTGCCACTTTACGCAAGAACCGCGGCAGCGCCACCGCACGCGATAGTTGTTGGCGCCGCTCGTTGACAAACCCCGGTATAGCTTGTCCGCGATTCAGTTCATCATCAAATCACAAATGAGATCGCGGATCCAAATCTAACCGGGATCTCCGTGGGGCCGCTCGTGCCATATCAAACCGACCTGAAACCGTTTGGAAAGCCACGGCACGTCGATTACCTCAAGCTCGGCCGGCCTGTCTCGCAATAAACGTCGCGGTACCAGAGCGACAAGGTCGCTCGCCGAGACGATGTTTGGAACAACTAGGAAAGACGCTGCCGACGCACGATCTCGAACAGGTGCCGCGTGCGCAAATGCGGTTGGCTGGAATCGGGAGTAGCAATCGCCAGATCGGCATCGCCATCGGCAAGTTGCTGGTTCAGTGTCGATGGATTAAGGAGATGCACCGCAATCCGTACGCTAGGCGCCTTGTCTCGAACTGCCATTATCAGCGGCACGACAACAGCTGCTTCAAGGTGGACCGTGCACGCGATGGAAACAGTCAGTTCCGAGGTCGTGGGCGAAAAGGTGTTATGGCCGCTGCGGACCTGGCCTAACGCAAGGCATAAGGGCCCCAGTACGTTCAGCGTCTTGGCTGTCGGTATCATCCCGCGAACCTCGCGGCAATCACGTTTGCTGCAGAGGATGGATACCTCGTCATCGCCTACCTGCATCATCACCATTGGGCCTCTGACTGGTATCAGGTTCCCGAATCGGTGGGAGCGTTTGCGAAAAAATGCATCGATGCAGGCGCAGCCATGTTCGTCAGCCATGGCGCCCGTTCTCCAGCCCGTCGAAATCTACCGTCAACGGCCAATCTTCTACAGTCTGGGCCATTCCATCTTCCACGTAAAATCAGAGAAATCGCCTTGGATCGCTCGGGAGGTCTGGGAGAGCGTCATCGGGCCATGTTCGTTTGCCGATGATGGCAAACTCGTCAGAATGTCCTTTCATCCGATCGTTATCGGGGGCGCCGAACCGTCACGGACTGACGCTTTGGAACAACGCCTCGCGCCGGAACTTGCTCGTGGTCATGATGCAGAGAGAATATTGCAGCGCTTTTTAGATCAATCCGCGAGGTTCGGTACAGAGATCAATGTATTGGATGCTGTGGGGCGGCTAAAGTGCTAGCCGGAAAGTGATTGGCACGGATCCAAATCGCGATGTTCCGGCCAGCTTGGGTGACCACCTTGAGTGGCTGTTCAAATTTTTCATGGCTCGTCTTCAGAAGATGGCTTGTGCAAAGTTTGGGTTGACCGCTTTTGAAGGCGAGGCGACACTCTACTTGCGGTGAGGCAGGAGAGAAAACGATGAACAGTCCAGACAGGTGGCGCCACATGGCAAGCGCGCCGAAAGACGGTAGCCGAATCCTCGTCACAGTCCGCCCGTCTGAACAGGGGCCGGCGGAAGTCGACCTCGCCTATTGGTCGAATGGCGACCGGTTCGGCACAGAAAGCTGGCGCGCCTCTGATTCCTCCCCCGGCTGCGTCATTGAATATGCTGAGCCGGAGCTGAAGTGCTGGATGCCGATGCCTTCCGCCAATCGCGGCCGCCCATCCATGCCCTCACCTTGGGAAGGCGACGACGCCCCGCAGTTCGATGGGTCGGGAATATAACGATCCACTCCAGTCACTGCGACTCTGCGCTCTAGGCAATCCAAAGCGCTCCGGATAATTACTGTCCAAGGCGCTGCCGTCGCGATGGACGCGAAGGGGCTGGCAACGCTGCGGCCCCCGGGAACGTGATTACTGATGCAATACCAGAAATGTTCGATGCACCGATGGGCGAGCAACGGGCCTCCCTCCCCCTTACTCGGTCTTCGTGCTCAGGACATGCAACTTTCGGATTTCGTCCGCACACTCTAGAAGGATGTGGTTCATGAGCGGGTCGGGCATGTCGTCGATCTGCAGGAGAATAATGTCCAGGCCTGCGACAACGCTTGACGGTATGGATACGACGTTGCCGGTCACCGCAACTTGTATCCGCTGCTCCGCAATCATTCTTGCGGCATGCTCGACCAGGCGCAGGCGTTGGAAGGTTGATACCTTTGAGACCTCGTTGGCCGACAGATATAGCTCAGTCCCAAAGTTGGCGATGGCAGATGTCATCGA
The DNA here is from genome assembly GCA_900468065.1 of Hyphomicrobiales bacterium. Classification (GTDB taxonomy): domain Bacteria; phylum Pseudomonadota; class Alphaproteobacteria; order Rhizobiales; family Rhizobiaceae; genus Pararhizobium. The sequence continues at coordinate 2,101 of UBTA01000002.1, read as the reverse complement.
TCGACACTTTCATTGCTGGCATAAATCGCATGAATGGTCGACATGAGGCTGATGCAGCGATTTGTACCGGCTATGCGGATCATCACCAAACCATTCCGGGTTTCTCGTTGAGCATGGGTGCTCTGCAAAGATCGCACCGATTTTTACTGACACGCGATGCGTTTCGATTTCACGGAGAGCGGCCACTCCGCAGCCTTTGGGAGTGGCAATCTCCAACACAATTTCCATAGCCCATTTGTGGCGTTTGGCATCGGACGTCAGCCGCGCGATATGGACCGCCCGGCGAGGAGCGGAGCGTACGCGGCGAGGCGGTGGGATATGAACTCTGTGAACAGCCGCACGCGCTTCGTCTTGCGTGTCTCCCCTTGCGTGAGAAGCCAGATCGTCGCCGGTGATTTCAGATCGATGCCCGGAACTCTCGCCAGCAGGTGATCGGCATCTCCAACGAAACAGGGCAGTTTGGTCATCCCGATCCCTTGCCTTGCGGCAGCGATCTGCGCGTCGGCGTCCGGCGTCCTGAACGGAACCCCTCTAGCGGGAACTTCCCCTTCGTCGACCCAGCCCGGAAGATCCTGACCGCCGATGACGATGGGCCGGAGTGGATCCGGCGCACCCGCACGGCACGCGGCCAGTCTGTCACGGGACACATAAACACCTGCAAGCACATCCGGACCTTTCAGGCCATGAAGATTGAGCGGCAGGGTCTTGCGATCCGAGACCATCCGGATCGCCACGTCCGCCTCCCGGTTGGTCAGATTCACGACCTCGCCGGTCGATACGAGCTCCATCTCGATATCCGGATGCAACCGCGCAAAATCGGCGAGATCTGGCATGAGCAGGTGTGTCGCAAGGAACGGGGGCATCGTCACCCTAAGAAGCCCGCGTACGCTCTGATCGCGCCCGAAGACGCGCGTCTCCAAACGGTGCGACGAGGCCTCCATCTCGTTCGCAAACTCAAGAACCTCTTCACCTGCGGCCGTGAGGCGGTAGCCCGAAGGCAGCTTCTCGAACATCTGCGCCGCAAGGCGCTCCTCAAGCTGAGCAATGCGTCGCAGCACGGTCGAGTGGTTGACCCCCAGGCTCTTGGCGGCAGCCCGCACTGAGCCGCCACGCGCAGCGGCAAGAAAGTAGCGAACGTCATCCCAGTCGATCATGGTCCATTCCCGCGCCGCATGGGGCGGCTTTCGACGACCAGTCTAACCTATCGGACCGGACTGCGCATGATCATCGCCGCGTTCCATCGCGTCAGTGGATCGTTTTGGCACCACGGATACGCGCGATTGCGCACTGACTGCCCGGCACAGGCGAACCCATATCGAGGCTGTCGGAGGATGTCTCCGCAAAATGATGACCCGAGAAGCGACACAAGGAATGCATGACATGACCAGATTGAATGGAAAGACCGCCGTGATCACGGGCGGCGCCACCGGTATAGGCCTCGCCGCTGCAAGGCGCTTCATCGAGGAGGGTGCCTTCGTCTACATCTACGGCCGTCGGCAGCCAGCACTCGATGCGGCTGTGGCGGAGCTTGGACCCAACGCCCGCGCGGTGAAGGGCTCGGTCTCGGATGAAACCGATCTGGATCGGCTCTACGCAGTGGTGAAAGCCGAGCGCGGGACCCTCGACATCGTCTTCGCCAATGCCGGGACTGGAAGTCCGCTTCCCTTCGGCCAGATCACTGCCAAGCACCTCGACGACACTTTCGACACCAACGTGAAGGGCACGATCTTCACTGTTCAGAAGGCGCTTCCACTGATGGGTCCGGGTGCTTCGATCATCCTGACGGGGTCGAGCGCTGGGACCACCGGCGCCCCGGCATTCACTGCCTACAGCGCCAGCAAAGCAGCCGTGCGCAACCTCGCACGGACTTGGGGCGAGGATCTGAAGGGTACCGGTATCCGGGTCAACGTGCTGTCGCCCGGCGCGACGGCGACCGAACTCGCGATGGAAGCGCTCGGAGAGGAGGGCCAGAAGGCCTACGGTGCAATGACCCCGCTCGGGCGCATGGCCGATCCGGCGGAGATCGCGGCCGCGGCCGCCTTCCTCGCGTCGGATGACAGCAGCTTCATGACCGCCAGCGAAGTCGCCGTCGACGGCGGCC
>UBTA01000049.1 GCA_900468065.1 Hyphomicrobiales bacterium | reverse complement strand
TTGGAGGGGTGATGGGGAGAGGATCGGCGACGGGAGTGAATACGTAACCTTTGGTTAAGGTGTTGATTTTGTGTTCTATCCTGCAGGGGAGAGGTAGAGTGTGGGATGCTTTGGCGGCAACCTTACGTCCCCGGCGTAGTTCTTGATGTGGCGCTGTCCTTTCCTCCGTCTTCCTCGGCCTTGTGTCGGGAATCCAGCCACAGCGCGTCCGCGTTGTGAAAGACATCATTGCCAAGAAGAAGAGTCTCGCGCGCCGTAGACACGGCGCACTGGATTCCTGTGACGAGCACAGGAATGACGGAGGGTGGGGCGATGTCGCGTACAGCAGGACCCATTTCCTCACTTGACGGCAACATTGTCTCACCCTTCCCCAACACAGGAATATACAACCCCAATTTTTGATACTCCTGCCAAATCCAAATTTTTTTAGCTGTGGTTAAGTATCATTAGTAGATTGAGTCAGTTTACCAATAAGCTATCTTGAGTTGTTTCAAAGATTTATGGATTTCGTATGAGGCATATAACGCAACTCGAATATTCTCTTATCGAGAGCAAAGTTGATCGAGCTGCTGAACGGTTGGGAGTTGATGATCGCTCTACAGGTTTTCTGTATTTGATGCTCGATACTTTGTTTCCCCGTTCAGGTGAAGAAATTTCATCGCTCATAACAGATGGAGGAAATGATAGGGGAGCAGATGCTGTTTACATCCAAGAAACTGGCAGTGCTGTGCATGTCAGTATTTTGCAAAGTAAATATTCGAGTAATATAAAGAACTCTAAAAGAAATTTTCCGGGAAATGAGATAGATAAACTAATATCACTAATACGTGATATAGCGGATCGCGTTGACGGCGTTCTAGATTCAGTTAATTCACTCCTGCGCGTGAAAATAATAGATATTTGGCGTTTGGTCGATTCTGGTAAGAGTATTCATATACAAATTTTTCTTGCTTCTAATGCGCTACCTTTGGTTGTGCATGAGAGAAATAGGTTAAACTCCTTTTGTCAGCAGTATGATTTTGTATCAGTAGAGGAAATTTCTTTTACAAGCGTCATAAGTTTGTTTTCAAGCGATGGCAGAAATAGAGAAGATGGTATTCTTGATACCGTAGATGTTCAAAAATACGAAAGAACAGATTGCGATATTAGGGGATTGGTTGCGAATATTGACGCGCGGTCATTCATTTCTATGATTTCGAATGAAACTGGTTCGATTAAAAGGCATCTATTTGATGAAAATATTCGTGGTTTCCTGGGGCTCGATGGAGGTTATAATAGGCAAATACACCAAAGTGCTCTTTCAGAAGAAAATCATCTATTTTGGTATTTAAATAACGGGATAACTATAATTGCAAAGGATTTTACGCACCAGAAGGTTCGTGGTTCAAAGATTAGATTAACTGATTTTCAAATCGTAAATGGTGCCCAAACTTCTTATTCTCTATTTGAGGCGTTTAAACGTGATGAAGATAGAGTTTCAGACGTAGTGCTGTTGATAAAGATTTTTGCTTCAAGCAGGCCGGATATTGCTGAGCAAATTGCCATCGCTACCAACAGTCAAGCAAGAATTGCTCTCCGAGATTTGAAGGCAAACGATTCTATTCAAAAGAAGATAGCGACCGTTTTTGAAGATAACGACCTATTGTACGAAAGGAAGAAGAATCAATTCGAGCATGGTGATACTCGCGCGCGAATAGATTCTTTGAAGCTTGGCCAAGCTTTGCTCGCGTATCGCTTGCACGAGCCGCATTTGGCGAAAACAGCTTCCGATGAAATTTTTGGAAATATGTATAATGTAATATTTTCTGAGAAGCTCGATGCCGATTACTTGGTGAAATTGGCTAGATTATACATGTTTGTTAATTCAAGTAGAGAGGTTGAATTGGGAGGACTGAGGCGGCATGAAAATTTTGATAGTAATAACGAATTTATAGCTTATACACAGTGGTATATAATGTATTGTATAGCTCTGATGGCTAGGGAAAATCAGAAAGATATTCCTTGTGAGGCGGAATTTGACATCTATTTTGACAGAGCTAGAGATGTGATGTCGCAGATTGCTGAAAAATATAAATCACAATCATTTTATAGAATATTCAGATCAGCTAAAACTAAAGAGATAATCATGAATGAACTGGGGATTGGTCAGTTAAAGTTCGATTTCTTTTGATGAATGAAAATAACCTACGACTTCAGTTTTTATCGTGACTTTACATCGATTGCCATCACCGCCACCGCAATGGGTATCGATACCCGCTATTATGGTGACCGCCGTTTTCGCCTCCTACCAAGGGACTTAACTAAAATCTAACGATCGAGGCGACGAAGGCAGCGGGCGTCCGAAACCTTCCCTATATCGTTACCTACTGCGCCCCATCAAGCAAAGCACTCAAGCTCCACGGATATTCCCCCTGCTGGTTGGCGATGTCGTCGACTTTCCAGCCGCCGTGTTCCTTGACCAGCGTGTAGTAGAGCGTCACCGGTTCGGAATTCTTGAAGGTCACCTCAACCTCGGCGGTATCGTCGAGGACGATCGGCTGGCCGATTTCGACATTGGTGGCTTGCCCGTCCTGGCCTGATATCACCGGGTCGAAATCGATGGTGCCGCTGTCGCCGGGTTCGGTGGTGTCGGCATCGTCCTGGAAGCGGGCGTTCAGCTGATCGGAGAAGAAGGGGGAGTAGAGCGAGGGGGCGCTCTCGGCGGTCTGGCTGGTGTCGTAGCTGTAGAGCGCCTTGAGCAGCGCTTCCGGGGTTTTGTAGGTTTGGGCGGCGGCGGGCAGGGCTGATATCACCGATAGAATGAAGGCGAGGGCGGGCAGGCGCATGGGTTTGGTCCTTTGGCGGCGGGCTTTGTTTGAGGAGTAGCTGATGGGGGATGGTCTGGCCATGCAGCATTTTTGGGGATGTGGGTGGGGGCAGGCCGGAGAAAGCTCCGGGTTGACTTGCCCCCCCCCCCCGCCCCCCCCCCCCCC
>UBTA01000032.1 GCA_900468065.1 Hyphomicrobiales bacterium | reverse complement strand
CTCCTCGGATGCGTACTTATTTCAAGACGCAGCGTTATTTCAAAAGGAGAGCCATCGTCCGCCACATGCCGTGGTCCTCCAGCGGTAGGCCGGGTTTACCGCGAGCTGCCGCAAGAGTGGTTTTGGTTTGCCTTGCTCCGACTTTTGGCTTTTTTCTTTGGCGTCATTAGATTGAGATAGTCGAGGTCGAACTGATACTCAAAGCATGAAAGGCAGCCCTTTACACCCGCCAATTCGTTTAGCAGCAAGGGTTCTCCGAGAGCGTAACGCCCGCATAGGCTTTGCCGGCATTCCCTATGGTGCGTCGCATTCGGCATTATGTGCACACAACAACCGACGTCCCTACAATCTCAGGAGCCAGGCCTCTATCTTGCCCTTGCCCTTGACCTCGATTGTACCGCGCGCCTCGAACTCAAACTGACCTTTGAGCTTTTCGTAGACCGGGCGGGTGACCTGAATGGTGTCAGGCATGCCTCCCGATTCCATGCGGCTCGCAAGATTGACCGTGTCACCCCACAAGTCGTAAATGTACTTGCTCGTCCCGATGACACCGGCCACGACAGGACCGGTATTAATGCCGACCCTCAGCTTCATAGATGTGTTATGCTCGATGCCGTGCTCGCGGGCAATATGGACCATGCGAATGGCCATACGCACCATGCGCTCGGCGTGGTTTGCAACCGGTTCTGGCAGGCCACAAACTGCCATGTAGGCGTCACCCACCGTCTTGATCTTTTCTATACCGAGCTCATTGGCGGCGGCATCGAAACGGGTGAAGAGTTTGTTGAGCAAGGAGACAACCTCGCTCGGCGGCATTTCTGACGTCAATTCAGTAAAGCCGACAAGATCGGCGAAGGCGACGGTGACCTCCGCAAAACCGTCGGCAATTCCCTCTTCACCGCCCCGCAGTCGATTGGCGATCGGCGCCGGCAGAACGTTCAGGAGCAACAGCTCGTTTTCGCGATTCTTGTTTTCGATCACGATATTCTTCTCATTGAGATCAACGACCATGCCGTTGAAGGCCGAGCAGAGCTGGCCGATCTCGTCTTGCGAGCGGACCGGCACGCTTGCGCCGTAGTCACCGGCAGCGAAGCGTCTCACACCAGCCGTGAGCTCGCGCAACGGTCCAAGCAGCGCGCGTGAGAGCCAGGCGGCGGTGGAAGCCATCACCAGTAGCACCAGTCCCCCGACGAGCAGCAAGTTCCGGCGCAACTGATAGACGGGCGCAAAGGCCTCTGCGGTATCGATCTTGGCGACCAAAGCCCAGTTGACGCCGGAAATGGCCAGCGGTCCCCAGGATGCAAGGGTCGGGATGCCGCGATATCCGATAATCTCCCCTGTGCCCTCGACGCCGGCGAGCGCCGCCTGGGTGGCCTTGGTGTCGACACGCTGATGCAACACAGGAGTCCCGTAACTCCTGATCGCGGCGATCTCTTCCTCCGGCGCGCCAACTGCTTTCAGTTCGGCGAAATAGGTCTCACGATTTTCATAGAAGGCTCGCGGGGCCGAGCGCACCAGATGATCAGGTCCGACGAGATAAGCTTCCCCGGTCTCACCAAACCCCTCCTGCCGCCAGCGTCGGCCACCGGTTACAACGTCGTCAATCTCCGCGTTTGATAATTGTGCGATCAGCACACCGATGACGACGCCTTCGTCAACCACAGGGGCTGCCATGAAGGCCGTTGGAGCGCCACGCGATGGAGAATAAGGAGCAAAATCCTCAAGACAGACGATCAAACGATCAAGGGGCACAGCACAGCGGGCAACGGCAGCGGCGACATTGGTGCTGCGGTAGGGACCGGTCTGCAGGGATGTGGCGAAATCCACCTCTTTTTCGACCGTGTAGATCAGGCGACCCGATTGGGGATCGGCCACCATCAGGTCAAAAAAGCCAACCGTCGCGGCTGCAGCGCGCATTAGCGGGTGATAGACGGCGTGTATCTTGCTGTAGTCGCTTCCGTCGCCAGGATCGTCGATGAGCTTGCGTCGTTCCTTCGGATTGGGATTGGCGACGATATAGTGATACTGCAAATAAAAGGGAGCGCCGCCGACTGGCAGGAATAGAGTTGTCGGGGGCTCTTCGCCCTGAACACGTGCAATTGCGGGGACAAACTCCTTCGTATACCAAGTGTCAACCTTCTCGCGCAGTTCGGGTGGCGTACCGCTTCGGTCGAGTTCGTCCACCGCAGCCCGAAATTCGCGCGTGGCATCGATAACCATCTTGGAGTTGGCGAGAAGACGCAATTCTGCATCGATGGTTCGGAAATATTCTTCGACTTGGCGTGTTTTGGTCTGGCGAGCAGCCGTTAGCTGAGCAAATATTGCTCTTTCGAGGGCGTCACGAGCTTGGAAGTAACCAAGTACCCCGGTGATCAGCACTGCGATTGCGCCCAACAGGACGAGAGTGGTAAATAGCTTAGCGGCTAGGCCCCAATATGCGGTGCGGGATGAGCCCGTCAAGGTTACCTCCTAGCCATGCCTGCCCAATTCCCGGAGGCGGCAGCGGATATTAGCCGATTGGGCAAGTTGCGCAAATCGATAATTCGGTTCTCCTGCACATCGTCTCGGTCCGCATTTCTCTAGGTCAGCATCGTAAAAACTGCATTTGCCTGACAATCGGATTCACATGCCCCAAGCGCAGATGGGCAAAATTTGATGACAGCGTTCACAAGGTTGAGTGATCGACCGGTAAGATGGCGAAGGCTTCCGGACTTACCACAAACGGACTCTGCAAGCGGTCGTGGTTCGATTAGGCACAAGTCGGATTGAGAGAATAAATGTAAGGAACGACACCTCCAAAGAGTGTAGTCTCCAGCCAGTTGCAGTGATCCTATATTTCGAGGAAGCCAACGTGCGGCGAAAACGTATTCTGACAATTGTGTTAGGACTGGCAATTTGCGCCGGCGCTCTACCGCTGCTGGCAGCCTTCTACGTCTCTCGAGAACGCGCATTCGCATTGGAGCGCCAGCATTTGGCCGACTACGCCGACTGGACGCTCAAGCGCGGTGACCTCAATATTTCACGGGCCCGCGCAGCGCTGGACCAACTCGGCCCCGACGAACCGCAAACCTGCTCCCCTGCCGACATCGCCCGCCTGCAGCAGTTGACGACCGACACCCTGTCGGTGGAGGAAATCGCCATAACAAGGGGAGGGCGCTTGATCTGCAACACCTGGGGGCCTGTTCGCAGTGAGATGTGGCTCGCTGGGCAGCTTCTACCAAATGGACGACGGCGGCATAGGTGCTTTCGGCGGCCGGACGAAGGGTGACGAGATCGAAGACCTCTCCCACCGACGTCGTGCCGCTCAAGACTTCCTGGTCGACAAAATGGCGTTTTGGTACAGCCTCACCCGTCAGTGCCGACTCGTCGAGTGTCGCCTCGCCGGACAGGATCATATCGTCGACCGGCAGAACCTCGCCGCGGCGGATCATCAACCGGTCGCCTGACAGCACGTGTGTTATCGGCACTTCCTCGCATCGTCGGCATAACGCATTGCCGTGTGTGCGACCCTACCCATCAAAGCAGTCATTTCGCGCGCCGCGCGGCTGGAGGCGAAACTCTCAAGGAGTTGCCCGCCGGCATACATCAGCGCCACGACATTGGCGGCGAGATGCTCGCCAAAAGAGAGGGCGACGGCCATCGATAATACCGCGACGATATCGAGCCCGGCGTCGCCTTGGCGAAGCGATCGAACAATCTGGACAATGAGCGCCAACAGGACCGGAAGGGGTCCCGCCATGAATGACAGCGCGGCCAACTCCGATCGTCTCGCAATGAGATAGATTATTCCCGTCAGCAAACCCATAGAGGCCGTCAGCACCAAGAGGACGCCACGGGATCGCATCATCTTGTCGGAAATTCGTTGCCTTGCTTGGGAAGCATCTTTCGTCCTTGCGAAGAGGGGCGCGCAAGGGACGCGCTCTGCCCGGTTTTGGCCTGGAATGTCCAATTCAACTTAAAATCGAAGATCTGGTATTGATCTATCGCAATGCAAATGATGGCCGTTTCCGATTTCGTAACAAATGACGCGGAACGTCAGCCCATCGGTCGCAAGCGCCGCAGAGTTGGGCTCGACGTCTGTTAAGGAAAACGTTCGTGCCAGCAACTTATACGATTACACAGGTCAAGCCGCTTGACGTGGACAGGGTCTATCCGTTGATCGAACCCGTCGCCTCGACGCTCGATCTGGCGGCCTGGCGACGATACTGCACTCAGTTGGCGAGCCGAACCGACCTCGTGGTTCAAGGGGAGCAGGCATGGATTGCGCTCAATCCGATAGGTGTGATTCAGGGACTTTCTTTGTGCAGGCTCAGCGAGGATTTTTCACATAACCGGATGCTCGAGGTCCCCATCTTCGTCGTTGCAAGCGCCGCAGATGACGTCGGGGTGTCCAAGGCTCTCCTCGATCAGCTGCGTGACCGGGCCAAAAATGCGGAATGCACGAGCATTCGCATTTGGACGCCGGCCTCCGACAACTGGAGCCGAAGGCTGCGGCCATTGGACTACAGCCGTTGGGATAATGGGATTCAGATGATCCTCCAGTAATCGTCCTGCTATCTGGACAGAGGTTTACCGGTGAAGACGTAGCCAACGCCCCGGACCGATTTGATCAGATCGGGTTTTGACGGGTCCGATTCTATCTTTTTTCTCAAGCGACCAACTTGTGCGTCGATGCTTCGGTCAAAGGCATCAAGATTACGGCCGCGAGTGAGCTCCATCAGCGTGTCGCGTGAATATACACGTTTCGGGTGGCTGCACAGAACCGCGAGCATGTCGAATTCGCCCGTTGTCAAATCGATCTCGCCTCCGCTTGCAGTCACTGCAAGGCGTCGGCCTATATCGAGCGTAAAGGTTTCGAAGACAAGGACGTCATCCTTGGGATCTGCGTTCGGGGTGCTGATCGCGGCGCGTCGCCGAAGCACTGTGCGAAGACGCGCCAGCACCTCCCTGAGGTGAAAGGGTTTGGCAATATAATCGTCCGCCCCGATCTCCAGGCCGACGATTCTATCGATGACGTCGTCACGCCCCGTCAGCATCAAGATCGGAATGTCGGACGTGAGACGTATTTCTCTGGCGATCGCTAGTCCGTCATCGCCTCCGGGGAGGACGAGATCGAGCAGAATGGCGTCGAACGTTTTGCCCGCGAGACAAGCGCGCATCGAGGATGCATCGGCGACCGACGTCACACCGAAACCCTCATCCTGGAAATAACGGGTCAGCATATCGCGGATTCGTGAATCATCGTCGATGACAAGAAGGTTCTGCATGGCCGGAAGCTCGGTCACTGTGAAATGTAAGTCGTTCGGTACCTGTTACACAATGTTGCAATTTCGCGCACACTATTACATGTTTGGCGTTCGCTCGTCACCTGCACCAGTTGAACTCCTCTCGTCAAACAGGAGAGGAAGGTCATGGTGCCGAGTGAAATTGCCCGTCAATCCCGTTCCGAAAGCGTCATTCCACTGGCGTCGCGCCTTAAGCCGAGCCTGGCAAGCGTCTTCGACAGGCAGCCTATCGAAACATTCGAGCCGGGACAGCCGATCTTCTGGCAAAGTGATCCCGCAAAGCACGTGTTCGAGATCGTCGAGGGTCTCGTCAGGGTGTTCAAGATACTCTCCGACGGCCGCCGCGTCATTACGGGGTTCCTGTATGCCGGCGATCTGATTGGAATTTCGCTTATGGATCGGTATCTCTATGGGTCCGAGGCGGTAACGAAGACGAGGGTCCGGCGTTTTTCCAGGCAGAGCTTCCAGCAAAGGATGAACCAATCACCGGAGCTCCGGCCTAGTCTTTTTGCGCGACTGAGCGACGAAATGGCTGCGGCACAGGAACAGATGGTCCTGTTGGCGACAAAGTCGGCCGAGGAACGCGTATGCACATTCCTTGTCCTGACAGCTCGACGTGATCGCAGAGCTTTCGTTGTGTCTCAGCTCGATCTGCCGATGACACGTCAGGATATCGCAGACTACCTTGGCCTGACGATCGAAACCGTCTCCCGAACCTTTTCGAGCCTCGCTTCGCGTGGTGTCATCACGGCGGAGGGGCGTCATCAATACAGGATTATGATCGATAAGCTGATCACGCTCGCCGGCGAACTCGCCGGCGAAGTTGACGCTTTTCATGACGGAGCCGATATGCATGATGAGGTAGACGCGCGCCAGTTTGCCAGCGCATAACCCGAAGAACCGCGATGTCTCAATTCCAGGCGTTACAAACGGTCACCCAACACGGATTGGACGAGATCGAACGGATCTTCGGCGGAGCGAGCGTCATTGTTCATCGCTTCGACGGTGTAATCGAGCGCTGGACCACGGGATGCGAGGCTCTTTACGGATGGTCCCGCGCCGAGGCGATCGGCGCGATCGTGCATGACCTTCTTGCCACAGATTTTCCAGAACCGATCGATGACATCCGTCACAAGCTCCGTGAGACAGGCATCTGGTCTGGGGAGCTCAAGCACCGGCACAAGGATGGTCACAATCTCTATATCGCTGCGCGTTTCGTCTCCGTGATCTTGGAGCACTCTGGGGCCTTGGTCGTTCTCCAGACAAACAATGACATCACTGCATTGAAACAGGCGCAGGGAGACCTCGCGCAGCGGGAGGCACATTTGGTCTCAATTTTGGCTACCGTTCCAGAAGCGATGATCGTCATCGACGAAAGGGGGGAGATCACGGCTTTCAGTACTGCGGCAGAACGACTTTTCGGTTATCTAGCTGCGGAACTGAGTGGTTTGAACGTCAAGGTTTTGATGCCAGAGCCGTATCGCGGCGCTCACGATGGCTACCTTTCTCGCTACATGGAAACCGGCGAACGCCGCATTATCGGATATGGGCGGGTGGTCACGGGCCTGCGAAAGGACGGAACTTTGTTTCCAATGGAGCTTTCCGTGGGCGAGGCGGTCTCCAACGGCGAGCGGATTTTCACGGGCTTTATTCGCGACCTGACGAGTCGTCATCGAATGGAGGACGAACTGCGCCAAGCGCAAAAGATGGAAGCTGTCGGTCAGCTGACCGGCGGCCTTGCACACGACTTCAACAATCTGCTGACTGTCATCGGCGGCAATCTCGAAATGCTGGAGGCGAAGCTTTCAGACCCAAAACTCCTTTACCTTGCCCGTGAGGCGCAACTGGCCACGGACGATGGCGCGAAGATCACCGGCCAGCTTCTTGCCTTTGGCCGCCGGCAGGCGCTCAATCCAAAGCTAGAAGATGTGGGACGTCTGATCGACGGTTTTGCCGATCTTCTCAGGCGCACGCTCGGGGAAAGAGTGGAGTTGCGTAGCATTGTGACCGGCGCAGCCAATCTCGCCCTGGTGGATGCATCACAGCTGCAAAACGCAATCCTCAATCTTGCCCTGAATGGTCGCGACGCGATGCCGGACGGCGGGCGTCTTACGATTGAGGTCAGCCGCGTAACCCTCGATGTCGATTATGCGGCGATGTATCCCCATGTCAGGACAGGGGAATATGTGCTCATCGCTGTCAGCGATACCGGGACCGGCATGACGGATGAAATCAAACAACGCGCATTTGAGCCCTTCTTCACGACCAAAGCCGTCGGTGCGGGAACCGGGCTCGGACTAAGCATGGTCTATGGTTTTGCCCGCCAGTCTGGTGGGCATATCCAACTCTACAGCGAAACGGCCCAAGGAACGAGTGTTCGAATCTTTTTGCCAGTCCAACAAGGCCCAGCCGTCCCGGCCGGTCCACCCGGCACCGACGTTGTCGCTTTCCCGACGGGCGAGGAACTCGTCCTCGTCGTTGAGGATGATCCGCGTGTCCGACGGGTGGCTGTCTCTCGGTTGAAAGACCTGGGATATCAGGTGTTGGAAGCGGAGAACGGGACTGACGCGCTTGCCCTCTTCGAACAAACACCAGAAATCGCCCTCGTATTCACTGATGTCATAATGCCGGGATCGCTGACCGGCGACCAGCTGGCGCAGGCGGTCAAGGAACGGCGTCCCGATGTTGCTGTGTTGCTGACGTCCGGGTATGCATCGCCCGAGATTACCAGCGGAAGCCTGCTGAACAACGCGAGCTGGCTCAAAAAGCCCTATACGACGCGCGAACTGGCGGTACGTTTACGCCAGCTTCTAGACAGATAACTCCTCCACACGCTGACGTGATCGACTGAGAAAGAGGTGCGCGTAACGCTTGGCGTGTCACCGCTCGTCCTTGCGCCAGATCAATGTAACCCGTCTCTGTCTTGACTATGCTCTGCACGATCCTCAAACAGGAAAGGCTCAGACAATGACGATCAAGACAGTTCTCGGTGTCCTCGATGTCACCAAATTCCACGAAGACCTGGAGATTGCCATCACATTCTGTGACACGCACCAAGCACACCTGACTGCGCTCGTGGTATCCATGGGAGCAGCGGCTCCCTACATCGGCACGTATGATGTCATTTCCACCGTATGGGTCGAAGAGCGGCAACGCGAGATAGAGGACCTTGACAACGCAGCAAGTGACATCAAATCATTGCTGGAAAAAAGCGAGATTTCCTGGGACGTCGAGGACATCTATACCGAATTCGCCTGGGCAGCGGATGATATCGCGGTGCGCGCACTTTATGCCGATATCGTTTTGGTTGGACCTCAAGCCGCACGCGATGAGCAGTTTCGCAAACAGGTCATTGACGGCGCGCTCTTCCATTCACCAACGCCGATCTTGCTCAACCCCACGGGTCGCGAGATCCACACAACGCCCAAGGCAGTCCTCCTCGCTTGGGACTCCAGCGACGAGGCAGCTCGCGCAGCCCAACTGTCCCTTGATTTTCTCAAGAGCGCCGGTGAAGTCCACGTCGCACTGGTCGATCCCCTCGCTACCAGTTCCCGCAATGGAGAGGAGCCGGGCGCAGACATCGCTCGGTATCTCGCGCGGCACGGCGTCAAGGTCGAGGTTGACCGCATTTCCGGTGGCGGACGGCCCATCAACGAGACATTGCGGCAACACGCCATCGACGTGTCTGCCGACATGATTGTTATGGGCGCCTATAACCATCCGCGTTTGGCACAACGTTTGTTCGGCGGGGTGACGCATTCGATGTTGAAAGAGGCCAAGATCCCACTGTTTTTGGCTCATTAAGCCGTATTTCGGCGATGGAAAGGGGCATCGCAGAAGCAGTAGCAGTCCACTGGACCGCGACAAATGTATCGGCCGCCCAAAAGCAAATCTGGGCGGCCTCTCTCAATATCGGGTTCTCACTAGCCCACTCTCAGGTTCGCCGTTACAAGATGCAGGAATAGAAAAATTCATCGCTCGGTCATCCGAACGTTGCGTTTCGTGTGGATGCATCCTGGGGAAAGCAGGAGGCACGGTCAAATAAACGACGGTTGATCATGCTCTGATACGCGGGTTGGTTACCGCCGGACCTGATGCGTCGCGGAGCGTCCTCTGTCTAGGTAGCAGCATCGGAATATAACCGGCTGATAGTGGGGTCGAGGGTTCTCCTGCCGTGACCGTGCCCCCAGCCTTGCCCAGGCGCACATGGCTTTCTGACTTCTATATCCTCCTTGGATTAGGCCTGAGTGGTGGGTTCAGCTCAGCGCCGCCGCGTTCCACCGCTTGAGCGTTCTGAGGGCACCAGCCCGAGATACGCCATCAATTGGCGCGGGTTCGTAAAGCGGCTCAGATCGCCGAGTTCGGCAATGACCGTCGCCGCCGTCACCAGCGCCATGCCGCGTAGCGATTGCAGTGCGACGACCACCGGGGCCAATGACCGGTCACTGAGCGTGCTCTCGATCTGCTTCGTTAGCCTATCGCGCCGTTCGGTTGCCGCCTCGATCGTGGCGATATGGTCCTCAAGCACGATATTGTGGATTGGCTGCTCAAAGCGAAGACCGACCAACCAACGTCGATGCAACTGTGTCCAGGCTGGGCGGCTATAGTGAAAGCCATGTCGGAGTAGAAACCCACTGAGTTGCTGTCGGGCCTGACGTAGGCTGCGTGCCGCGGCAAGCCGTGCCCGGACCAAATCACGCATCGCCTCATGGGCAGTGTCGGGGATCCAGACCGCAGTCAATTCCCCGGCGCGATGTAACCTCGCCAGATTGTTGGCGTCGCGACGGTCCGTCTTGATACGATCGCCGGGCTTTTTGGGAATCAACGACGGCGCAACGACCACACAATCGTGCCCGGCATCCGCTAGCTGTCGCTGGATACCGTAACCGCAAGGACCTGCTTCATAGCAGAATTTTAAGGCTCGACCCGGCTGAACCAGCTTAGTCAGCAAGCGGGAGCGAGCCGCTGGGGTGTTGGCGATTTGGCCAAACGCACGTACGTCACCGCGCTCTCCGCCATCAGCAAGCGCTACCGCGATCGTCTCTTTGTGAACATCCAAACCAACATATGTGATAGTCTCGTTCATGGCCCGTCTCCTATGCATGAGGCTCTGTGCGAGATTAACTTACGCAACCCTCGATACCTGCATATTGTGAGACGGGTCACCCGGTCCCCAGGCGAACATTTAGTCTAGGCTCGCTCTGCGTCCATGGATCTCTCGAACGACAATCCCGTAAAAGAGATGCGGAGACGCTGACGATATTGGCAGTTCGTCCGGCTTGAGCGCGCCTATCTCCCACCAGTCAGGATATTGCTGTAAAACCGACCAGGCGTGCAGTCTTTGGTTATGCCACGCTTCCGTATCCGGATATTCTTCAAATCGACCCTCGACGATAACGCTACCCCATCCCTTGCCTTCACCCTCCGCATCGACCTGCAGGCAAACATTGTTGTTCGACCGCATCCACTCGACCTTCTTGCCCGGCATCGAAAAGCTGTAGATCGTGCCTTGATCGGTGACAAAATAGATTGGGACTACATAGGGTTGACCGTCCTTGCAACAGGCGAGGTGGCCGAAACGAGCTTTGCTAAGCACCGCACGGCACTCTCCTTCGGCAAGATCTTTCAAGATGTAAGTCATCACAGAACCTCCTCATTTTAACGCATATGAGGTTAACGCGGATCGCCTCTCTCATCCTTGATCGAGCGCAAAGAATATTGTCGTCCCCTGGTTCACTTTGAAAGCGAGGTGCATCCTGCCTCTTAATTGGATGGAGTAAGACATGGACGACCGAAAAATTCTCCTGGATGGACTGGAATACGATCCTAGCCTCGACGCCGTCCAGATCGGGGTCGCTGTCGAAGACGGGATCGCAACGCTTTCTGGTCACGTGGAATCCTATGCCTAAAAAATTGACGGCAGAGTCGATTGCCCAAAGGTGTCCGGGCCGTCGCCAGCGAGATCGAGATCCGCTGGCCCGGGCACAAGCGCCATGCGGACGACGAGATCGTAGCGAGAGCACTCGCTATATCATGGGATACCGCACTCCCCGACGCCGCGGTTGACATCAAGGTTGACAAAGGTTGGATCACCCCCTCCAGGGACGTGCCGTGGCATTTCCAGCGGCAAGCTGCGGAAGACGCGGTCAAGAAGCTCGGTGCGGTCGTCGGCGTTGTGAACCTTTTGCAAGTCAAGCCGAAGGCAAATGTCGTTGATAGCGAACATCGGCTAGAGGCCCCATTGCAGCGACATGCAATCATTGAAGCGGCCGCGGTCAACGCCAATGTGGCGCATGATCAGGTAACTTAGAGGGGGGCGTCCACACTTGGAGCGAACGTCAGGCAGCGGAACAGGCCGATTGGTTGGTTCCCGGCGTAAGGCTGTTCGAGAATCATATTCGTGTATGCTGATACTGCAAACGCGCGGGGGACTGATCGCCCGCGCGTCGTTCTCACACTGAACGCCAACGTATAGGCTGTCACTCATTCGACTGCAGTCAGGATCCCTTGATAGCGATCTTCCTGTTGCTGTTTTGCGCGTTTGGCGCTTTCGGAAGCGTGATCTTCAAAAGTCCGTTGGCAAACGAGGCGTCGATCTTGTCGGGTTCGGTCGCCGCTGGAAGTCGGATATCGCGCCGGAAGGATCCATACCGGCGTTCGGAAAGGTAGTAGTCCCCATCTTTCCTTTCCTCACGCTCATTTTTTTCGCCTTTTAACGTGAGGATGCCGTCCGAAAGCGTGACATCAAGCTGCTTGGGATCGATGCCGGGTAGCTCGGCAGTCAACTCATAGGCGTCGTTCTTTTCGACAAAATCAACGGCCGGCACGTTACCCTGAAATGCCGGCGGTAAACGGAAAAAAGTCCGATCGAAAAATCCCGGCGTGAAGTCATTGAAGACCCGGTCGATTTCGGAACGAAGGCTTTCAAAGGGTGACCAGAGGCCCGATGTCGACGGTGTTTTTAGTTCCGTGTTGGTGGGAAGATTAGCGGGATGTTCAGCCATGTTTTCAATCTCCATTTACCTGATGATTCTGACGGGAGGCGTGCTCTAATCCTTTTTCATCTCATGGGGGTCGAGATGTGCTCTCATCATAGGCTGTCGAAGGGTGTGAACATTGATGGGGGTCAAATCGCGGCCCGCCAATTGGCGTATTCTTGCAACAATACTGGCATTATCGGTTTGCATGAAACCGAGGCAAAATCGTTCGTTCTGCGCAAAAGTCAGGAATTCTGGAAAGGGAGATGCCCCATGAAGCCTCAATTTCACCTGCCGTTGACGACCTTTCCCGATCCAAGCTCGTTCACGGTACTCCAGAACGCGATTACTTTTGCCCGAAACCAGAGCGCGGATTTGAATGTAACGATCGCGACGGTGAAAATACCAAATGCCCACAGCGCATTTCCACACGTTTTGGATATCGCGAAAATGAGTGCAGATGCTGAAAGTATAAGTCGCGACAACGCGGAGTTTTTGGCGCAAGCGGTAAGGAACTACGCCGACACCGCCGGGATTGGCGCAACGATTTCCTATGTCGAGGCCTCGGAACCCCAAATTGGTGAGACACTTTCGAGAAGAGCACGGATCTACGACTGCTCCATCATGGAAGCTGTTCCAACGGCCCGATCATTCCTGGAGAGCATCCTTTTTGACAGTGGGAGGCCCGTTATTCTGTACCCCAGTGAGACATCCTGCGGGCGCGTCGATGTGATAGCGATCGCTTGGGACGGCAGCGCTACACTGGCGCGAGCACTATCTGGCGCGCGCCCGTTCCTTGAGCAGTCGCCAAAGATTGTGCTGATATCGGTGATCGATGACAAGGTGATAGATGAGGACCTGCATGATCGTTTTGCTGCAGCATTGCGAAAAACCGGCCTGTCGGTGGAGGTCGCGAAAAGGCGTGCAGATGGAGAGCTTGCCGCAACGGTGCTTCAGGGGGTTGCAAAGGAATATCGCGCAGACCTGCTCATTGCCGGCGGTTACGGGCACTCGCGGTTGAAAGAGCGCCTTTTGGGCGGCGTTACCCAGACTTTTCTTGCTGGGCCCGAAATCCCGATGCTACTTGCACATTAACGGGCCGAAAACACCATAACGTATTTATCCCGGCATCGACGGGTGCGGCGGCGAACCGTGCCGGTCAAGAGGCGTGGTAATAATCTATTGGGGAAACAGCGCCTTGAGTACCGCTCCCCTCTCTGGCTTCAGGTCGGCGGCGTGTCAGGCTCGATCGCGTCCATATCGTCCCACAGCCTCCGTTTTGATGTATAGGAGATATGTCTTTGTTTTCCTTCTGAAAGCATGTCGGAGTAGCGGCCGATTGTAGTAGGGCGCCGATGTCTTGCATTGACACGCTTGTCTTCAAATGAGAACATTTGGCGAACACTATGGAGGCTCAGTGCCGATGATTCGCTATTCCCGCTTTGTTGAGCCTGAAGTCTCAGATCAACGGGCAGCCCCGAAAACCACAAAGCCGCGGACCGTGATCTTGCCATCGTTGCAAGCCGCGGCGGTACTGGCACCTACAGCTCTGAAACCCGACGTGCCGCAGCTAGCTGACGACGCCTTGTTACCGGGCGTCGAGGGGCTTGAACTGACGGCGCGCGACAACCGGCCACCGAAAATTAAAAAAGGCAAGTCCGTCATGCGGAAGCCAAAAACGCCGCCGGCTGATAGCGCAACGGCGCCGGCATTGCCTTTACTCGCACAGTTCGAAATTTAAGGGGCGGGTTGCGTGAACCATCGAGAGCACTGCCTGCCGCAAAGGGATCGTGGCGCCGTCAAGCGGGTGTTAAGCCCAGTGCTTCCGGGTGACCGGGACCGACGGTTGACCGCAGGCCTTGCGGCGGATCGCTCGGGCTTCGGCCTGACCCGCCACGACCCACTCTGGCACCACTGTTGAGCGTATAAACCGTCTCGGCAGTCGCGTATAAATCCCGCTGCAAACTAACAGACTAGCCGGAGGGGCGTTCCTCGAAACGCTTCGAGTTCTGGTGTCGACGGATGATCCAGCTAGCTCAAATCCCTTAAAACATCACCGATGCTTGGATCGTCCGGGGCGTGCTCCGGTTTGTCATGGGGCAGCTTCCCGGCATCCGGCTCCGACTCTCGCTCAGGATCAAGCGGCAGCACGTCTGGTGCGTCAATCGGCTGGACTGGCGGAGTTGGCCCGGGCAGGTCGGGGCCGGGATTAACGGGAAGTGTCATAATTAGTCCTCCTTGGTTTCGGGGAAAAACCAACACCTCCAGTATTTGTTCCCCGCTTGCGCGAACAGACCCTATCTCCGACCGTTTCGACATAACCGCGATGTTCGCCACGGTGAGCGAGCTTGCCGCTCATATGCAGCCACGAAGCGGGCGTGGATGGAAAAACGAAAAGACCTGCGCTTGAGATCCGGTGCGTCGCTTGGAATGAAAGCGTTCATTTTATCAGGCGGCGCGGCGGACGACTTGCATCTGCAATGCGGCCGGCACCGTTGCTATTTCCGTCCGACCGCCATCATTTCTCTGACAACTGGATCGTCGTCAAGGAATTCCGGCTCCACGGCCGCACCGACCGCGTCGAAGTAGCGGCTCATGAAGTTTCTGAATGATGCGGCCAGTGCAATGTCCGCAATGTTAACGTCGCTAAAGCCGACGTCCCGCAATCGCTGTATATCTGCATGGGTGATCAGGGATGCGTCCCGGGTGATCTGCTTCGCGTAGGCAAGCATCTCGACCTGTTGATCGCTCAGTCCGGCGTTTCGATAATCCTGCCTGACCGCAAGCGCTTGCTCACGGCCAAGAGTACCGGATAGGCTGCGGAAGTAGACGTGAGAACAATAGCTTGAAGGCACGTCTCCGGCGACGACGAACGTGATCAGACGGAAGTTGAGAAGCCCGAGTGAAAAGCCGTTGCGTATCTGGTGGAGCAGGTTCTCGATCGGTACGATGACATCCGGGCGAGCAGACCAGCATTGGGTAGCCTGCATCACCCGGCCCATTGACTGTTTTTCGGCATCATAAAGCGCGGCTATTTCGCCAGTTGCTTCGTCGGGTTCGACCGTCTTGATGAACATCCAAGCCTCCATTCGCCTCAGAGCTTGCGCAGGATATGCGAAAACCGACCCAGCGGCATCCACCTCAATCTTTAAACAGCGCAGGGGTGGTCCATCTTCAAGGATACGGCCGTGGCGGCGAGGATAACAGCGCTGATGCTTTTAGCAGAACGGGAGAAGCCAGTGAAGGTCCAGAAAATCTGCCTAACCGATGCCAAGTTGGTCAAGTCGCCGGGACAGAACGCGGATATTTTGTCGGAAATCTGATCGATGAAAGGCATGGGGGCCGGTCACTATCGGGTACCGCCGCTACGCAACGGACCAGTCGCTGACCGGGACCATGGCCGTACACGACAGGAGCAGGGGACATCGTCACATGCCCAAGGGACAAGCCGTGACGATCACCACCGAAGGCGAGGGAGCGCTGACGGCGTACGTCACATATCCACAATGGCGGAACGCACGGGGAATGCTTTCCGCTACGGTTTGTCTTCCTCGAACTGGTCGGCGCCTTCCAAGGGCCTAAGCCAAGGCTCTCGACGCTTGATCCAGAGTTCGTATGTGGGCACAAGTCTTGTTGGGGCTTGGTTCAGACATCCAAGCTTTATTTCCGCCTCGTGTTCACCGGCGGAGAAAAGCCGCGAACCGCACTCAGGACAAAAACTTCGGCCGTCGTGATCCAATGTCTCGCCTTTACTCGAGAATTGCTCGGTCGGCCAGATCCCGAAATAGGTAAACGCCGATCCACTCTCCTGTCGGCAGTCCGTACAGTGGCAGAGGCCGATCCTGGTAGGTTCGCCTTCGACCGAGAATTTCACGCTGCCACAGTGGCAACCGCCTGTTCGCTTGACCATGTCCTGCTCCTCCTTATGCCGTGAAACCCATGAGGAGCGTTGAAGTTCCTCGAGGGACCGATGGCGAAGGAACAACCGTGGGACACACAAGTTTCCCGGCGGCATCGAACCGAGGAGACCACCGTGAAGATCGAAGATTTCGTAGACCAGAAACCCGGATTCATTCTGGAAGAGTTCTTCTCAGGATCGCTCAGAGGATGGGGTGTCACTCTCGGAAGACTGGGCGGGCTACAGAACAGGTTCACGATCCAAGCCGAAGGCCGCTGGGATGCGCGCGCACACACACTGGCGCTCAAGGAAACCTACACCTTTGACGACGGACATATAGATACCCTGGCGTGGACGATCATCAAGCGCGGCGACGGCGTGTACGAGGGGCGCGAAACCCTCATTGAGGGATTGGCCCATGGAGAGCAAGCGGGCAACGCCTTTCATTGGCGCTACCACCGCAATGTCCCGAGCACGGACGGCACGAAGTCGAAGTGCGGATTCGATGACTGGTTCTTCCTTCACGATGACGGCAACCACATGTCTGCGCATGCCTCGCTGACAAAGCTGGGAATAGAGTTTGCTACCCTCAACGGGTTCTATGAGCGTGTCGTTTGATCATCGCAAACCGCCGCTGGCTCGGTAATGTCCTTCGCGCGCTTTCGCACACCGCCTCATCAACGTAACGAGAGGTGGCATGCAAAATTCTGCCCGGCACGCCCGCAGCGCGCACGCTCGCCTCGTATCGGTCCATGCCCTCCGCGCACATCGCGTTCAAATTGCCACCACACCCTGGCGTGCGGGACATGTAAAGTCTAAGCTTCGGATGACATCCCTCCGATCAAACCCGCCGTAAACCCCGCATTCTCTGCATTCGACGACGACAATGGACCACCGCTTTCATTATGCAACTCGCCGGCCGAGCGCCTTACCGGTGTCCGCGCGATGAAGCAGGGCCACCTTGATCAGAACGACAACATATGGCGGCTTGTTCATCCTTCATTCCGGCTGCGCACTGAAACCAGTCTGGCAAAGGTTTGGCACAGACCAAACATCGGCGGAGTCAGCCAATCAAATACAATCCCAGTGATCCTCTGGGGCGGCACGATTGCCTGACGACGGGAAAATGCATTAATCTCCGCCTTCTCCACTTCGTCCAAATGATTGCATGGCGGTGAATATATTTTGCGCTGGTCGAAGGAAAGGATCGTCAAGGTCCATAAGTGCAATATAGGCGATTACGAAACCTTCGGAAACCAAGATCGAGGCGGAAGCTTCCTCGTCGAAACCGCCAGGACCGTTCCCCAACCAAAAAACTAGGGTAGGATTCTAGCGAGAAAAAACGCGCCGGCAAAATCATCCGGCTAGGGATCGACCATGATAACGCCAGTCCAACCCGCACGCCCCGAAGTCTTACTGCGTCGAGGCATGCGGATATCGTGGCGAAGATCAGTTGGTACGATAGCGTGCCAGCCAATGCGCGTAAGGAGGTGGCAACGTCGCCCAAGCAGGATTTTCGATACCAAGCGTTTTTGCCGCTGCATAAGGCCAGTGCGGATCGGTAAGTAGCGGCCGGGCCAGCATCACGAGGTCTGTCTTTCCACTCTGGATGAGCGCATCGGCCTCCTCGGCATCGCTGATGAACCAACTGGTCGATGTTGGTAGGCCGGTTTCGGTGTGGACGCGTGCGGCTGTCTCGGCCAGGAAATTCGGGCCCCAGGGAATCTGCGCCTTGGGTGTTGAGAACCCGACGCTGACATCGATGGCGTCAAGACCTGCGTCCTTGAAGCGGCTGACGAGGGCGATCGATTCTTTGAGGGTTTCTTCGTCGCGCCCGTCGAACTCTATCACGCCGAAACGGGCGGTCAGCGGCCGGTCTTCGGGCCAGACTTTGCGCACGGCCGCGAGTGTTTCCAACAGAAACCGGCCGCGGTTTTCGGCACTTCCGCCATACTCGTCCTCTCTCTGGTTGGAATGGATCGAGAAGAAGCTCTGCGCCAGATAGCCGTGCGCGAAATGCAGCATGAGCCATTCGAATCCGGCGTCGCGCGCGCGTTCTGCTGCAGCGACAAAATCCTGCTGTACGCGAAGAATATCTTCCTTCGTCATCTCGCTAGGTACTTTTCCGAGGTCTCCGCCAAAGGCGAGCGCCGACGGTGCGATGGTCGGCCAGCCTCGCGGGTTGCCATCGGCGATATGATCATCGCCTTCCCAGGGAAGATTGGCACTGGCTTTGCGACCGGCATGGGCAATCTGGATGCCGGGCGTAGCCCCGGCAGCCTTGATAGCCCGGACGATCGGGCGAAATGCTTCGGCTTGGGCGTCGTTCCAGATGCCGAGATCGCCGGGCGTGATCCGCCCTTCCTTTGAAACAGCGCTTGCCTCAAGGACGACCAGCCCCGCGCCGCCACGCGCTAAGCCTGCATAGTGGGGAAGGTGCCAATCGGAAACCACGCCGTCCGTCGCCATGTACTGGCACATTGGCGAGACTGCAATGCGATTGCGTAGGGTAACGCCCTTAAGATTGAAGGTGTCGAAAAGTCTTGGCATGCGTGAACTCCGGTAAACGTTTGCCTGACATATCTCTTCGTTAGTTCGATTACAATAGAACAATAGCAAAAAGGAGAGATCGGTGATAAAGGTGGCGATATGAGAATCATGAAGCATCCAGCCCTGTACGAGATCAGCATCGAGCAAGTGTTTTACGCGCTGAGCGATCCCGTGCGTCTTGAGATTGTGCAGAAGCTCTGCATGACAGACGAAGCCACCTGCAGTGCGCTAGACGGTGGTCGGCCTAAATCCAGCGTATCGCATCACTTTCGGGTGTTGCGTGAAGCGGGCCTTGTGTGGACCCGTAACGAAGGTGCCTCACATATGAACGCACTTCGGCGCGCTGAGCTGAATGAGCGTTTCCCTGGCCTGCTAGACGTTGTTGAGGCGGCGATCCAGGGCGGGACAGGGCGGAATGCGGCGTGAGCTGTGAGATTTGCAAAAGGATCAAGGGTTCGGTGAATTGATCCCTGTATTTGGATCGGCTCACGATGTCGCGGTCCCCTGGTTGTCCCAATGGGTGCTCAACGGATTGACAGTCGGTTCTCCTGCGCGATTTTGGCGTAAAGCCCTGCAAGTCGCGGTTCCGTATCGTTGTCAATGCCGCGAAGTTGATGAGTATCTGAGTTTTGGCGCCCCTCATAGGGAATGTAGCGGGCCTACTCTATAGGGGATCATTGCTTGAGGTCGGGATCGCCAAGCGGAGACGAGAGAATATTGCAACGCTAGCCCATGGGCCTGGAGAGAACGGGTTAATCCGTCCGACCAATAGGTTATGATCGGCAGTGCCCCAGATCAGCAGCCACAATATCTCGTTCAACTGGGAACCAGACCTTTGCACTCCGGCATTTCGACAAGCGAGCCGTCCGCCTCTACCCAGCCAAAGCAAAAAACGGGCTCGCCGTCGCCGATAATGACGTCCGATATCACGTGGATGGCATGTGACAGGACTTCGCGGCCAATGGCTCTTTTGGTTAGCGATGGCACGGGAGGGCACACAATAACCTCCGCAGGATCTGCGACGCCCGGGACCCCACGCGATATCGGAGTGGAATCCTGCGAAGTCTTAATGGCGTGCCGCCAGCGTCGCCTCAGCTGGAACCTTTTCTTGGGATGGCAGTTTCATGGTCCAACGGTTGAGATGCGTGTCAACCGGACATGATGAGATAATGATCACGGAATTGTCTTCTCGTGGCCAACGAAACCGCAGATGAGAATACAGCCTGTCTTCTCGTGCCCCTAGGCAGCCTTTTGAAAGTAGTCCCGATGATCGATCCTCCGAGCCAGCAGCCGGGCCAACCAGAGCGAAAGGTGGAACTCGATCAGACCGCAGATTTTGCCGTTCAGCTTCTCGTCGAGGAAGCGCATCTGGTCGGCTGGACGCGGATCGAGTTCCTAACTGCGATTATGGACGCCGCCAATAGCCGGATCGCTACAATCGAGGAAGAGCGCCAACTGGAGCGCGCTGGCCCGGCTGGTTCCCAAGACGACCAAGTCCAATAGGAATGTGACCCTCGCGTAGTCTTCCCAATGTAATAGCGTCAAACATACAGGATCAAAGTGACCAACATCGCCATCATCGGCTCCGGTCCAACCGGAATTTACACGCTGAAGGGACTGATGGAGAGCGAGACGCCTCTGTCTGTGACTGTCTACGAAGCCAATGCCGATCCAGGCAAGGGAACACCCCTATCACCCCCGCGCCAACGACAGAGCGATGCTTGCCAATATCGCCAGCATCGAATTGCCGCCCGTGTGTGAAAGCCTTACACAGTGGCTTCGGCGCAAGACCCCTGCGGAGCTCGCGATGCTTGGGGTTCCGGCCGAGACCATTGGCGACCGGGAATTCTACCCCCGGGTTGTGCTGGGGGAATATTTTCAGTCTCAGTTGGCGGCCCTTCTTGCCAAGGCGGTGGCCCGCGGTCATGTCGTTGACGTCAAAGGCCGCCATCGGGTCGTCGACGTGAAACTGTGTGAGCAGGATATCAAAGTAGAGGTGGCCACACTCGACGGATCCACAGAAAACCACGTCTTCGATCATGTTGTCATGGCAACTGGCCATGATTGGCCCGAAAAGACAGAGACGAAACCGGGGTTCTTCATTTCACCGTGGCCGGCGGCAAACCTTGACACCATCGCGGATGTTTCCGTCGGCGTTCTTGGAACGTCTCTCAGCGGGATCGATGCGGTGGTGTCCGTTGCGACTTCTCACGGTTCGTTCCTTTTGGATGACAGCGGCGTCATGCAGTACCACACCGCGTCGGAAACCGGATTCCACATCACGATGATGTCGCGAAAGGGACTTCTGCCCGAAGCCGACTTCTATTGTCCAATCCCTTATGAACCCCTAGCGATTTTCACAGCGGCGGCGGTGGACAAGATCGTTGAAAACGCGCCGGACCGTCTGCTTGACGAGATGTTCGACCTTTTTCGGGCGCAGCTCCTTGCCAGTGACCCTGGCTATGCGGAGCGCATCGGACTTGGGATGTTAACGGTCGAAACGGTGGCGGATGCTTACTTTGCGGAGCGGGGCGCGTATGATCCCCTAACATGGGCCGCGATGAACCTTGGCGAGGCGAAAGCCAACAAAGCAAGCCGCACGACGGTGGCATGGCGTTATGCGATCCTCAGCATGCACGAGGTCGTGCTTCGGGCCGTACCTCATTTCAATGACCAAGATCTCAAGCGCTTTCACAATCATTTCAAGACCTTGTTCGTCGATGACTATGCGACCGTGCCGCACCAGTCGATCGAACGGCTGCTGGCTCTTCATAGGGCAGGGCGTTTGTCCGTTCTGAAACTTGGGTCGGACTATTCTCTGGACAATGACACGGTCGCCACGGGGGCAGCTGTCGATATTGGCAATGTGCGACATACATTCGCTGCGTTTATCGACGCCACAGGTCAGCAGGCCATTTCAGCTTGGGATGTCCCGTTTCCCAGCCTGATTGAACAAGGCGCGGTTCGCCAGGCTCGCACCGCAAAAGCATCGACAGCTTTTGGCGCCATGGACGACACTGCCGAGATCGCGACCGGAGGCATTGATCTCGACAGCCAGTTCAGGCCGAAATTCGAAAAGCCGATCAGCCACAACATCTACTGCGTTTCGATCCCATTCCTTCTACACAAACTGCCGTTCGTGCAAGGAATCACGAGTGCGGAAGAACTTGGAACGCTCGTTGCATCCGCGATCCTGGACGATGTCGAGAAGCGGGGCTTTGGGATCAACGCGGTTCGGACGCTGGCAAGTGATCCTCTATGGCAATAGCGGCGATAGCCTCACCTTGACATCGTTTTAGCGATTTTCTCCCGGGACGCTCGAGACATGGCTACGCCGTATTTATCGCACGGCGTACTACTCGGGCGAGCAGGCTGGCTTAGTTCGAAGCGTCTCGCTGGTCCAGCCCGAGGGGTTCTCCCCATTAGGGATAATTTCCATTGAGAATTGAGCCATGCGAACCTTCCCCCCAACGCGGTGAGCGACGGGGGTAACGGAGTGATCCACATGGGACTTTTAAACATTGTCCGTCGGATGGCGCTGCGCGAGAAGCAGTCGATCACGCAGTCAAGCAAGTTGGCGTCAAGAAGGCCATGAAGCAGCGCCAGATCTGGGCAGTGCGCGTCTTTCTCGACCGAGAAGGAAGGATGCGAGATCGAGCGCCTTTCGATCTTTGCCATCGACAGCAAGCTCCGCGGCTGCGATTTGGTAAAATGAAAATCGGGACTCTCGTCACGGGCCACGAATTCGAACTCGTGCAATGGTCGTCCAGCAGAAGACTGGACGCCCCGTGCAGTCCGAGATTAAGAACGAGGTCAGAGCTAGTCTGCTTGCCTGGCTTCAACGAAGGGAAGGAACAGTCGATGACTATGCCGCGGAAAAGTTTCTTTGACCCCAGTCATGCTCAATGGTACGATACCGTACGTAGATCGGAGTGTGCCATACTACAGTAGCTCTCCGACGGATCGTTCCGGAAAGGACGCATCCCATGGCCCGGTTCTATTTTAACGTCCGGGACGCCAACTCGTTTCACCAGGATACGGTAGGCGTCGATTTACCAGATGTCGCATCTGCGCACAGAGAGGCGTCACAAGCCGCAAGGGAGCTCATGATTGAGGAAATCACCCTTGGCAAGCCTGTGACGCAACCCGTGTTTGAAGTGTGCGACATAGGCGGTGTCTTGCTATTCACCCTCGACTTCAAAGACCTGTTGCATGGCAGGAGGGGAGGGAGGGCTGATGATGATGAACCGAGAAAATTTTTCACTGCTCACCGCTGACGCAGTCCTACTCGCGCGCCTTCACCGAAGCAATGCGCTTGATGTGATCGCTCAAGCTCAAGCCGCATCAAACGAGTGGGCTCTCATACTCGCGGACGAAGCACTAGAGCATGCTGTACAGGCTCTCGCCGGCTATCAGGAGGCTGTTGAACACCTTCCTGATATCGCTGCGGCACTCGACGCAAGGTGCGTGGCCGATTCAACATTATTGCAGAGTGGTTGTGCTTTGAAGGAGGCGCGCCAAAAGCTTATCTAAGAAGATGTTTGATAAGGAGGCGGCTTTCGCCCCCGGTCTTGCTCCTCAGTTGCAAGCGCGGCGCGCTCTTCCACGGCTTGCCATGCCCCAATCACTCGCTGCGTATCCTGTTTGTTTGCTCGGTCGAGGTGCCGTAGATCAGCTCCTGTTGCACCCTCGTTTTATGCCGTGCAACAACAGCTGCGGGCACCATGGACATGTTGCGCGCGGATCCGTCTATCAACTTACGATGTTCGCTAATGACCGCGTTGCGGCTGTCGGCAAAGTACGCGTTCAAATATTTGAGGGCTTGCAAGCAGCAACCGTAATGTCTTCTGCGTAAGCGCGATTTTCCATGCGCATTGACTGCTGCTTTATGACTAGATCGCCCTGCATGGAGAGCGATATGCGGCTCGACTAGGCGGCAGAGCAGGTCGCCGATTTCGGCCTCGTGGTTCCGCTGCGGCAACGCTGTGAGCATGTGGCGCAGCCACGCGAGCGGGTCGACGCCACAGGCGCGGCAAGTCAGCATGAGACTGTAGATGACGGCGCTGGCCTTGGCTCAGTCGACGGTATCGCTGAACAGCCACGATTTCCTGCCGGTGGCAATGCCGCGTTCATTATGCCCATGTCGGCGATGAAATCGAGATACATTATCGCTGGCAGGTGGGGCGTCCGAATGCGGCATTCATCTCCGGTTCCGTGTGTGTGCAAGTTGCCGGAAGCTTGGCAGCTTTCGCGCGAGGAATGGTCTGTTGGGATGGACGATAAGAAGGGAATGGTCCAAAGAAGGCAGCTGCCGCAGAGGAACCCTCTAGCTATTGGGCGCTTCCGGCGCGGCCAAAAGCACCGATAGTGGTAGCGCGATTTCCTCTTTCACCGTCTTGGTGACGATATAGGTGAAATACGAGCGATGCCGATTTCGCGGTCGAGCAGGCCGTCGACCAGACGCTGGTAGGCGTCGATATCGGCGGCCATGGTCTTGACGATGTAATCGACCCCGCCGCCGACCGACCAGCAGGCGGTGATTTCGGGGACGGAGGTGACGACGCGTTCGAAGCGGTCGAAATCCGCCTGCCGGTGGTTTTCGAGGGTTACTTCCATCATGACGCTAGCGACGGGTGCCAAGCGACGGACTGCGACGCGGGCATGATAGCCCGATACGATGCCCTCCTTTTCCAGTTTTCGAAGCCGCATCCAGCAGGGGGTCGGCGACAGGCCGACCCCCTCGGCTAGCGCCACCTTGGTGATGCGGCCATCGCGCTGGACGGCCTCGAGGATGCGCAGGTCGATCGTGTCAAGTTTCATGTGGATTCATATTCTGCCGGTGAAGCAACCGCAATCATCACTGGCGCGGGCCGTTGATGCCCTGCGGCGGAGGATGCCGCTCAAGCGTGCTTTTCGGCGACCATTTCCGCCATGTCCTGGAAACGGTCGGCAATGCGGGCATGGGCACGGCCGCTGTCGCAGGTGCCGATTGCGACGACGATCTCGTCGGGTCCTGGCGCGTCGGCGATCTGGAAACTGGCGGTGAGGAAGTGTGAGCGCTTGCCGGATTCGGTCTTGTGCGTCATCGGCAGCGACAGAAGCGATCCGGGCGCTGCGCGCGTGTTGGTGAATTCGAGATAGGATGTGCCGTGGACGGCGTGGCGAAAGACGTTTCCAAACCGTAGCGTGTGGATCAGGGCGGATCCGTGCTCGATTTCTCCATTGATGCCGACGGCGGCGGTCTTGCCGAAGGCCTCGACCTTTTCGGCTGGCATCAGGGCCAGCAGACGGCGTGTCAGTTCATGGCCGAGCACCGGCGCCACGCGCAGGATTTCCGGTCGCAGATTGTCGACGAACCCCTGTCCCGCCCAGGGATTGCGCAGGATAGCGGCGACGACGACCATGGTGATCGGCCGCTCCGCATCTTTGCCGCCTTCAATGAAGGTCTCCTCGATGAATGTGGCAATTTTCCTGACGCCGATATCCATGGTCGCGATCTTTCCGTTGATGATGGCGGTAAAAATAGTGAGCAGCGCGCCTAAGCTCTTCCTGTTTTTCGCAGGAAAGGGTGACTGCATTTTGCTCCGAAACGGAGTAGAATGAGTGCGAGAAAAGGTGCAGACTTCGGCCTGCCCAGGGGAGCATAGGCGCAGCGTGGACCGGAAATCGCAGATCTTGTCCTTGAGGGACGTCGCAAGTCAGATCAACAGCGGCGGCGATCTCACAGCCGTACTGCGCGACCTCATCATCGCCGCCTGCCGTCATGCGCATTGGGCGCTTGGCTCGATCATGGCGATCGACGCGGCACATGGCTACGCCCATGTCGTTGTGCGGCATGATCCAACGCTCATCCAGCGGCAATTGCCGGACAGATGGGAATTGGCGACCAGTCCTTCGCTGATTGCTTTGCAACGCAACGAGCCTGTTTATATCCGTGATGCGCGAGAATCTGAGGAATTTCCGGGCTATCGGCGCGAGGCGTTCGAGCGTGATTACCGCACGGTTCTGGTCATGCCGATGAACTGTGCCGATAGCGAGGCCCGTCCGATGGTGCTCAGCGTGATCGCACGCCAGATCACCGAGGTCTCGGAAGAGGACCTCGCCTTCCTTGGCATGATCGTTCATCTGGGGGCGATCGCCGTCGAACGGCAACACCGGCTGGAGGCGGAGAAGCGGTCGTCCGACCGTCTGCAGAGGGCATTGCAGGCGCATACCTCGCTATTGGAACATGTGCTGGCCGACGGGTCGGTCGCCTCGCTGTCGAGCATGGTCGGCGTCCTGTTGCCCAATCCGCTTGTCGTTATCGATTTCACCACCAACCAGGTGATCCCCGGCCGCTCTCCCAATCTCAGCCAGTTCGAGGATGCCGCCTGGCAGGAGGCTGCGACGACGTCGCTGCGCCGGCCGTTGATGCGCGCCGCGCGCGATGCGATCGATCGCGGCAGCAGCGAGACGGCCAATCTGTTTCTCGATGACGGAACGCGTCGATTCGCGATTTCGGCGCGGATCGAGCCCCTGAATGTCGATGCGCAGCTGGTCGGTGCGCTGATCATTTTTCCGTCGGCGCGCGAATTCAGTGACCTGGATCTGCTGATGCTCGACAGCGCCAAGTTCGCGCTTAACGTCCAGATGATGCGCAGTTTCATCCGCTTCCGGTTCGAGACCCGCACCCAGACGGAGTTGTTTTTCGAGGTCGTGGAGCGGCGCTGGCGTGATGCCGGCGACGTGTTGCAAAGGGCGCAACGCCTCGGGCTCAATTTTGCGGCCGCGCAGCATATGATCGTCGTCGACTTTCCGGAGTGCACGAAGAGCCTTGGCGGCATCTCGATCGACGTAGAGCATAGCGTCGCACGCATATTGCAGCAGGCGACAATGCCGGCGAACGTGATTGCAACCGACGGCGGGCTTGTCTGCCTGGTGCCGTTCGATGCCAGCAAGCGGCAGGAAAAGCTCAATAGGGTGATGCGCCGCGTCGCCGAGGATCTCGGGCGGTCGTTCGAGGAAGAACCGATTGTCGTCGCTAGCAATCGCTGCAACGGTCTTGCGGATTATCCTTCAGCCTGGGAGCGATGCAGCCGCACGATCCGCATTGGCCGTTCCTTCGGTCGCACCGGCGCGCTGTCTGGGCAGGATTTCGGGCCGCTACCTTTGCTGGTCGCCGCGTCCGACGCTGGCGATATCCGGGGGTTTGTCCATGACAGCGTCGGCGCCATTGCCGAGCATGACCGCGAAAACCGCACCCCCTATCTTGAAACGCTGTCGACCTATCTGCAGGAAGGCTGCCGCAGCCAGGCCTGCGCGGATACGATGGGCCTGCATGTGACGACGTTGCGATACCGACTGTCGCGGATCGAGGAGCTGTTCGGCATCGATGTGGAGACTCCGGAAAAGCGCTTCGCCGTCGAGCTGGCGCTGCGACTGCATGCCGTGATC
Source organism: Hyphomicrobiales bacterium (assembly GCA_900468065.1). Lineage (GTDB taxonomy): Bacteria > Pseudomonadota > Alphaproteobacteria > Rhizobiales > Rhizobiaceae > Pararhizobium. The sequence continues at coordinate 17,376 of UBTA01000032.1, read as the reverse complement.
GACAATCGTAGTCCCGCCGAAAACTAGCACTCACCATTGAATTCATGGATCTGCGGCCCGTGCATGCAGTCGCGAAGCGTCCGTCCCGGTCCATTTTTGGCGTCCTGCGGATCGGAGCAGGAGATACCCATCCGTTCCTGCGTACAGGAGGAAGAACATCCGATCCGCAGCCGCTAGCCTTCTCTCATCGAACCGGAATGAGGATGGCAGGAACGATGGCGGACACAGCGGCAAGACCAGATACGGCAATCGACCCCATCGCACTGCGCCGCGCCTTCGGCACGTTCGTCACCGGCGTCACGGTGATCACGACGCTGGGTGAGGATGGCACCCCCCGGGGCATGACCGCCAATTCCTTCACTTCCGTGTCGCTCGATCCGCCCTTGCTGCTCGTTTGCGTCGGAAAATCCGCGGCGAGTTATCCGGCCTTCACGGCAGCCCCGGCTTTTGCAGTCAACCTACTGCATGAAGGCCAGGTCGATGTCTCGGCAACGTTCGCGTCGAAATCACCCGACAAGTTCCAGTCGGTCAACCATGACCGGGTGCATACGGGCTCGCCAATCCTGACAGACAGCCTGACCTGGTTCGATTGCACGGTGCATACCCGCGTCGATGCCGGCGACCACGTCATCCTCGTCGGCCAAGTGCAGGCGTTCGGCACCAGCCCTTCGGCGCCGCTCGGCTTCTGCCGCGGCCGCTATGCCAGCGTCAAGGATCCGCTGCCGGCCGGCTGGCTTGCCTCGCACGGCATGATCATCGGCTATCTCATTGAGGCTGAGTGCAATTTGCTGCTGCGCTCCGATGGCAAGGGCGGTTGGGTCCTGCCGACGGCAAGACGTCGCAAGGCCGACAGCCGCCTGATGATCGACGATGGCGATGCGTTGAGCCTCGTCTCCGAAGACACGTTCCTCTACTCGGTCTTCGACGTTGCCGATAGCGACCCGGGTTACCTGATCTATCGAGCACGGCTTGCGGCCGACACCACCGGTGCTGAATTGCCAGACGGGCTGCAGTTCTTCCCGATCGACGCTTTGCCCTACGAGGTGATCCCGACCCACGAGTTGCGGTCGATGCTGCGCCGCTATGCGCGCGAACGGCAGGAAAAGCGCTTCGGCATCTACATGGACACGGGCGACGGCGGCCGGGTGGCGATGATCGACGGGCAGGCCCGCGCCTGGATGCAGGTCGCCCAGGATTAGATCGCCGCCAATTCGCCGAGAATGAATTTGAAAAGCAGGACAGCTGATATGAAGACGACAGTCAGAACCATCGAAGGCTCGCGCCAGGGCCTGTTCATCGGCGGCCAAATCGTGGCGCCGAAGAATGGCCGCTATATAGACAGCTTCGACCCGACCACCGGCGAGCGCTGGTACGGACTCGCCGAAGCCGATGCGGATGATGTCGAGGCCGCCGTTTCGTCGGCGCACGCAGCCTTCCGCAACCCCGCCTGGCGACGAATGACGCAAACCGAACGCGGAGGTCTGGTGCGCAGGCTCGCCGATCTTGTGCTCGCACATGCCGACGAACTGGCGGATATCGAGACGCGTGACAACGGCAAGCTTCTCAAAGAAACACGGGCGCAGATGCGCTCCATGCCGGATGCTTACCACTATTTTGCCGGGATGGCCGACAAGCTGCAGGGCGAGACGATCCCGGTCAACAAGCTCGACATGCTCAACTTCAACCTGCGCGAACCGATCGGCGTCGTCGGCATGATCACGCCGTGGAATTCGCCGCTGATGCTTCTGACCGGCACCTTGGCGCCGTGCCTTGCCATCGGCAATACCGTGGTCATCAAGCCGTCCGAACACGCGTCCGCCTCGACGCTGGCGCTTGCAGAACTGGTTGCCGAGGCAGGTTTTCCCGCCGGTGTTGTCAACGTGGTCACCGGCACCGGCAAAAGCGCGGGAGAAGCGCTGACGCGGCACCCGGGTATCGCCAAATACGTCTTCACTGGGAGCACCGCGACTGGCCGCCGGATCGCCGGGAACGCAGCGGAAAACCTCATTCCCTGCTCGATGGAGCTGGGTGGCAAATCCCCGCATGTCGTCTTTGCCGATGTCGATATCGACCATGCCGTCAACGGCGTCGTCTCCGGTGTGTTTGCCGCAGCCGGCCAAACCTGCGTCGCCGGCTCGCGCTGCTTTGTCGAGGCAAGCATCTACAACCGTTTCGTTGAGGCGCTCGTTGCCCGCACGCAGCGCATCAGGGTCGGCCATCCGACTGTCGACGAGACCGATATCGGCCCACTCGCCCTGGCCGACCAACTTTACAAGGTCGAGGGCTATGTCGCCTCTGGGGTAAAGGAAGGGGCAAGGGTCGCGGTCGGCGGCAAGCGGCCGCAATCGGGCGAGCTTGGACGTGGCTGGTATTTCGAGCCGACCGTCATGACCGATGCGCAGAACGACATGACTTTCATGCGCGATGAGCTGTTCGGTCCGGTTGTCGGCGTCATGCCCTTCTCCTCGGAAGAGCAAATGATCGAGCTGGCCAACGACACCCGCTATGGCCTTGCCTCCGGCATCTGGACCAAGGACATCGACCGCGCCATGCGCTTCGCCAACCAGATCGAGGCGGGGACCGTGTGGATCAACACCTATCGCTCGTCATCTTTCATGTCCGCAAATGGCGGTTTCAAGGAAAGCGGCTACGGCCGGCGCGGCGGCTTCGAGGTGATGCACGAGTTCTCGCGGCTGAAGAACGTCATCATCGATTATTCCGGCGCCATGCAGGACCCCTTTGTCATTCGCCTGAAGTGACCGGACACAAGAAACCCTGGCCCGCGAGGGAGGAAAATTCTCATGAAATTCGCAGTCTCACTCACCATGGAACGTTTTTCGCCAGACGCGCCAATGTCCAGGGTCAAGAGCAATCTCCTCGAGCTCGCCCGGATGGCCGACGAGGGCGGTTTTGAAACGCTGTGGACCGCCGAGCACCACACGATCGAATGCACGATTTCGCCCAATCCGTTCCAGACACTGACCTGGCTGGGACAGTACACCGAGCGGATCCGGCTCGGCACCTCGACGCTTGTTGCACCCTATTGGAGTCCGATCCGGCTTGCCGGCGAGGCAGCACTTTGCGACCACCTGACGGATGGCCGGCTGGAATTCGGCATTGCCCGCGGCTCCTATCAATATGAATTCGATCGTATGGCCGGCGGCATGCCGCAGCAGGAAGGCGTAGCCTATCTCAAGGAACTGGTGCCAGCCGTAAGGCAACTGTGGCAAGGCGACTATGCCCATGACGGCCACTACTGGAAATTTCCGCTCGCCACCGCCGTCCCGAAGCCGCTGCAGCAGCCACATCCGCCGATCTGGGTCGCGGCGCGCGATCCCGGCACATTCGATTGGGCCATAAGCGTCGGCGCCAATATCCTGTCGACACCGCTGTCGGCACCCGCAGCAGAAGTTCAGGTTCTCGCCGACAAGTTTGAAAAGGCCGTCGCCGATCATCCGGAGGTCCCGCGGCCTCGCTTCATGATGCAGCGCCGGACCTGCGTCTACGACAGGCCGGAAGACTGGCAACTCGCCGTCCAGCACAGCATGGACTATGGCCGGACCTTCGAGAACCTCATGCAGAATATCGGCGCGGTCCGAAACGGTTTTCCGGAAGCGGTTCCGTTCGAGAGCGTCAAGGGCAAGGACAACTACAATCCGGACAATATCCGCAAGAACCTGATGTTCGGCACGCCGGATGAAGTGATCGAAAAACTGCTCTCCTATGAGGCGGCCGGTGTCGATCAGTATTGCCTCGGCCTCACCTTCAACCTGCCATTCGAACTGCAGAAGAAGACGCTGCGGCTGTTCGTCGATGAAGTCATGCCCTTCTTCGCCGCCCGTGAACAGGACCGTCAACGCGCCGTGGCTTCGGGGCGCTGAGATGACGGAGCTTCGGCAACATACCGTCGGTGACGTGACGCTCAACTACCGTATCGACGGAAACGGGCCGGAGCCGCTGGTCTGCATCCACGGCGTCGGGTCCTCTCTCGAGGCCTGGGACGGCGTGGTGGCTGAACTCAGGGATCGCTTCACCATCCTGACCTTCGACCTGCGCGGCCATGGGCGCTCGACACGGATCAAGGGACGCTACGAGATCGACGATTTCGTCGACGAGACGCTTGCGCTCGCGGCGCATTCGGGGTTCCAGACCTTCCATCTGGCGGGATTCTCGCTCGGCGGGCTGATCGCACAGCGGCTGGCGCTCACCCATCAGGCGCGATTGAGAAAACTGGTGCTTCTGTCCACGGTCGCTGGCCGCACACCGGAGGAGCGCGAACGGGTCTTGACCCGGCTTGCAAACCTCAGGATCGGAAATCCAGGCTCCCATCACGATGCCTCACTGTCACGCTGGCTGACGGAAGGGTTTCAGGCGCGCAATCCGGAGATCATCGAGAGACTTCGGGTGCGGGATGCTGAGAACGATCCGGATAGTTATGCCTCTGCCTATCGTGTTCTGGCGGAAACGGATTTTGGCGGGTTTCTCGACCAGATCCGCTGTCCGACGCTGATTGCGACCGGCGAGGAGGATGCCGGCTCCAACCCACGCATGGCAACCTACATGCATGATCGCATTCCCGGCTCGTCCTTGGCGATCCTGCCGGGGCTGCGTCATTCCATTCTCATCGAGGCGCCCGTGACCGTCGCCCGGCTGATGGCAGATTTTCTTGGGACGGAAGAGGTGAGCCATGGATGAGGCGCTGCGGCAGGCCGGCGAAGCCGTGCGGCGCAAGGTGCTCGGGAATGATTATGTCGATCGGGCTCTCGCCAGTGCCGATGACTTATCCCGGCCGTTCCAGGATGTGCTCAATGAATATTGCTGGGGTGCGGCCTGGACCGACGACAGCCTCGACTGCAAGCAGCGCAGCCTTCTCAACCTTGGAATGCTCGCCGCCCTTAATCGCATGCACGAGTTCGGCATCCATGTCCGTGGCGCGATCCGCAATGGCGTGAGCGACGACGAACTGCGCGCCGCACTCGTCCAGATCGCCGTCTATTGCGGCATTCCCGCGGGCGTCGAGGCTTTCCGCGTGGCAGGCAACGTCCGCGCCGAAATGCGCGAGAAGGGGGAGCTTTGATTTCCGCCGTTTCAAGCACGCGGCAGCACAAACATGCTCCGGATCACCGGAAGACCGGGCACATCCGGTGATGACCAAATGACGACCATGGCGGCGAGACCGGGAGGGCTGAGCCGTAGAACCCATCAACAACAAAGGGAACAGACAACATGAGACATCTCACCAGACTGACGGCGCTTGCAGCTTCACTCGCCTTTACATTGTCGGCACTTCCGGCCAATGCCGGGGCGGTGCTGGACCGCGTGCTGGCGGCCAAGACGCTCAAGGTTGCCACGGATGCCAACTGGGCGCCGCAATCCTTCATGAACGACAAGAACGAACTCGACGGCTTCGACGTCGATGTCGCCAAGGATATCGGCAAGCGCCTCGGCGTCGGCGTCGAATTCGTCACCCCCGGCTGGGACATCATCACCGCCGGCAACTGGTCGGGCCGCTGGGACATGCATGTCGGCTCGATGACCCCGACCAAGGCGCGGGCCAAAATCTTCGATTTCCCCAGCGTCTACTATTACACCCCAGCCGCCGTCGCGGTTCACAAGGACAGCAAGGCGACGGTTCTCGCCGATCTCAACGACAAGGCTGTGGGCACGACGGCAACCTCCACCTTTGAGGCCTATGCCAAGCAGGACCTGACGCTGGACGCCGCCGGCGCGCCGGCCTTCACGTACGAATTCAAGCCCAAGGACGTGAAGTCCTACAGCAATTCGACGACGGCATTCGACGATCTTCGCCTGGGTGACGGCACCCGGCTTGATGCGGTGGTCTCCTCGCTGCCGAGCATCATCGAAGCGGAAAAGGCCGGGTACCCGATCAAGCAGCTCGGCGACCCCGTGTTTTACGAGCCACTGGCTGTCGCGACCGAGCATGGCGACCCGGAATTCGACGCCAAGATCTCCGAGGCGATGAAGGCGATGCAGAGCGACGGCACGCTCAGCAAGCTGTCGGTCAAGTGGTACGGCGTCGACTACACCGTCGTGAAATAACACCCTCTCCGGCGGTCCGCAAACACGGGCCGCCAAACCGTCCGAAGGACAAGAGATGCTCTATCCGGATACAGTCGAAGCTGAAGTTCTCGTGCACAAGCCGTGGTTCGTGGCCACGATGTTCGCCGTCATTCTGGCAGCCTTCCTCGCATTCAACCTGACAGGCACGACGATGGGCGATCTAATGCGTCCGGTGATCGGCGATCCCTTGCAAAGCGGGCTCTATGGACGTTTCGCGGTTGCCTTCGTGGTCGCGGTGATCTTTTCCCTGAACGTGGTGTTGATCGGCTTCGCGCCGCTTAAGGTGCAGATCGCCATTGTCTGGCTTGAACTGCTGGTGCTGTTTCTGGGTTTCTTCGAAACCTTCCACCTCAGCCTGCCGTTTATCTGGGAAAAACTTCCTTTCCTGATCACGCAGGGTGCGGTGACGACGCTCTACGTGTCGGCGATATCGATCGTCATTGCTTCCGTCATCGCCATCCTCGGTGCTGTCGCCAAGCTCTCGACAAACGGTTTTGCCTATGCGATCGCCAGCTTCTACACGTCGTTCTTTCGCGGCCTGCCGCTGCTGATGCAGGTCTATCTGATCTATCTCGGCCTCCCGCAACTCGGCTTCGTCATCGACGCGGTTCCCGCCGGCATTCTGGCTCTGTCGCTCTGCTACGGCGCCTACATGACCGAGATCTTCCGCTCCGGTATCCAGAGCATCGACCGCGGGCAATGGGAGGCGTCCCGCTCTATGGGCTTCGGCTTCGGCATCACCATGCGCCGGATCATCCTGCCGCAGGCGCTACCGGTGATCATTCCACCGACGGGAAACCAGTTCATTTCCATGCTGAAGGACAGTTCACTGGTCTCCGTCATCGGCGTCTGGGAACTGATGTTCCTGGCTCGCACGCTCGGCCAGAAGACCTTCCAGCACATGGAAATGCTGATTTCGACCGCGATGATCTACTGGATCATGTCGATCTGCCTTGAACTGATTCAGTCCCGCATTGAGCGTCACTACGCCAGGAGTAAAGTCAGATGAGCTTGGACTTGATCATCGAGGCGAAGGATGTCGCCAAATGGTATGGCGCGTTCCAGGTGCTGAAGGACATCAACCTGACGGTGAGGAAGGGTGAGCGCATCGTTGTCTGCGGACCGTCTGGCTCGGGTAAATCGACGCTCATTCGCTGCTTTAACCGGCTTGAGGCGCACCAGCAGGGCGAGATCACCGTTAACGGCATCACGCTGCACGACAAGATGCGCAATGTTGCCGAGGTCCGCAAATATGTCGGTATGGTGTTCCAGCACTTCAACCTGTTTCCCCACATGACCGTCCTCATGAACTGCATGGTTGGTCCAATGTGGATCAAGGGCGTGTCAGCCGCAGAAGCCAAAAAAACGGCTTTGCGTTTCCTGGAGCGCGTCCGAATCCCCGAGCAGGCCAACAAGTATCCGGCTCAGCTCTCAGGTGGCCAGCAACAGCGCGTCGCGATCGCCCGTAGCCTCTGCATGGAACCCGCCGTCATGCTGTTCGATGAGCCGACCTCGGCGCTGGACCCCGAAATGGTCTCCGAGGTTCTCGACACAATGACGAGCCTTGCCAGGGATGGTATGACAATGGTCTGCGTCACCCATGAAATGGGTTTTGCTCGCGCGGTTGCCGACCGGGTCATCTTCATGAACGCCGGCCAGATTGTAGAGGAGGGTACCCCGCAGGCGTTCTTCACTAATCCCCAGAACGAGCGAACGAAGCTGTTTATCAGCCAAATCCTCAAGCATTAGATGCGGAAGCGATTTGGACCGGCAAGCTCGCTAATGCGTGAAATGGACGTCAACGAGGTGATTTGGCCGGTTCGAAAGGAGCCACCAGTGCGATCGTTGTGCTGATCTCCGGTCCAACCTTGGCCACAACCAAATAATATGTTCAGCACAAGTCGGGTGCCAAGGCATGCGCAATTTCCGAAAAAAAGCCTGATGGGAAAATCGATTCAGGTCGGCGACGCGCATCCAAATAAAACGGCTGCAGAGTCTGCGATGAAGATGGCGGCTGACTGCAAGTAGCGGTACCAGTTCTTGGAGCGATGAGTTTTCGGGGTCATCGCTCTCGAGTTTTTGTAATGGTCCCATAAATATCCAGACACGGATCTCCCACTCAAGCGGTCAATCGGAACGATCTCCGAGCGAGCGTAAACTTAAATCGCGACATCGCCGCGATTGTACGGTATAGTACAAAGCAATAGCGATGTTCCAGGGTTCGGTCGTACGTTCCAACTGGGGAACACATTGAGGAGCCGGGCTTTCTGATAAGCGCGAGCGACTTTACCTATCTCGGCTCAACGTCAGGCGTAGAGCTTATCCCCCCTCAACAGCACTATGCCTGACTGCGGGCCGAGTTGAGCGAAATCCAGTAGTTCGGATGCTTCTCCTCCCGAGCTCGAACTACTGGATTCGTCGCAGAGGCGAGTGGCGTTGCGCTAAGCCGGTCGATATCCGCGATTGCAGAGCGCTCTTGGATTTTCTTATTTTCAATTGATCAAGATTTCCTCTAAAAATTCATCTGCGGATGCTCCGTCCACTGGGGAGTTCGGGTGCTCCATCTTGTCGTCACTCATGATTGCCGCCTTGAGGGGCGCGCGGCTCCATCACCGGCAATAGTTAACCCACAATATCCCTCGACCTTCTGGGGGGCAAGACGGGCGGTCACAGCGTAGCCGGCGATAGGCGTCGGCGGCGCCCTTGTGGGTTTTCCGAAACTTTCCGGCCCAATGCTCTGGACCCTTGGTCGAGTCGTGCTGCTGGCTGACCACAAACTCCATGTTTCGGAAACGTATGCCACCAAAGCCGGGATCAAGAACAAACGAGCCAGCTCGTTCGTGCAATCGAGGGCGTTGGCAATCGGATCGACGGCATGAATGAGCGCTAGGATCGGGCGTTCGAACATACTGCAGCAGCGTCTCCACGGCAACGATATAACCAACAAAGACTGGCTTGCCTTAACCGGTGAGCGGCGTTTCTTGTTTGCGAGGTGCATCGGCATGTTATTTGCTTGATGTCTAATATACACGCGCAATAGGAGGAGGAGAATGCCATGTGTTCGCACATGTCGTGTCAATTTCCGACAATTTGGGTCCTTACAGGTGTCGGAAAACGATACAGGCCAATTAATTCGGTCATTTCTGCGGCTGAGCTTCTTCTTTTCGAATGGCCCTTGGCCCGTTCGAGCGCTTACGTGCGCGCGCTTGAGGCCTGTTTAGTTGCCCTGCAGAACCGTGGCCCGGTCAGTGCAGTGCCAGTTGCGCTCATGCGAGCGGCCGACGCAGAGTTCGTGTCTTACATTCGCTTGGTACAGGGTAGTAACGACCTGGCGCAGAAAGATTTAGCTCGTCGCGCAAGATGACGAATGTTGTATGCTATCACCCTCCGGCACGCGTGCTACCTGACATGCGCTCGCTTGCACCCAAGAAAAAGCCAGCCTTATCATCGGGCTGCCGGCTGCATCGACGTTCGGATAAGTGTTTGCAATCGCCACTCATTGGGGAGGGAGTCCAAAGCTATCTCCACTCTCCTTGGCCTCGTCACCGTCGCCGCCCTCAAGCAAGCGACCCTCCGACTACATTTTGTACCGTAAAACATAGCCAATCAAGCTATTATAAGCATCATTCGTTAGCTCTTCTTCGCGCCACCTCCGTAGATGAATACGTGGCCTTCGCCGTTGACTTTAGGATCGTCATCGGCGGCGCGCCCTTGTCGGTTTTTGGGAACTTTCCGGCCCAAAGCCATTGACCCTTGGTCGGGCCGTGCATCTCTTTCCGCGTCTTGCCGATCGACGCGTCACCGTCAAAGCCACACCAGTCGGTATGCCGTGGCGGGTCGTTCTCATCTACCTCTGTGCGCCGCCATTGCGTTGCATTCGTTCACTTTGGGAAAAAAAGGACCCCGCCGAATGATGAGCGGGGTCAGCTATTCTCGGGGATATGACCAAGCGCCGATGTGAGTATGAGGCGCGGCGCCATGGTCGATCGTAGAAACTATTCGCTCGGAAATTGGTTCCAGTAGGACATGCTAAATTCCGCCGAGACAATCGCCTGCCGCTTCCGTCTTCGCCTCCAGCACAATCTTCAGTGTCCGGATCATGTCGGCCGCGTCGAGCAGGGCCGTCTTCACCTCGTTGTCCGACCGGCGGTCGATTGAGGCCGCGACTGTCTGCAAATCAATCACACCGTCGGCTGGTGGTATCCCCGCCTCGTTGCGGCCATCGCGGATGATGACGATCGAGCGCTGCAATAAGCGCCCCTTCTCCAGGGTAGCCAGCTTGTCCACCTGGTTTGCTGCGCGCACCAGTTCGGCAATGAAGTCGGTTGTGGCGCTCAATCCCTGCCTCCCTTGATTGTTGCGAAGGGGACTGACTGCGAATCTGAAACTACCGACAGGATCGCGTCGAATTCCTCGACCATCCGTTTCAGCCGTTCAGGCAGCTCGGCCTTCTGATCTTCGTCCAGCGCCAAGCCCACATCGTAGTTTTCGGGGTTTGTATGGAAATTTCGGAGCCTGGAAACTGTACCGATGAAAGCTTCGAGAAGCTCGGGATTGGTCACCTTGAAGGTCCCCCCGACCATCGACAGCACCCCCATGTGTGCTTTCGCCCGATCTTCCAGAGCTGTCACGCGCCCGTTCAGCCTACCAATGTGGTCAGCCAACGCCTCTATCGTCTCAGCTTGAGTACCTTGGTAGGTAGGCAATGCAACGTCCTCGTTTGCTCGCACACAGCGCGTGCAACCTGACAGCGTCCACGCTCCTGTCAAGAGATTGAGCGACTGTCGGAATGGCAAAGAAAGAGGCCGGCGTCTACCGACCCCGCCAAGCGCCACACAGCAAGTACCAGTGCATCCGTGGTCAAATTGCTGTGGCGAGTTCTACATGCAGTTATGGAATGGCTGGCGGTTTCATGCCGCGGTCCTAGATTCCCTACTGCCGCTTCAGTGTTCCGGACATCGTGATGCCTGAATCGCTCGCGGCGAAGGCAATAACGTCTTTCGATTTTATCGTCAGTGTAACGCTGGCCGGTTCACCGCCGACGGGCTGGTTGTAGGTATGGGTCATTCGATGGCCGCTGATACACCCTGAAACGGGATATCGGGATCGTTTGGCGACGAAGAGACGCCACCGCCACCCCCATTGATGTCGAGAGTGAGCCGCGCCTTGAAGAGCGACCAGCCAACGGAGCCGTACCATCGCCCGACGAAGCTTCCCTGATCTGTCCGGCTCCATTGGCAGAACCTTGTAGGTCCGGGTCGAGATACGCTGTGCATCGGTTAAGGTCGATATTTTTCTTGCGGATCGGCTTCGTGCTGAACAGGCTCTCAGCTTCGCCGTTCGAGCTGCGCAGGATCGTTTGGCAAGGTGTGTTGTCGAGATAGTATTCGACCTTGGAGCAAGTCGCGGCCGAACTGCTGACCATGATTTCGGCGGCGTGGCTTGGCTTCTTCCCCCCCAGAGCTATCGATCTTGATCCGGCGGGTGCAAGAGCCGACCTTTTTGTCGAAGTCGCAGTCGGAACAAGTGCAGTCACGCCCGCCCCCGTCACCTTGTCGACGACTATTGTGCGGGTGTGTTTCTAACTGGCGGAATTAACTCCCCATCCTTCGGCTGCAATTCAGGATCACGCGTTTCAAACATCGCCAAGCTGAGCACGATGACAACAAGCCCGGCCAGCAAAGCCACGAATACAAGACCTGATTTATCTATCCACTTTCTCATAATCTTAGAGGGTGCTGATAGATTGAGAGAAATTTGAGGCGTCCCTCATCGCTATCGTCGTCCTTTCGCCACATCCCGCCTTCCAAGTTTTGGCGCAGGTCTAAGGAGTTGGCGACAGATCGTCATTGTGCGCGGCGACCGATTCAATCCATTTCCAGCGCAAGAAAAAGGCCGAGCGCTTGCCCGACCTTCTAGCCCGTCCCACAAACGTGCCAGTACATCCTGGTCACATGCTGGGAAAGGCGTTCTTTGAGCGAGTTTCTTCGGGCGTTTCGTAGGCCCAAGTATCTCGCGCGAAATTTCGGGCAGCATTCTCAGCACTGTCCTTATCGTCAAATTGATCGGGCAAGACGTGGCTTTTGTCCCCGAGTTGCACAAGAGCAGTCCTACTAATGCTGTCGTATTGAATCCGCAGTTGTTCGCCCATCGTTTCCACCCTGAAGTTGATCGGCAAAGAAACTTCAGAGCAATCGATTTGTTCCGTTCGAGGTTTACAAAAGGCGAGGTTGGGTATTGAAGTCTGCGGGCACGGTGGAGACCTGCCGTCGTTCTGAGTGGAAGCCGGCCAGCACGACCAGCTTCCGTGCTGCCTCCGCCTTGGCGACGAGGTAAAGGTAGCGCACCCGTTACCTTTCTTCAACCTTGAGGGGAACTTTCACGCGCGAGCGTGGTTTCCCGCCGAAGGAGACCAAAATGGAAATTCCCGCACCGACGCACGAGCCTGGAGAGATGCAGCGCACCATGGAGTGCGAAGAACTCATTCACCCGCTGATCGACACGATCGTAACTGCTGCCGTTGCTTCTGGTTGGGCACTCGATGAGGCACTGCTTGCTGTCGAAGAGGCGGTCAAGGATATCAGGACAGCTAAACCCGCCGGATAGCGTCGCAATAAAAAAGCCGCCATCCGTTACCAGATGGCGGCGCAATATCGCTCACAATATAAAATCGCATAACAACGGATGCTATAGATCTCCCTCCCAGGATTGCCAAAATTACATCGAAATTTCAGGGGCCTTTCAAGCGCCATTTTTGGGATTGTTGTTCGTTTGGATAATATTGATGGCAATGTTCCAACGGACCGGCCACTCCTTCAGAGCTTTCCATTTCTTGAGCCTATGCAATTCCGCCTTTCCTTCCTTGGTGAGGGCGTACCGAAATATCGAGCCCGATGCTCCCTTTAGCCGGACCGCCCGGCGTCTATCAGTTGAACCATTGTGGCAGCGCCCGCCTTGGGAATGGAGTCGGATGCACCGCAATCTGGGTGATCGGCCATGAACCCGCAGTATCCGCTCTGACCATCCAGGCCCAGCTGAGGTTTGTACTTATCCCTGCGCTGAAGCTTCCCTGCTTTCCACGTCGTAGTTCGACGGCTCGGACATGTGGTCTGGTAGGCCACTCGAGAGCTTAGTTGGCGTTCTTGCTGAGGGCCACTGATCTCATCCAACCGTGGTCAATTGCACGCCTGTCCCATTTCCGCGTTCCAGGGAGGGCAGGGGCTCGGACGTTCGTCTGCGGAAAAGGAGCTTGAAGAGTTGAGCATGGTCAACGATCCCGAGACGCACGCCCGCTCCGTTTCCGTTCGCATTGATGAAGATAATGCCCGCTGCCTCCAATGCCTTGATTTCGTAGGATCGAGCGGGGGCCATAGAGTTACTGCCCGAAAATCAACTTCGGGTGCTTCGCTTATAAGGCCGTCATCCTCACGGTGGCGGCTTTCCATTGCGCTGTAGACGCCGCTGTGGTGGACAACCAACAATGTATTGTGGAACATTATTGTCATTCAGGGGTTGTGTAGTGAATTGAGGGTTACCAATGTCGAATCTTGTTCCTATCGCACCGACCTGCAAAGCTGAAATGTCCATCTTGATCGCTGCCTTTCTCAAGAGGCCACGGAACGGACGATGGTCAACCGAGGAATTGCTGCTTGCCATCGGCGACGCCGCTGACAGTGCACTGATGGATCTGACCGACTAGTGTGCCTATCTGCATACCATCCTGGCTTTATTGTCGTTTGCCGGGAACCAAAGCCTATGCGTGGCGTTCAATGTACGGAGCATCCGCGTCCGTAAAAGGAATTCAATGAAAAAGTTAATCCAGACCGTAGGGGCCGCTGTAATAGCAATGGTAGTCGGCCTCACGACCTTCACACCAGTGTCAGCCGCCTCATTCGCACCTGCGCAGGTCGTTCAAATGAAGTCTGACGTGCAGCCAGTACAATACCGCCCGAGGGACGATGATAAGCCTCGCTGGAAGAAGCGCCACGAGCGTCGTCATGATCGTGTAGAACGCCGTCACGATCGGCGCCATGACCGTGCAGAGCGACGCCAGGAGCGTCGTGGATATTGGAACGGGCACCGGGGATATCGCGAGGCCCGCCGTGGCTATCGTCGCCACACTGATGGCTACTACTACTCGAATGACGTGTTCCGGCTGTACCTTCGCTAACCGTTTGGCCGTCACCTCACCGGGTGGCGGCTTTTTGATGTGGCAGCACGTTAAACGCGCGTTTCCCACCCCCTCGGAACAAGAGTGCCCAGTAGGGGGCTGGGTGTTCAAAGGAGGCATAAGATGACAGATACGCCAAAACCGCCACCCGATGCAGAACGGCCGCCGGCAGAGGCGCCGAACCCAATACCCGCAAACAAAGACGAGCCGCCTAAGAAAATTCAGGATGCAATAGAGGGTATTTGACACCCTGCAAAACGCAGGAGATCGCGTAATGAGGATTCCGCCAGTCACGCCGGTCCTCGGTGCTGACCTCCGTGCCAGGCAATGGTGAACATTCGCCCGCACCTGTTAGGGAACCTGATCCTGATAGGCTACCCGATGAAGAACCTTGCCCTAATCCCGATGAGAACCCCGATCCGCCGCAGCACGCCGTGCCGTATCTGCGTTCGCCAAGTTGGGACATGCTCTGCCACGGCGTGAAAATTCTTTCGGCTGAGTGAGGGTGATGCGGAGTTCATTCCAATTGCGCAATTAATCGCCTCAGTGCACAAGGATTCCGGTTCAATTAGGTAGAATATTTGGATTGACTGCTACATCACCCACCATTCTCAATAACTTAGCTACATTTTGTTGTGCCCATTCTCCATCATCAGGCTTATTTTGCAATTTTATGCCTACTCTGTTCCGCGTCCGATAGCGTCCATTCTTCCTCTCCCGCAAGGTAATATTTGCGGATGATTGATTCGGCCTCGTCGGACGAATGCACCGATGTCTCAGATCAATTTATCTTTTCGCCATGTGACCGATCGAGGTTTGCATTCCCGAGGCGCCCTAACAAGCCGATTGCGCCTTCCATCCCGGTCGTATCCCACTGCTGCCCCCTAGTTTCGGACCGTTTTGGTACGGCACGCAGGACCTCAACCCCCACAAGAGCGGAAACGACAGGTGCCCGAACCGGTCACCCGCTCAGAGACGGGTTAAGTTTCCGAGCGCCCGTCCGACGGTGAACGGATACCGTCACACATGGACCCTGTCGGCAGATCTATACCGCCCAGATTTAGTTCCAAGAGCTCTTGAACAGGGCCAAAGACAGCTACAGCCCTCACGGTGTGCGACCATCGAGGCCTGATCGCGCCCAGGCAGGCGAGAGCAGGCCTCTAACCGGCGTTTCGGGAGAGTGGGTCCGAAAGCCAGCTGTTTAGAAACTGCCACGCCGCGCTTTTGTTCTCAACGTCGAAAGAAATATTCGACCGGCGACACCGAGCCTCCAGTCGAGGCCCGACACCGCTGGGGAGCGGGAGGTCAGGCCTCTAGCCACCTCGGGGGATCCACTCCGCAAGCCAGCTGCCGACAAACTGGCGCGCATGGCATTTGTTCCACTCAGTGGCGCTGGCCACCCTGCTTACGCGACCAGGGCGTAAGTCTCGATTGCCGTCAGCAATGTGGGTGCAAGGCTAATCTTCATCGCTATTGCAATTTGTCGAATGTTCTTCAGTCGACGCGGCGTTTTATCCCAGTCGTAAACCATCTCGATCCTCATGATCATAACGCAGGAAACATCCCGACGGACCAGAGTCATTACGTTTCGCAGCTTGCCTGAAGCTTTCCTACTCATGAAACCAAAAGACACCCCATGAACCAGATCGTCGCGGCTCAATGGCCACTCTTTGCCAAATCAGAGGACACTACCAGGCGCACAGGAGAGCGCTTCCACCGAACAGCGAGCAAAAGAAGAACTAGCATGACGATGGCAACCGGCCAGAAGTCGGTGGCCTGGTCCCAGGACCATCTCCACATCTCGTAAGCTTCAAGGTGGGGTGGTCGCATGTGGACGGAGACTTCAAAGTCTCGTTTCTCCCGACCGTGGAAATGTCCTGAGGCAAACGCAAGGCCGATTATCAGGGCCGTCCGACGCTTAAAGAGCACAAGGCCCAGAACAGTGACCACGCCAGCGATGCACAAAGCTTCAATGATGTGCCCGAGCCAGTCGAAATTGTTTTGAATGTATTGCCAATCGAAATTCATGCGTCCTTGAACGCGCATAAGTGGCAGAGGTTCCCGCACATGCATTTCTAGGTCGCGCCACCCACCCACTGGAAAGCCCAACGGCTGCGTCATCTCGGCTCGATGGCATGTAATCAAAGAAAATTGACATGACCCGACGCAATCAAACAGTGGGAAGATTGTGAACTCGTCGCCTATAGGGACATTGCCGGGGTTTGGACCTTCGGTTTCGGCAACACCTCGGCGGCAGGCACCCCAAACATCGAGCCAGAAGGCGGATCAATGATGTTGAAGATGAGGTATCCTTCGCAATGACCTCGCCGTATCCAAGGTTCGTGTTGAACGGCTCGTAAAGGTCCCCTGACGGATAACCATTTGCCGTGCTCGTTTCCTTCGAGGTCAACACTGGCGCCCTCCACAAGTCCACTCTGCTAAAGAAGCTCAACACTGGCGACTATGATGCAGTCCCGGCCGAGCTGATGATGGCGGTCAATGCTGGCAGCAAGACGTCGAGGGGCCTGGTCAATCGCCGATCGGCTAAAGTTGGCCTGTGGGCCAAGGGTGAGTGTGTGGCGCCAAATACAAGCAGACGTCAGGGTTACTTCGTTGACTTTCTTCAACGATGGTTTATTCACGTATCGAAATTTTATCCAGAACAGATTATTGCCTTCATAATAATGCCCTTCGATCGGCGACAAAGTCAATTTCAGCACCTGTTTCACAGTGAGCATCCGAACCGCCACCTTGGGGCATGAGGGTGGCGGTTCCCCCCATTCGTTATACAAATTGATGATCGCGTCTATCGCGATTGGATGACGTTGGCGGCCCTGTACGGTATAGTACAGTCTAGTATATGTATGGTAGCGGACAATTTTCGGTAGCCATGTCAAGCTAATCCCCTTGCGTGCCAGCCAGCCTATCGGTCGATCACGTTTGAGCGAAATCCAGTAGTTCGTCTCCCCCGCCCCAGGCACGGACTACTGGATTCATCGCAGTCCGGAGTGGATGGCAGTGTCTCAGATAAGTGATCGTTGCAGCTTCCTGATCGCGCCGCCGAGCTGACTGAGCAAATTGTGCGTTCCGCGGGTTTGTCGTGATACTGCTATCTATTTTGCGAG
>UBTA01000070.1:15157-18024 GCA_900468065.1 Hyphomicrobiales bacterium | reverse complement strand
AGGCCTTGAAAGGCCTCGATGACGTTGCCTTCGTCCGCTACGCCTCGGTCTATCGCGATTTCTCCCATGCGGATGATTTCGAGAAGGTGATCGCCGAGATCAGCGCCAAGATCGCGCGTGATCCCGGCGTTTGATGGATGCCAATACTTGCGCCGCCCGAAAGGGCGGCGTTTGACGTCTGCAGGGTGAGGGATGGCATCGAGATGGCGGAAATGGCTGATGACGAGCGTTTCATGGTGGAGGCACTGCGCCTCGCACACCAGCACCGCGGAGCCACAGGTTCCAACCCGTCCGTCGGCTGCGTCATTGTCCGCAATGATGGCGATGGCTCCAAGATCGTCGGTAGCGCCGTCACGGCCATCGGTGGCAGGCCGCATGCCGAGACACAGGCTCTGGCCGCAGCCGGACCCGCCGCACGCGGTGCTACGGCCTATGTGACGCTCGAACCCTGTTCCCACCACGGCAAGACTCCGCCCTGTGCAGATGCACTGATTGCGGCCGGGATTGCCCGTGTCGTCGTGTCCGTGGTCGATCCCGACGAGCGTGTTTCCGGACATGGGCTGGAGATGCTGCACGATGCCGGTATCGAGGTCGTCACCGGGGTGCTGGAGGAAGAGGGCGAGCGCGAGCTTGAGGGCTACCTCATGCGCAAGCGCAACAACCGGCCGTATGTGACTCTGAAACTTGCCGTTTCCGCCGATGGCATGATCGGCATCAAGGGGCAGCGGCAGGTGAGCATCACCGGCGCGCCGGCGCGGGATATCGTGCATCGGCTGCGATCCGAGACCGATGCCATCCTTGTCGGAATCGGCACGGCGATCGCCGACGATCCGGAATTGACCACCCGTATCCCCGGGCTGGAGCACCGTTCGCCATTGCGTATCGTCATCGACGGCGATCTCAACCTGCCTATCACCTCGAAGCTGGCGCAGACGGCGCGCAGTGTACCGGTCTTGATCGTCACCGGTGAGAGCGATGGCTCGGTCGCCTTTTCAGGGCGCCAGCAGGCATTGGAATCAGCCGGCGTCGAGGTCGTGGTCTGCGACCCGAAGGTGCCGGCCGACCTGCTCGCGGCTCTAGCAACGCGCGGCGTGTCCTCGCTGCTGGTTGAAGGCGGCGCGCGTACGGCGCAGCAATTCCTCAATGACGGACTGGTTGACCGGATTCTTCTGTTTACCGCGCCGCTCACTCTTGGCGAGGAGGGGGTGCCATCCCCACTTGACCGGAAGCTGGTGCCCGTGGGCTTCGTCCATCGGCGAACAGACACTTTTGGCGACGACCTTCTCGACACCTACGAATACGAAAGAACCCTCTGATGTTCACCGGCATTATCACCGATATCGGCACCGTCGAAACGATTACCACCCTCGATGAGGGCATCAAGCTGCGCATCGCCACCGCCTATGATCCCAAGGGCATCGACATCGGTGCCTCGATTGCCTGTTCCGGCGTCTGCCTCACGGTCACGACGCTGCCGGAAGAAGGCGCCAACGGCCGCTGGTTTGAAGTCGAGGCCTGGGAAGAGGCGCTGCGGCTGACGACGATTTCGTCCTGGACGGTGAGCCAGAAGATCAATCTGGAACGGTCGCTGAAGATCGGCGACGAACTGGGCGGCCATCTTGTGTCCGGCCATGTCGACGACAAGGCCGAAATCCTCTCCGTCGAGGCGGAAGGCGAGGCGACCCGTTTTCGCCTGCGCGCGCCAAAACATCTGGCGAAATTCGTGGCCCCAAAGGGTTCCATCGCACTGGATGGCACATCTTTGACGGTCAATGCCGTCAACGGCACCGATTTTGATGTGCTGCTGATCCGTCATTCGCTGGAGGTGACGACCTGGGGTGAGCGCAAGGCCGGCGATTTCGTCAATTTCGAAGTCGATACGATGGCACGCTATGCTGCACGGCTGGCAGAGTTTCCGGCACCGAAGGCCGAGTAGGCTCGCCCGAACAATCTCTGCCTCGATCTGATCCGCCCCGAATGACCGGGAGCGGATCGACGCATTCTCCGACCCGTCTCGCGCCTGCACGCAGGGCCGGGTAGCTGTCCATTGGTCGCCCGGTTTGCTGCAGCGACGGCGTGACGCGAAACCTCACCGCTCCAGCAAAATCACATTCGCCCCATGATAGGTCGTCCGTCCGGTTTCCTTGAATTGCAGCTTTGCGGCCACCCTCAGCGATGCGAGGTTGCCGATATCGATGATGCAGGTCTTCTTCATCGACGGAAATTGTTGGTCGCCCCATTTCATTGCGGCGCTGACTGCCTCGGTTGCAAGGCCCTGGCCGTGCGAACGTGGCGATAGTGCCCAGCCGGTCTCCATCGTGCCCTCGACCGAAGGGCTGATGCCACGGTGCAGATCGTGAAAGCCGGCTTCGCCGATAAACTGGCCGGTCTCGCGGTCCTGCAAAACCAGAAAGCCGAAACCGAAATAGTGCCACATGCCGACCTGGCGCAGGAAGCGTGTCCACGCCTGTTCTCGCGAAAAGGGTACGCCGCCGACGAAGCGGGTGACTTCGGGATCGGCAAAGAGCGCGGCGTAGGGGGTAAAGTCGTCGCGGCGATAGGGGCGCAGGATCAGGCGTTCGGTTTCGATGGTGGGGACGCTGTGCATGAGATTTCTTTGGTCCGTTTGAAATGATGATTCATATATACGATCAGATTCCCGGCTCGCCGTCCCAATAATCGGTTTCGCTTTCCGTGCGTCCGACGAAACGGAAGACGGGTTTTCCGCGGGGAGTTGCGCGCGATTTGGCCAGGAACTTGCCCGAATCTGGATATTCGACAATTTCGGCCTTCGCGTTGGCCGAAATCGACAGGTAGGTGAGGGGGACGGTGCCGGTATTGATCAGGTGATGGGCGGTTTCAGGTCC
>UBTA01000070.1:0-15151 GCA_900468065.1 Hyphomicrobiales bacterium | reverse complement strand
CCCGCCGGCGCGCCCAGCACATCGCCGGGCTTGACGGGATAGCGATCCGGTCCGAAGCGGTATTCGCCTTCGCCACTCAGAATGACGAACAGCTCTTCCTCGATATGGTGATTGTGGAACGGGCAGCCGGATTTGCCCGGAGGGACTACACCGTAGCCTATGCCGAGATCCTCAAGACCGAGTTGCGCCCCGAAGGAGGCGTCGCGGGATTCAAAGAACGTGCCTTCCTGCCAATGCTCAAGGTCAAGGTCAGCCGGATTGATGACGGGGCGCTGCATCTTTGTCATGTTTTTCTCCTCCTGGTCGAAACTTGTACAGAGAGGCCATCGGATTGAAAAGATGGCGGCAATTTCAAGTGTTCTGCATGAAGCGAGGGTCAAACGCCTCGCCAAATCCATGCCCGCAACGAAAAATGCTTGCCAATCGGGCTCCAGCGTGGTTTGACCGCCGCCTGCGCTGGAGATGTCCGGCCCCCAATTTCAGACAGGTGACAAATGTCCGATACTGAGAAACCACATATTCTGATTGTGGAAGCGCGTTTCTATGACGACATGGCCGACGCCTTGCTTGATGGCGCCACATCGGCGCTCAAGGATGCCGGTGCGACCTATGACGTCGTGACGGTGCCCGGCGCGCTGGAAATCCCGGCGGCAATTGCGATGGCGCTCGACGGCATCGACAATGGCGCCACCGAGTATGACGGTTTCGTCGCGCTCGGCATGGTCATCCGTGGCGAGACCTACCACTTCGACATCGTCTCGAACGAATCCTCACGCGCCCTGATGGATCTTGCCGTCAGCGAAAGCCTTGCCATCGGCAATGGCATCCTGACCGTCGAAAACGACGCGCAGGCCTGGGCCCGCGCAAAGAAGAGCGAAGGCGACAAGGGCGGCTTTGCTGCCCGCGCGGCACTGACCATGATCGACCTGAAGATCAAGCTGGGCGGCGAACAGTGAGCGACACTCCTACCAATCCGCCGGCCGACCAGCCGATCAAGCAGGCAAACCAGCGCGGAGCGGCCCGTCTTGCTGCCGTTCAGGCGCTGTACCAGATGGATGTTGGCGG
Organism: Hyphomicrobiales bacterium; assembly: GCA_900468065.1. Classification (GTDB taxonomy): domain Bacteria; phylum Pseudomonadota; class Alphaproteobacteria; order Rhizobiales; family Rhizobiaceae; genus Pararhizobium. Next base: position 14,086 of record UBTA01000070.1, on the reverse strand, counting down.
TACCGGCGTTCTGGAGATCGTCGCCGAATACGAAACGCACCGGCTCGGCCAGGAAATCGACGGCGATACCTATCTGAAGGCGGATGCCTCCTGGTTTCGCTCGATCGTTTCCGGCGTCGTGCGCGACCAGCGCATGCTCGATCCGCTGATCGGTACTGCCCTGCAGGACGACTGGGCATTGTCGCGTCTCGATTCCACCGTTCGCGCCATCCTGCGCGCCGGCACGTTCGAGCTGCGTGAACGCAAGGACGTTCCGGTCGCCGTGATCGTCACCGAATATGTCGAGATCGCCAAGGCCTTCTTCGAACAGGACGAGCCGAAGCTCGTCAATGCCGTGCTCGACCGGATCGCCCGCACGATCAGAACCGACGTCAAGAAGTAAGGTCATGCAATGACGGCGCAGGCAGGCACAGTGCGGGGCATGGATCATGAACTGCACGGTGCCCGCCGCAATGTCTATCTGCTGACGGCAGCACAGGCCATTCTCGGCACCATCGGCCCGATCGTCTTTTCCGTTGGCGGCGTCGCCGGTTATCAGCTGCTCGGCGACGACAAGTCGCTGGCGACTGCGCCGTTGACCGGTTTCAATGTCGGCGTAGCGCTCGGCGCCGTTTTCGTCGCCGCGATGTCCCGATTTCTCGGCCGCAAGGCAGCGTTCGTGGTCGGCGCCCTTCTCGGTGCCTGTGGCGGCGTTCTGGCTGCCTATGCGTTGTTCCAAAGTGATTTTTGGCTGTTTGCGCTGGGTCTGTGTATCTCCGGCATTTCCGGCGGTTTTGCCCAGAAACTGCGCTTTGCCGCTGCCGATGCGTCTCCCCGGTTCTATAAGCCGCGGGCGATTTCGTGGATTCTCGCCGGCGGCATGGTGTCTGCCGTGCTCGGGCCGCAACTGGTCATCCTGACCAAGGATGCGCTGGCGCCGGTGTTCTTCGCCGGTGCCTTCATCGCGCTCGTTCCCACCTGCCTGGCGGCAATCGCCATTCTGGCGTTCCTGCGGTTGCCGGATCTGCGCCCAGTCACCGGCTACGCATCCATGGGCCCCATCCGTCCGCTGCGCGAGATCGTGCTCAACCAGCGCTTCATCACCGGGATGATTTGCGGCATCTCCACCTACGCGCTGATGACCTTCATGATGACCGGTGCGCCGATCGCCATGGTCGTCGGCTGCGGTTTCTCGCAGGACCTGGCGACGCTTGGCATCCAGTGGCATGTGCTGGCGATGTTTGCGCCGAGTTTCTTCACCGGTATGCTGGTCAGCCGCTATGGGGCAGAAAGAGTGGTCGCCTGCGGCCTGGTCATCCTGATGGCCTGCGCGCTGGTGGCGCATGCGGGCATTGCGCTGTGGAATTTCTGGGGCGCGCTGATCCTGCTCGGTGCCGGCTGGAATTTCGGCTTCATCGGCTCGACCGCGATCATTGCGTCAAGCTACCGGCCACAGGAAGCCGACAAGGTACAGGGTTTTCACGACATCATCCTGTTCAGCGCCGTTGCGCTCGCCTCCTTCGGCTCCGGCAAGGTGCTGACGGCCTATGGCTGGGATATGCTGAGCGCGGCCGTCTGGCCGGTGACGGCGTTCTGCCTTTTGCTGCTCATTTCGCTGTTTGTCGCCGAAAGGCGGCGGGCAGTCTGAGATTTACCGCCGAAAGTGGTATTCCGCTCCTGTAAGGCGCCGCCAACATACCGAAAAACGTGGGTTTTTCCGGTTTTCGCGGCTTGACGATCCCGATTCGCCACAGCACTCTGCAGCCACGTATGCGGCCCATGCTTGAAGAGGAGGCTTGGTCCGCAGCGCTTTTTGGGGGCCTGCGGAACGGAGTGAGCCCGCAGGCTAAACGGAGGAAATCGCGAAATGACCATACTACTGGGCGTTATCGCATGCGGGTTGCTTTCGGTGGTCTATGCCATCTGGGCGACGCGATCGGTGTTGTCTGCCGATCAGGGCAATGCCCGCATGCAAGAGATTGCAGGCTTCATACGCGAGGGGGCGCAGGCCTATCTCACACGTCAATATATGACCATTGCCATCGTCGGTGCCGTCGTCTTTGTCGGTGCCTGGGTTCTTCTCTCCGTGACAGCCGCCATCGGCTTCCTGATCGGCGCGGTTCTGTCGGGTGCGGCCGGTTTCATCGGCATGCACGTTTCGGTCCGCGCCAACGTCCGCACGGCGCAGGCATCCTCCGTCAGTCTTGCGGCAGGTCTCGATATCGCCTTCAAGTCCGGTGCGATCACCGGCATGCTGGTTGCAGGTCTGGCATTGCTTGGCGTCACCATCTACTACCTCATCCTGACGGCCGGTCTTGGCCTTGCCGTCGGCTCGCGTGAGGTGATCGACGCGCTGGTGTCGCTCGGCTTCGGCGCGTCGCTGATCTCGATTTTCGCCCGTCTCGGCGGCGGCATCTTCACCAAGGGTGCAGACGTCGGCGGCGATCTGGTCGGCAAGGTGGAAGCCGGCATTCCGGAAGACGATCCGCGCAACCCGGCCACCATCGCCGACAACGTCGGCGACAACGTCGGCGATTGCGCCGGCATGGCGGCCGATTTGTTCGAAACCTATGCCGTCTCGATCGTCGCCACCATGGTTCTGGCCGCGATCTTCTTTGCCGGCGGTGCCAATCTCAGCCTTGTGATGAGCTATCCGCTGGCCATCTGCGGCGCCTGCATCATCACCTCGATCATCGGTGCCTTCTTCGTCAAGCTCGGCTCAAACGGCTCGATCATGGGCGCACTCTACAAGGGGCTGATCGTCACCGGCCTGTTGTCGATCATCGGCCTCGCGGTTGCGACGTCGCTGACCATCGGCTGGGGCTCGATCGGCACCGTCGAGGGCAAGGATATCACCGGCACCAACCTGTTCATCTGCGGTATTCTTGGCCTTGTGGTCACCGCGCTGATCGTGGTGATCACCGAATATTACACCGGCACCAACAAGCGGCCGGTCAATTCCATCGCCCAGGCCTCCGTCAGCGGCCACGGCACCAACGTCATCCAGGGGCTCGCCGTGTCGCTGGAATCGACAGCGCTGCCGGCGCTCGTCATCGTCGGCGGCATCATCTCGACATACCAGCTGGCAGGTCTGTTCGGCACCGGCATCGCCGTCACCGCCATGCTCGGCATTGCCGGCATGATCGTGGCGCTCGACGCTTTCGGTCCGGTCACCGACAATGCCGGTGGCATCGCCGAAATGGCCGGTCTTCCCCCGGAAGTTCGCAAGTCGACCGACGCGCTCGATGCGGTCGGCAACACCACCAAGGCTGTCACCAAGGGCTATGCCATCGGTTCGGCCGGTCTCGGCGCCCTGGTGCTGTTTGCTGCCTACTCGAACGACCTGAAATACTTCGTCGCCAACGGTGACAAGTACCCGTACTTCGCCGATGTCGGGACGATCTCGTTTGATCTGTCCAACCCTTACGTCGTCGCCGGCCTGATTTTCGGCGGTCTCATCCCTTATCTGTTCGGCGGTATCGCCATGACGGCCGTCGGCCGTGCGGCCAGTGCCGTGGTGGAGGAAGTTCGCCGTCAGTTTCGTGAAAAGCCCGGCATCATGGCCGGTACCGACCGGCCGGACTATGGCCGTGCGGTCGACATGCTGACCAAGGCGGCGATCCGCGAGATGATCGTACCGTCGCTGCTGCCGGTGCTGGCACCGATCGTCGTCTATTTCGGCGTGCTTTTGATCTCCGGCTCCAAGGCGTCCGCCTTTGCAGCGCTCGGCGCCTCGCTTCTCGGCGTGATCGTCAACGGCATCTTCGTCGCCATCTCGATGACCTCGGGCGGCGGCGCGTGGGACAATGCCAAGAAGAGCTTTGAAGACGGTTTCGTCGACAAGGACGGCACGCGTCATATGAAGGGGTCGGAAGCCCACAAGGCCTCGGTGACCGGCGATACGGTCGGCGATCCTTATAAGGACACGGCAGGTCCTGCCGTCAATCCGGCGATCAAGATCACCAATATCGTTGCGCTGCTGCTTCTGGCCGTGCTCGCCGGATGATGATCTGAGACCGCGCCTGCCGCACCATCTCGGTGGGGCGGGTTAAGGAACCAAACACAAAGAAAAACCCGCCGACGCATTCATCGCCGGCGGGTTTTTTCATTTGAAGTTCGCAAACGCGTCTGGCTGGGCTGTCAGTTACTGGTTGTTGGCGTTGCCCAGTACCGACTTCGCCATGCTCTTGCCGATGCCGTTGCCGGTCAGCAGCTGGCCGAGGAAGGTCATTTCCTTGCCGCCTGTCGGCGTCGTGCGGGAAATCGTGTCGAAGACCTTGCCGTCCTGCAGCGTGTAGTGCGCCAGCTGCGAAACGACACCGTCCTTGTCGAAATAGACGGCAAGAACGCTCTGATCGACCAGCTTCGGCTTCATGAAGGCGACCGGGCGCTGGCGCTTCTGCGAAATGTAATAGAACACTTCGTTGTCGAAGGTCGCCGTTGTCGAGGGCGTTCCCAGTGACAGAAGCACCTGCTCGCGGCTGGAGCCGACTGGCGCCAGCGCCAGCGTTTCCTGATCAACAACATAGCCTTGATTGATCGTCTGGCTCGTGTTCAGCACTTCAGCTGTTTTGCAGCCGGAAAGGGTGGTTGCGCAAATTGCCAATGTAAAAGCGACGTTATTCAGAAATTTCATGTCTGACCTGAAATACCGTTTCGTCAACGACATCTCCCCCAAGGTAACGCTGGCAGATGCGCCATTGCATTTCGTGCCTGCTTCGGTAAACCAGCTTCGGCGATCATGCAATAACAGGATGCGCGGGCTTGCGCATTTTGAAGCAGGCAAACTTGGGCTTTATGATGATATTCGGACTGTTCGGCAAAAAAAACGGCAATGCGGCCATTGTTAAGCGCCAATACGCGCTGTTGACCGAAGCCGCCCGCCGCCCGTACCTTTATACCGACCTTGATGTGCCGGACACCGTGATGGGCCGTTTCGAGATGCTGTCGGCATCGCTGATCCTCTATTTCCGCCGCACCCGCAGCGCGCAGCGTGCCGGCCAGGAGATCGCCCAGGAGATCATCGATGCGTTCTTTGAGGACGTCGATCATTCGATCCGCGAACTGGGCGTTGGCGATGTCAGCGTGCCCAAGCGCATGAAGAAGCTGGCCTCGATGTTCTATGGCCGGCTTGAAAGTTATGCGGCAGCACTGGAGCGGCGCGATCGCGACGAGCTGGCTGCCGCGCTGAAGCGTAATTTCCATCCGCAGACCGACAATCAGGCCCTGTCGATGCTGGGCCTTGCCGACTATCTGCTGGCTGCCGAGGCCCAGCTTGCGCTGCAAGGCGAGGATGTCGTAGAAACCGGCCGGATCGACCTGCCGCAAGCGGCGGCCTGAGCCCGTCTTTCGCGACGCGATGCCAGAGCCTCGCCGATGGCCGGCAGAACTATCTTGGGCGGTATTGCCGCCTGAAAGGACCAGACAATGAACCACGACGAAAAACCTGCGCTGTCCTACCCGGTCAAGGTCGGCAATATTTCCGCCAATGCCGTGACGGTTCGCATCAAGGCGAGCCAAGCCGAACGCGACGCGTTGCGCGACCTCTGGAATGTCCTGGAGGTGCAATCGCTCGACGCCGAGCTGCAGATTGCCCGGTGGAAACGAGACGGCGTCAAGATCAAGGGGCGTGTCCAGGCCAAGATCGTCCAGGCTTGCGTCGTGACGCTGGAGCCGGTGGAATCGCAGATCGACGAACCCGTCGAGGCGATCTTCGTGCCGGAGGGATCGCGGCTCGCGCGCATTGCCGCCAATGACACCGGTGAGATGATTCTCGACCCGGAAGGCCCCGATCTTCCCGACATGTTTACCGGCGACACCATCGATGTCGGCCTTGCCGTGACCGAACATGCAGCACTCGCCATCGATCCCTATCCACGAAAAGCAGGTGCAAGCTTCGGTGAGCGGATCGAAAGCAGCGAAAAAGACGATGTCCGCCCCAATCCTTTCGCTGCCCTCAAGGATTGGAAAAAGGATTGAGTGAACGGTGGCGCGTGGCATAATTCGGTTGTCACGTCAGCGAAAAACGGTATTTTGGCCGAAATCCAGCCCGTTGGGCCGTTTTGCCTCGCAAGCGGGGCCGTTACGTCTCAAATGTTATGAAAACACGTGTGTCTCCATCGCCCATACTGATTGCGCCGGAACGAAACATGCAGTGTGGCAGGAAAAAAGGATAGGGCACGCGTGGTCAGAATTTCTCTTGATGTGATGGGCGGCGACTTCGGTCCGCAGGTCGTCATTCCGGGCGCCGCCAAGGCGCTTGAACGGCACCCCGATATCCGGTTCGCGCTGTACGGTCTTGAAGACCAATGTGCTCCCCTTCTGGAAAAATATCCGAAGCTGAAGGCCAGTAGTACGTTTCATGCGTCCGAACTGGCGATCGCCATGGACGAGAAGCCAAGCCAAGCGCTCAGACGCGGCCGTGGCAAGGCAAGCATGTGGCAGGCGATCGAGGCCGTCAACAAGGGCGAGGCCGATGTGGTGGTCTCGGCTGGCAATACCGGCGCGCTGATGGCGATGTCGGTGTTCTGCCTGCGGATGATGCCGGGCATCCAGCGCCCCGCCATTGCGGCGATCTGGCCGACGCTGAAAGGCGAGAGCATCGTGCTCGACGTTGGCGCCACGATCGGTGCCGATGCGCAGCAACTGATGGATTTTGCCCTGATGGGCGGCGCCATGGCGCGCGCGCTGTTTGAGGTCGAGCGCCCGACACTCGGCCTGCTCAATGTCGGCGTCGAGGAAATCAAGGGCCAGGAACAGGTCAAGGAAGCAGGGCGCCTGCTGCGCGAAGCGGGCATCGACAGCATCGACTATTTCGGCTTCGTCGAGGGTGACGATATCGGCCGTGGCACGGTCGACGTGGTGGTGACCGAAGGCTTTTCCGGCAATATCGCGCTGAAGGCTGCCGAGGGTACCGCCCGCCAGATCGCCGAATATCTGCGCGCAGCAATGTCGCGCACGCTTTTGGCCAAGATCGGCTATATCCTTGCCAAGGGCGCCTTTGACCGGCTGCGCGAGAAGATGGACCCGCGAAAGGTGAACGGCGGCGTCTTCCTCGGCCTTAATGGTGTCGTGATCAAGAGCCATGGAGGAACGGACGCGGAAGGTTTCGCGGCCGCTATCGATGTCGGCTACGACATGGTCCGCAACGGCCTGAAGGCCAAGATCGAAAACGATTTGCAAAAATACCATGCCTCGCGCCCTTCCGAAGGTGCAGCGACCGGCACGGCAGACGAGGTTTGAAAAGCATGATCCGTTCTGTGGTTCGCGGTTTTGGGGCATCCCTCCCGAAGCAGGTGATGACCAATCGCGAAATGGAAGAGAAGGTCGACACGTCCGACGAATGGATCGTGCAGCGCACCGGCATTCGCCAGCGCTACATCGCCGGCGAGGGCGAGACCACTGCGTCGCTTGGCGAAGGGGCCGCGCGCGCGGCTCTCGACAATGCTGGCCTGACGCCCGCCGATATCGACCTCATCATCGTTGCCACTTCGACGCCCGACAACACCTTTCCGGCCACCGCCGTCAACATTCAGAACCGGCTCGGCATGCACCATGGCGCAGCCTTCGATCTGCAGGCTGTCTGTTCGGGCTTCATCTTTGCCGTGACCACTGCCGATGCCTATATCCGCGGCGGTCTCGCCAAGCGGGTGCTGGTCATCGGGGCCGAAACGTTTTCACGCATTCTCGACTGGAACGACCGCACGACCTGCGTGCTGTTCGGTGATGGCGCCGGCGCGCTGATCCTGGAAGCCCAGGAAGGTTCAGGCACGACGGCCGATCGCGGCGTGCTGACCGCGCAGTTGCGCTCAGACGGCGCCCACAAGGAAAAGCTCTATGTCGACGGCGGTCCCTCGACAACCGGCACGGTCGGCCATCTGCGCATGGAGGGCCGCGAGGTCTTCAAGCATGCGGTGGGCATGATCACCGATGTGATCGAGGCCGCCTTCGAGGCCACCGGCACGACCGCCGACGATCTCGACTGGCTGGTGCCGCACCAGGCCAACCGCCGGATCATCGACGGTTCGGCCAAGAAGCTCGGCATCCCGCTTGAAAAAGTGGTGGTCACGGTCGATCTTCACGGCAACACCTCGGCAGCCTCCATCCCGCTGGCGCTGAATGTCGCTGCGTCCGACGGACGCATCAAGAAGGGCGATCTCGTCCTGCTTGAGGCGATGGGGGGCGGCTTCACCTGGGGTTCCGTATTGCTGCGCTGGTAAAAAAATGTGATATGGTGCAGACGCTTGACCGGAATGGACAAGGGCAATACTCTTTCCGGGCTAATCGATATTTCAAGAAAATCGGTGGGGGAAGATGAGCGGAAAAACGGTGACACGAGCAGACCTGGCCGAATCGGTTTTTCGCAAGGTCGGTCTTTCGCGAACGGAATCGGCAGAACTGGTCGAGACCGTGATTGACGAAATCTGTAATGCCATCGTGCGTGGTGAAAGCGTCAAGCTTTCTTCCTTCGCGACGTTTCAGGTCAGAGACAAGAACGAGCGCATCGGGCGAAACCCGAAAACCGGCGAGGAAGTCCCGATTTCTCCGCGCCGCGTCATGACGTTCAAGGCCTCCAACGTGCTGAAGCAGCGCGTTCTCAAGGCGCATCTGCAGCGCAAGGCCAAGTTGAAACCGCAATCCCCGGCCGCCTAAATCTGTTTCCCATAATTAAAGTGGTTGAAAACACGTCCATAAGCCGTTGAAATGCGCATGATTCGTGTAATCATTCGTAGTCACGGCAATATAGACCTGCGGCCAGAGCCGCGTGGCGCATGCCGCGCATGTTCGATGCGGAATGGGGGAAGACATGGACAAGAGCCCGGATGCATTTCGCACCATCAGTGAAGTGGCCGACGATCTCGACCTGCCACAGCATGTGCTGAGATTCTGGGAAACGCGCTTCCTGCAGATCAAGCCGATGAAGCGGGGCGGTGGCCGGCGTTACTACCGGCCGGAAGACGTCGATCTGCTCAAGGGCATCCGCCATCTGCTCTACGATCATGGCTATACGATCAAGGGCGTGCAGAAACTCCTGAAGATGAACGGCAACAAGTTCGTCGCGGCCATTGCCAGTGGTGACCTCGCAACCGTCGAGGCGCTGGCTGCCGCCAATATCGAGGAGCCTGCCCAGCCAAAGCTCGGCAATCCGGACGAAGACCAGATCGTCGGCCGCGCCAAGGCGCCGGCCAGCCGCCGGTTCTTCTCCTTCGTCGGCGGCAATGACGAGACACCGGAAATCTCGATCGGCAAGACATCGGTCGGCAAGGAGGACCGGGCACTGCTGCAGGAGGCGCTCTACGATCTCCTCGAATGCAAGCGGCTGCTCGATCAGGTGCGCTGACCTCGCGGTGTGGCAACGGCCGATCGCGTCCAGCGCTTTCCCCTCGTGCCGCCTTGCCGTTCATGGTAGGAACCCCGACTGAATTCTGAGCAAGGCGAGACAATGGAAAAGTCCTGGACGAAAAGCGTGACGCTCGCCCTGGAAGGGCCGGACAAATACGTGACGATCTCCAATACCACCGAGGCCTCCTGGGCGATGATCGAGGACTGGCCGCTGGAGGATGCGCCGGCACTGGACCGGGCGCTCGAAATCTGCGCGGAGGTCGTCGAAGGCAAACGCCCGGCCGAAGACGCGCGAAAGGCGTTTCTGGCGGCGGCTGCCGAAGCGGAGATTGCGGTTCAGGACTGAAGGCTCCGCGCGATTGGCGCCGATGGCGGTCTTTTGATCGTCGCGCTGGTCGGGTAAACAGGCTCCTGGCGCGAGTGGCCGGCATCTCCATAGTCGGCCGTGCGATTGAGAAAAGAACGAGATGAGCAAGACCCTGCAGGCAAAATTTCACGGTGAGATGCTGGCGCTCTATGATCACTGTGCGCGGATCGGCTTCCGCCCTGTGCTGTTTCGCCGTCTGGTTATCCTGAAGGGCGGGGTCGAGGCGGCGCGCGAACTCGTGTTCAAGCCCGGTACGACGGGTCTGGAGCGCCTGGTCGAGGCAAAGAAAACCGAATTTTCGATGGAAGCAGCGATGACAAGGCCGGAATACCGTGCTCTTTTTGCGCCGCTCGAAATCAAGGAGGCGGCCAAGCGGCTTGAGGGCAGCGCCACACGCGAACGCTCCAGAGGCCGACTCACCGCCACAGTCAACCATACGAAACAGGCATGATGACCATGACGAAGAAGCAGAAGCTCGAACATTCCGATTTTTCCGGCGAATTCACCGAAGAGGACATCACCGTACTCGTCGATATCTTCCGCAAGGAAGGCAGCAGCGATGGCTGGACGATGGAGGTGATCGATCAGGACGAAGGCCTGACGGTCTGGGAAGAACCGTTTGCCACGGACAAGGAAGCCTTCGAGGAGTTCTTGGCGACCGTCGAGCGCGATGGCATCGAATCTTTCCTGGAAGAGCCGGAGACTGACGTTTCGGTGCATTGAATGGACGCATTCAAGCCCAACCGCCGCAATGAGCGGCGGTTTGAGATGACAGGGACTTCAAGGAGAAAATGGTCGGAGCGGCGGGATTCGAACTTTATACGGGATAAGTAGTGTTCAGATTTTTGCGGATTCTCTGAAACTCTCGAAGTGGATCATGCAAAACTAAACCTCTTGCCGTCAGCGCGACCAACCTTGGCTTCCAACCTCTCGATCTCTTTAATTGCCAAAGCCAGTGCCATTTCGCTCTCGGAGAGCTTAGTCGCTAAGATCGCTTGACTGTCCCGGAGCATTCGCTTCTCCTCGCGCAGCCGCTTTATTATCTCTCGTTGATTGGCTCGCTTTGTAGACTTGTTGCCTCGTATGTTCGAGTAGGCGCTTTCTAAGGCCGAACGTTCTCCGGAACTAGGAGCGCGCGCACGCGAGGATACTTGCTGTCTTTTGTTGCAATAAGCGTTCTTGATCGGCCCGCTTCTTTTGCCAGCGTTGAGAAATTGATCTTTAAGTCTTTCCCTTCAGTTAGTCGACTTCTCAGCTTTGGATGTAAGCGGTTAGCTGATGGCGTCAGGCCTGAAGTTCCAGGGCATAAGCGCCTCGAGCTCTGATACTGGCCAGCCTTGAGCGATGCGGGTCAATGTCTGGGAGAGCCAGTCGAGCGGATCAACATTGTTCATTTTTGCCGTTTGGAGAAGCGTGGCCAGCGTCGCCCAAGTTCGTCCACCGCCCTCGCTGCCAGCAAATAGACTGTTTTTCCTCGTGATCGTTTGGGGCCTGATCGCGCGCTCGACGATATTGGAGTCAATTTCGATCCGGCCATCCGTCAGAAAACGCTCCAGTGCTTCGCACCGGGTGAGTGCGTAGCGGATCGCTTCGGCGGTCTTGGACTTGCCAGAGACCTTGCCCAGTTCCTTTTCCCAAAGATCAAAGAGGCCGGAGACGATGGTTGCAGATTTTTCCTGACGCAGTGTGGAGCGGCTGTCGGCATCCCGACCGCGGGCCTCATCCTCGATCTGCCACAACTCGGTCATCGCGATGATCGTATCCGTTGCAGCCTTCGAGACACCGCTGATGTGAAGGTCGTAAAACTTGCGGCGAAGATGCGCCCAACACCCTGCGAGCTGGATCGTTTCATTGCTGCCGGCTTTGGCACGCGTCTTGGCCAGACTGGTATAGGCCGAGTATCCGTCAACTTGCAGGATGCCGCTGAACCCGGAGAGATGCCGCGCCACGCAATCAGCGCCCCTACTATCCTCAAATCGATAGGCCACCATCGGCGGGCTGGTTCCGCCATAGGGTCTATCATCGCGAGCATAAGCCCAAAGCCATGCTTTCGTCGTTTTCCCCGAGCCGGGCGCAAGCGTGGGCAATGTCGTCTCGTCGGCGAAGACCCTGTCGCCCTCCTTGACGCGCTCGAGGATATAATCGGCGCAAATCTGAAGTTCGAAGCCCAGATGCCCCATCCACTGGGCCATCAACGATCGACTGATCTCGACACCGTCGCGTAGATAAATTGCCTCCTGCCGGTAAAGCGGAAGGCCGTCGGCGTATTTGGAGACGGCGATATAGGCGAGCAGCCGCTCCGTCGGCAGGCCGCTTTCGATGATGTGCGCCGGTGCCAAAGCCTGGAGTACGCCATCGTGGCCGCGGAAGGTGTATTTGGGGCGGCGCGTCACGATGACCCGGAACTTCGGCGGCACGACATCCAGCCGTTCGGAGCGATCCTCACCGATCAGGACCTTTTCCAGCCCCTCGCAGCCGGTTGGGATCTCCGGTTCGATCACTTCCTCGATGCGTTCGAGATGAGCGGCAAAACCCTTGCGTGGACGTGGTGCTCGTTTCGGCTTGTCTTTGGCTGCGTGATCAAGCTCGCTCTGGATTGCCGAAAGCCCGGTCTCGACTTCCTCGAAGGCAAAGGAGACCTGTTCGTCGTTGACACCAAGGCGCAGTCGCTCGGAACGGGTGCCATGTTGGGTGCGCTGCAGAACCTTCAGGATCGATGTGAGATTGGTGATCCGCTCGTTGGCGCTCTTCTCCACCGCCTCCAACCGGGTGATCTCAGCTTCAGCGGCCTTCAGTCGGACTTCTTTCGCAGCCTGCTCGCGCGCCATCGCGAGAACCATCGCTTTCAGCGCGTCAACGTCATCCGGCAAGTCGTGAAGGGGCAAATCCATGGGAAGGATTAGAGCATAAAAACAACCGTTTTCCCAACCATTACAGCGGCATGATTCATCTTGCCGCAGGCGCTGTCAGCCCGTCAACAAGGGCCGCCTGACCTTGGTCGGGCGGATCTTTTTCCAATCCATTCCGGCCAGCAATGCCATAAGCTGAGAATGGTCCAGACGTATCCGTGCCGCCGATATGCCCGGCCAGCAGAAGCCTTGATCTTCCAAGGTTTTCGAATAGAGGCAGACACCACTGCCATCCCACCAGACAATACGAATACGATCGGCCCGTTTTGATCGGAAGACGTAAAGTGCGCCATTGAAGGGATCGAGACCACCATCCCGAACCAGCGCCATCAAAGAGGCAGCCCCCTTGCGGAAGTCGACCGGCTGGCACGACACATAGACCACCACACCAGACGCGATCATGCCTTGCGAACCGCCTGCAGAACCTTCACCAGGTGATCAGTGTCAAAATCGTCGCCGAGGCGCACCACGATATCGCCGATGACGATTTCCACCGCAGAGCTGCTGACAGTTTCAACGCGCGCGAACTTGATCTCCTTGCCCGTTCTCTCCGTCAGGGGCGCAACAACTCCCGATGCCAGTGCCTTGCGACGCCACCCATAAAGCTGCGAGGGATCCAAGCCTTCAGACCGGGCAACCGCCGAGACATTTGCCCCCGGCTGCAGCGCCGCGGCGACAATTCTTGCCTTGTCGTCATCCGACCAGTCACGCGGCTTGCGTCGTCTTCGCACGGGCTCCGCCGTCAAAACCTCAAAGGTTCGAGGGTGATTCACACTGTCGCTCATAGGATTCTCCGCATGATTCATGCAGAAAATCGCCGATCAGCAGTCCTAAAGATACGTGGGATGGCCTACGCGCTTACCTTTGGATTCAGAGGAGATCCAATTGAGAGGCGTTTAAACGCTGCGAAAAACTCGGCTTCAACTTTAGGCGACATGACCTGAGACCCTTGTTCCCTCCAGTTTTCGGGAGAGTCTTGGGTTTTCAATCTGGCCTTATGCGGCCTGTTTTTCCAGAGCGATTTTCATTGCGAACTCATTGGGCGTGATATTGCCCAGAGAGGAATGTGGTCGATTTCGGTTGTAGTCCTCCTTCCATTCGGTGATGTCTGTCCGCGCTTGTGCCAGCGATGAGAACAGGGTTTCGTTGAGGCATTCGTCGCGGAAGCTGCCATTGAAGCTTTCCACGAAACCGTTCTGCATCGGCTTGCCCGGCGCGATGTAATGCCATGCGACGCGCGTGCCCTGGCACCACTTGAGAACGGCCATGCTCGTCATCTCCGTGCCATTGTCGGAAACAACGATCCGTGGCTTTCCGCGCCGGGCGATGATGGCATCCAGTTCCCGTGCAAGCCGTAACCCTGAGAGCGATGTGTCGGCGACCAGCGCCAGGCATTCGCGGGTGAAGTCGTCAACGACAGCCAGGACCCGAAAGCGCCGACCATCCGTGAAAGCGTCGCTGACGAAGTCGAGGCTCCAGCGCTCATTGG
>UBTA01000020.1 GCA_900468065.1 Hyphomicrobiales bacterium | reverse complement strand
CTCCTCGGATGCGTACTTAAGTGCTCACGATCAGTCATGACCTGCTCCATTCGATGGTTGCTAATCACGAAATTAAGAAAGCAAACGAAAGTTCCGAACTACCACGCAGTTTCCGACGCATTGGGAGCGAGGCCTTCTCAAAGTACCTCGCTCCCAAGCCGGCTTGAATGTGCCCTAACAGGGCGTGAGCCGGGGCGCGTGACAGGAGCGCGCCATGACAGACCGAGGGACCAAAATCCGATGGGGTTTCCAACCTGACGTTTGCAGTTCGTTCCAACGAGAGAAAAATATTGTTGCTCTCAGAAGAGCCCCAAGGCCAGCGTCGGGGCGACCACTGGCTGGCCCGCTATCCGGAGCCGGACCGGCGGCAACCGGCGCTGAAGGGGACTTCCCTGCCGGCAGCAACTGCGCCGCCATACTTGTTCCGAGAAAAAAGCCCGGCTCGTGAAGGGAAGTAACTTCGAGTTCGGTATCGACCATCGAGCGGGTTTGGGGACATCTCCCCATGGATGGATAATTACTGGAAGCAATCGGGTGACACTAATCGCATTCGGCCAAATCACTGATAAACAGCCCCACAGGAACATCCTTCAAAATCTGGGACAGTGGCATTTCCTTCTGCGCCCAAATTAGGGTGGAGAGGACGTTTCGACTTGGACATCGAAATGTCGTGGGCCTTCGCAAGACAGTATCATCCCAGAACTCGGGAGGAAGCTGCAGGGTTTTAGAAACGACATGGCCGTAGACCATTCGTGGTGTCACGGAGATCGCAAATTTTCCATCGAGTATGCGCGCAAAAGCTATAACGTTATCCTTTCGTCGACCGAATGCTTCTATCGGAAGATATCCACCTTGATTGAAAAGCTCGGCATTTTGTCGGCGAAGGGTCACCACCGTTCGGATCAGTTGAGCCTTTTGGCGCCGTATGTCGATCCGCTTGGTTTCCGCGTCCAGTTTGTCACCGTCGCCCGCGGCGAGGGCGGCGAGCGCAGCAAAATCAACGGGTCCGCGGTTGTCTGGGTCAACCAAGCTGAAATCGACACCGTCAGTTCCCTGGTAGATATCGGGGATGCCGGGAGCTGTCAGTTTGATGAGCGTCTGCGAAAGACTGTTGATGAACCCTGCGTCGATAAATGGTGCTATCGTGCGGTTGAAATCATCGAGAAAGACCTCGTTTTCCGGCGAAACCAGTCGGTCCGCATAAGCCACCGCAGCCTTTTCGTAGTCTTCGTTTGGCTCCTGCCATCCCGTGCGAAGCTTTGCTTCCCTGACCGCCTTCTTCACATAACCCACAAACCGTTCCCGCAGATTGGTCGGTTGCGCGTCAGCTCCTCCTTCCATCCAGACGCCTGCCAGCGCCTGGTACAGCATCCATTCGATGTTAGACTCTGGGGCAATTCCATCGGGCAAATCGGCAATAGCGGATCGGTTCAATTCGCGCCATCGGCTGACGCCTGCGACCCACCGAGATGGCGCTTCCGACAGAGCATAGAGCCGTGCACGCGCGTCTTCGCCTCGTTTGGTGTCGTGTGTCGCTGTGGCGGAAAGCGCGGCGGCCTGCGTTTTCGAGCGGATCATCATTTCGGAATGGAAAGCTGAGAGGCCGCCTGGGGCCTTGTCTGGCTCTCCACCGACCTCGTTTGCGGCGATCAGTCTGTTGAACCGATAGAATAGCGTGTCCTCCAAAGCTTTTGCCATAACCGGACCGCTCAATTGCTGGAAGCGGACGCGGAACTCAAAGGCTGCGTCGCCTCTAAGCTCTCCAAGAATAATCTCCGCGATTAGGTCGACGCCGGTCTCATGGGGCGTCATTCGGCGTGCCTCATCAACGACTTTGCGCAGGACCTGCTGGTCCTCAGCGGAAAGCCTGCCTTCAAAACCGTAAGTGCGGTAGACCGGAAAGGCGATCAGCATTTCGCGTATAGCCTCCAGCAAAACGGCCGGGTCGATCCCTGCACCAGTTGCCGAAGCCAGCTTCACCAGCCTGTCGACTTCGCCTGCGAAGTTTCGCTCGACCATTTCTCGCTTGGCTTTGCGGAGTTCACGCCGGTAGTCTGCTCTTTCAGGCGCGATCGCTGCATAGGCATTTTGCAGCGTTTTCACGCCATCGTCATCAATGTAGAGGTCCGATAGGGCGGAGATGAATTCATATCCCGTCGTTCCCGAAACGGGCCACTGTGTGGGTAGGCTCTCGCCAGGTCCCAAAATTTTCTCGACCATGATGTACGTCTGCGGTCCGACCGCTTCTCGAAGAGTGTCGAGATAACCACTCGGGTCGGCAAGCCCATCCACGTGGTCGATCCGGAGTCCTTGTACTCGCCCAGCTTCTACTAGATCCAGAATCAGGCGGTGGGTATCCTGAAACACCCGTTCGTCTTCGACCTTCATTCCAACGAGGCCCGCGACTTCAAAAAACCGCCTGTAGCTCAGGTTCGACGCCGCCTCTTTGTAGTGCATCAGCATCCAGTGTTGTGCTGCAAGAAGCGCTTGCATCTCCTCGGGGCGGTTCGAAATCTCATCCAGTTTGGAGTCGTCTCGGTTGACCATTGCAGAGACCATGGCTGCGGTTTCGTCGCTTATGGGAAACATGGTCTCGGAATACGCGACGGCCAGCGAGCGATCTCGAGGATCGCGAACGAGTCGAACCTCGTTGGCGGCGATCGCCGGCCCGAGATCTTTGCCAAGGACAGGTAGCGTCAACTTATTCGACCAATCGATGTCGAAATGCCGTGCGTACGGGCTGTGCTTTCCATGACGAAGTACATCGCGCCACCATGCGTTCTCAACCGATGCCGCCATGTGATTGGGCACAATGTCCATGATCAAACCCAGGCCCGCTTCCTTCAGCCTGCTCGACATCCGCTCGAATCCTTCGCGACCGCCAATTGCCGGATCAATCTCATTGGGGTCCACGACGTCGTAACCATGTGTCGAGCCTTTGACAGCTTTAAAGATCGGTGAGGCGTAGAGATGGGTAATGCCGAGGTTCTGAAAATGCGGGATGAGATCAATCGCTGTATCGAATGTCACACCGTTTCGAAACTGCAGGCGATAAGTGGCGGAAGGGATCATATGTTTCTCCTTGGGGGCCGTGCCGCCCTGTAACTCTTGGCATCGATATCTGTTCCGGAGCCGTTATGAGCAGTGGAACAGATCGACGACGCGATAGTTCAAGGGCGCACCTTATCTCGAAACTTTCCAGGAGGCCGACATGGCAAGGTTCGACTTCGGGCCGGTCACAACAGAAAACACAACCGTTTTTAGGCTGTGGGCACCACTTCAGGAGCAGGTAACTTTGCGGATCGTGGACCGCGGTGACCTTGTCATGAACCGGCGCGACGAAGGATGGCATATCGTACAGGTGTCAGATGCGGGACCGGGCACACAGTACGGCTTCGTCCTGGCCGACGGCCTCGTCGTTCCGGATCCGGGGTCTCGCCATCAGCCTGACGACGTTCATGGCCCGAGCGAACTGGCCGATCTCCATTATCAGTGGAAATGTACCCAGTGGTATGGTCGTCCATGGGAAGAAACGGTCATCTATGAATTGCACGTCGGTACGTTTACGCAGGGAGGAACCTTCCTCTCGACGATCGATCGTCTCGACCATCTCAGGGATCTCGGCGTCACGGCGATCCAGATAATGCCCATCAGCGATTTTCCTGGCCGCTGGAACTGGGGCTACGACGGCGTTTTACCCTACGCTCCCGACAGCGCGTACGGCCGACCGAAAGATCTGCAGCAGCTGATCGACGAAGCGCACCTGCGCGGCATCTGTGTTTTCCTGGACGTGGTCTATAATCACTTCGGTCCAGATGGAAACTACATGCCTTCCTATGCGCCACTGTTCACGGACAAGCATCAGACACCGTGGGGCAATGGGCTCAACTTTGACGGAGAGCAATCGAAATGGGTGCGTGAATTCATCGTGCAGAATGCGGAATATTGGATCCAAGAGTTCAAGATGGATGGTCTACGGCTCGATGCGGTACATGCGATCGACGATGACAGCAAGCGGCACATTCTTCACGAGATCGCCGATAGGGCTAGGGCAGCAGCTCCCGAACGAAACATCCATCTGATCGTCGAAAATGAGGACAACGACGCGACGCTCCTCGAAAGAAAGGACGATGGACGCCCCTTCCTCTATACGGCGCAGTGGAACGACGACATTCATCACGTGCTGCACGTTGATGGTACCGGGGAGACCTTCGGATATTACGAGGACTACGCGATTGACGACCCTGCCAAACTGGGCAAGGCCTTGGCCGAGGGTTTTGTCTTCCAAGGCCAGCACATGAATTATCGGGGGAAAGACAGGGGCACGCCGAGTGCCGATTTGCCCCCGACGGCATTTATTTCCTTCATTCAGAACCACGACCAGATCGGCAACCGCGCAGAGGGGGACAGGGTCGTGGCCGCTCAATCTCGCGAAAGGCTTAAAGCGCTCGCCTCGGTCTACTTGCTTGCGCCTCAAATCCCGATGATCTTCATGGGAGAGGAGTGGGGTGCCCGCGCACCATTTTCGTATTTTTGCGACTTTGCTGCTGAGCTGAACGAAAAGGTTCGGCAAGGAAGGCGAGAGGAGCTTTCGCGGCTGCCGGGTTTCGACGGCGACGACGCACTGGATCCGACGGATGAAGCCACTTTCCGCAATTCCAAGTTGAACTGGGAAGAAACTAGCGGTGCGAACGAGTACCTCGAATTGTACCGCGACTTGCTATCGATAAGGCGGAAATCGATTGTTCCGTTGCTAGCAAATGGTGCGGGTCGACAGGCATCCTATCAGACGGTTGGCCATGCGATTGCGGTAAGCTGGCGGTTCCGAGACAACATACTGCACCTTCTTGCTAACCTCTCTGCCACTCCGGTGACGCATTCCGTAGGGGAGCAGGGAGTTGCTCTTTTTAACCAAGGCGAAGTTGATCATGAGCAGATCGGAGCTTGGAGCGTCCGCTGGAGCATTGATGAACACCTGGGGACTGACGAGCAATGGGTTCTTGCCACCAGGCACTTAAAATGCTCCGGAAAGTCGTCAATGAGAAAAATCAGACAGAGTTAAACAAGGGCTGACGATTGACCCAACGAGGGCCCGATTATCGCAAAACCGACACGTCCGGCTACGATCCGAGCCTAGACAGGGATGCTGGAGGTTGGTGAAGGTGGAGGCGGTCCGTCGATAAGCCAGCCACGAAGTTGAGCAGAGTCGGCGCAACCCCTGGGCGAATGCGGTAACTCTCCTTCATAATGAGAAGCGGAGAGACATCCCGGATGTAATACCGTTGCAGAGCGCGAACGCGTTAACGAGACCTGTGCCGTGTCTTGAGCAGGCTCGCAGTTCCGTCATCGAAAACAAACAGAGCGACGACGTCCCTGTTTGCATCATTCTATGGAACCAAGTGGCTGGGCGGTGGTTAGGCGACACGGAGTACCAATTATGAAGATTTTTTCCCGGCCGGTTGTCATCATAGCGGCAGTGACACTGAGTTTTTCCATTCCTCCCGGCATTTGTAGCGCTCAGGGTGACATTCCAACACCTCAAGCCTTTGCCCAAAAGGCAGCCTTCTCAAACACGTTTGAGATCGAAGCCGCTAAGCTGGTTCTGGATCGTGGAAGAGACCCCGCCGCCAAGACGTTCGCAGCTGATATGATTTCCGACCATGAACGGGCAGGGGTAGCTCTTGCAAACGCTGCAGGCGAAGAGCATGTGCAGCTTGCGGCGGGCCTGGACGACGAACACTTCCAGAAATTGGAAGCACTTAAGTCCTCTTCTGACAAAGATTTCGATCAGGCATATCTTTCAACTCAAGTGTCTGCTCACGAAGACGCGGTCAGGCTATTTGAAAATTACGCTAAAAACAGCCCTGGCGGTCCGCTAAAAAGCTTTGCAGAAAAAACGCTGGGCACCTTGCGCACCCACAATGTACGTGTTCACGGCCTGACAAAGGATTAGGTTCTGGGATCCAGCCCTATACAGTTGTCCTTAAATCTCGATCCTCGCCGTTTCTCGCTCCTCATAGTTGAGATCCAACTCGACAAGACCAGCCCCTAGGCTCATCCACAGAGGGCGCGAGTAGCGCCCTCCAGATCATTCCGCTACTCACTGTGATTTCGTTCCGGTTCCCGCTAGCGAACCCTGCTTTCACCAAGCCGCTTCTCGCGAAACTGGCGCGCTCGCCGGGGCGGATGTCTTCGCTTTCTTCTTTAAGCCCGTGCATGTGAACAACTCGTCGTCGCTCATCACCGCCAGAGTATCTGCGAATTCTGCGGCGTCCAAGTCTGATTGGACGGGCATCAACGTACTCCACTTTTTGCTATCCTGCGCCATAGGAGGCGGCTGGTCGCGTGAGATGTCTCGCTACGGAAAAGTTTAATCATCGATTACTTCAAACGGGCGCATAACCGTAAGCGCTCATTTCGCTGCGCGTTGACGCAGTGGATTGTGACGCCAGCGGCTTATGCGGCAGTGGATTTGGCGGAGTTAAATGGGAGCAGATCGTCGATATTGGCGCCGTCCGGACGTTGCGGCAATTCGGTGAAGACGTGTCGCAACCAGGCGAATGGCTCGACGCCACGGGCGCGACAGGTCAGCATAAGGCTGTAAATCACGGCGCTTGCCTTGGCTGCGTCGACAGTGTCGCAAAATAGCCAGCTCTTCCTTCCTGTGGCAAAAACTCTGATATCGCGTTCCAATAAATTGTTGTCGATCGGCATCCTGCCGTCTTCGGTGTAGCGGGTCAGATATTGCCACTGGTTTCGCGTATAGGAGATCGCATCGCCGAGCTTGGTGTCGGGCACGACCTTGGGGGCCATCCTGTCGAGCCACTCCTTCAGGGCATCAAGGACTGGAACGCTATGCTTCTGGCGGAAGCGCCGGATGCAATCGGCCTGCGTTTCGTCGTCATCCGGCTTTTCGTCCCGTACCTGCCTTTCAATCCGATAGAGCTGGTCGAAGAACTTCAATGCCTGCGCGGGCGGCCCGCATTGTTTCTTCCCGGCCTTGAAGGCGTTGACGAAGCGTCGCCTGGCGTGAGCCATACACCCGACATGCGTTGCGCCCTTCAGGGTGCGCCAGCCCTGATAGCCGTCGCTCATCAGGATGCCGCGATAGTCACCAAGGAAAGTCTGCGGATGCACCTGCCCACGACCGGGCTGATATTCGAGCAGCACAACCGGCTCGACACTATCCTGCCCGCTGCGATAGGCCCAGATGTAGGACTCGTCAGTTGCTTTCCTGTCCTTTTCCTTCAGCACCTGCACCGTGGTCTCGTCACCGTGAATGACGTTCTGCAACAAGAGCCGCTGCTTCAGTGCATCGTAGATGCGAACGAGGTGCTTTTCGCTGGAGCCGATCACCCAATGGCCAAGAGCGCCACGGCTGACAGGGACGCCAGCGCGCTCGAAGGCCTGTGCCAGGCGATAGAGCGGTGTGCCGTCGACATATTTATGAACAAGAGCAAAGGCCAGCGTCGAGGCCGTAGCAATACTGCCCGGCAAGGGCTGTGGGGGCATCGGCGCGATGATAACGGGAGTGCTGATATCGGTGCGCTCGCAGTTGCGGCAAGCATACTTGGCCCGGGCATTCTGCAGCACCGTGGCCTTCACCTCGATATGCAGCTGCTCGGTGACGAGTTCGCCCATGCGATGCAACGGATGGCGGCAGCACGGACAGGTCTTCTGATCGTCGGCAAGGTCATATTCAACGCGTTGGCGGGGCAAATTTGCCGGAAGAGGTCCCGTGTCGGGAAGCTCAGTGGCGTCAGTCTCGTCACAGTCGGCCAAGCCCTCATCAGCATCGGACTCGAGAGCGGCGTTCTCGGCTTCATTGAAGACGCGATCCATATGCTTTTCGCTGCGCGGCGCAAAACGATGCAGTTGTGCAAGCGCCAGTTCTTCCTCGAGCTTGAAGACACGCTGCTCAAGGGCGTCTCTCTCAGCCCGCAGCGCGGCGTTCTCGGCAGCATTCGCCGCCAGAAGCGCCATCAGTTCCGCAACGGTCGGGGTGCCGGCTCGTGTCATCGTAGCTTTGAATCTGAGCCGCCCCGCTCAGTCAACAGCCTTCAGCCGACAAACTCATATTGCCGAACAGGATGGCGCACCATCGCGTCGAGATCGATGCCGTCAAGCAGCCAGCGCAACTGTTCGGTATCGAGCGTCACGACCGGCGCCTCGCGCCGGGGCCAGCGAAACCGGTCTTCGGACAAGGCTTTCAATACAAGCACGAACCCTGACCGCTCGAAGAATAGGAGCTTCATCCGGGTGCGCCGGCGGTTGCAAAAGACGAAGACAGCACGCTCGAACGGGCTCAGGCCCATCGACTGCTCGACCAGGATCGCCAGGCTGTTGATCCCCGCACGAAAGTCGATCGGGTCCCGGTGAAGATAAACGCGAAGATCGTCAGCCAGCCGGAACATTGCACCGCCCCAAAACTTCGATCACCGCGGAAAGGGCCTGCTCATCCACATCCTCAAGCTCAAGCCGCACACCATTTGGCAAAGACGCAATCAACCGCATTCCTGCCGATGATGGCCGGGCCGGCATGTCGGGCTGCCGCGCAATCGGCGACGCTGCAACCACGGGAATAAAAGCCGACGTTTCCTGCCCTGCAACAACCGTCAAAGCACCCTGGGCCTGCCGATCTCGGCGAAGCTTCACCCAGTTGCGTAACTGATTGGCGTTAACGCCGTGCGCCAATGCCAGACGGGCAACCGATACCCCGGGCTTCATTGCAGCGTCTATCAGCCGGTCTTTCTCGACGGGATCGAAACGCCGCTTCCCGTTGGAAAGAACCTTCACAGCCCGAAGACCCCCTGAGCCCTTCAAGATATCCAATGTCATTGTGTCCACAGTCTCCCTTGTGGACACAGACTCCTCATTCGCCGTTCAGTGAACAGGTGCGGGGAATTGTGCGCTTACGCATAACCACCGGTGTGAGCCCACCCAAGTCCAAGCGTTTGTCCGCGGCTAGCCGGCCGCGAAACCGAAGGGCTCATTAAAAAATGTCGATGCGCAGCACCGGCATCGCGGGCAGATCCGTTTGAAGTCTTTGCTAACACGAATTTATGCGGCAACTCAGTCTATCTGCGGTCGACGTGACAACATCATCCATCCGCCTATCAACATCGCTGCACCCGACAACAGAAATCCCACATCCCAGTAGATCCACTGGTCCCGGGATACGGTCTCGTTGACGTGATGCAGGCCAAGTATGTGGTGGTCAACGACGCCTTCAATAAGGTTAAAAACGCCAAAGCCCAATAACACGGACGCAGTGAGTAGTCTTGCAGACCACAGAAAATGCGGTTTGCGTGCCCGGTGCCACAAAAGCAGCAGTCCTGCGGCGGTAAATAGATAGGTGCAGGCATGAAAAAGCCCGTCGAGCATTGTATTGAATTTGAGGTTCGACAGGTTATCGGTCGGGTACCCTGCACTTGTCGCCATATGGTGCCATTGGAGGATCTGATGCAGAACAATGCCATCAAAGAAACCGCCCATGCCGAGGCCTAACAGGATCCCTGCTGATAGCGGAAAGTGCATTCTCCGAGATATACGCTCCCCCATCGACTAGCCTCGGAAGTCGCCTTCGTTCATCTCTCGCTCATCGTGGTTCAGGTCCCAGTCCTTTGCGACTGGCTTTTTACCTGGGGGAGCCTTGTGCGCCGTCGCATCGTCGGAGCCCGTAATTACCCGCGGCTTGGCACTGGCAACGCCGTTGTTGGTACTATGTTCGAGGCCCTTGGCGTATTGGCCCTCAGCATCCCCGTGGATGACCTCCACCGAGGTTTCGTCTTTTCCTGACATTGGCATTATAGATCTCCCTTCGTTTTACCCGCATCTGTTACCTTCGATCGATCCGGGTCGTTCAGATTTTCACCGAGCGCATCCCGATCGGTCTCCGGGTTGTCTACGGCAGGCAAATACCCGCGCGGCCTCGTTTCTTCGGGGCCTTCCCAGCGTGGCGATTGGTCGGTTGTGCCTGCTCGACCGGCCTTTGGCGTGTCGTGTTTCATGATCGTCTCCTTTGTGAGCACTCAACTTCACACGAGGAGAGATGTTCCGCCCAGAGCGTCACATAAGCCTACGATGCCCTCGACGACGCGCAGATCCCGTCAGCGGCAGCGGCGTCTTCCCGAAGTACCTCTGCTTACCCGCATCGCGATCACCAAGGTCGCGGTCGTCCCGACAAGAGGGCGCTCATCCATTGGAAACAGGAGCTCTCATGGCAGATTTGAAACTGCGCGTCAGATTAAGAAAAGCGGAGGCCAAGCACTTATCGCAGTTGTCGGCGCACTCAGGACCGGATACGGACGATTTCCCCATAGATCGATCTTCACCCGCTTCGTTCCGCCGTGCACGGGCGAGATATGCGCGGCACCGACAAGATTACTAATCCAAGTGGTGGATGCAGACGAGAGAAAATCTCTCGGCAGAACTGGTCGAACTCGTGCCATCGCTGGCAAAAACTCGCGCCCCAGGCGAAGATCTTGACAAGCGTACCTATTCGCCTTGGGTCGAAGGTGGTCTCCATGCTAGCTTTGTCCTTGAAGAGGTGGAGACTCTTGTTATCACGGGGGGCGCGATAGATGTCCGCGTCCCGTACGCAGTGCTTGGAGCAATCGATCTTGGGTATCGATTATCTTGCTATCCGACGGATTACGCAGTGGAGAATGGTACACACGACGCATCGTTGAAATTACTCGGCGACAGATCCTCGGTTGAGCTCGCCCTACAAACCACCGAGGAGTTCCTGCGAAATGTCATCGTATGATGGGATCACGAGCCCACACTGCACGGGTGAGTGTATGCTCGCTGTAGCTTTTTACCTCCGATCGGGCGAGGATCGCTGAGGTGCTGTACTCCAACGTCACCACTTGCACCCTACGGCCGAAATCTGAAATAATGTCTTCCCGCTCAGGTCGCGCGCCTCCACGCTCAATCCCATCGTCTCCTGCGTCCCCTCGGATTGCAAAAGCGCCTCAGCTAAAATGCGTTTGGCTTCCGCGTGAACCCTAGTATCGCTGGGAAAGTACGTGCCCACGAGGTCGCGATGGAAAGATTTACCATCACTGTGATTGAAATACACAAAGGGCATTTGTTGCTCCCATCTCCCAAAAGAGGTTCACCAACCTCGTGGTCTCCGCCACGGCCCAGCAGAAAGCCAAAAGGACAGTCATGACAACTACAGACCATCCATTGATCCTTGCCGCTGTCCGCTCCAATGGATGTCACACGGTTTGTACGGCGGATGATCGTCCCGACCGAGTCCGGGTACTCGAGTAGCGGTCTCCTTAATTAGGGCTATTCGTCGTTTCCTTGATTTGACACGACTTTTGCGTGACGCTCGGCAATCTCAAGCAACGCCGCCGCCGTTTCTTCTCTTGTCCAACCCGCACGAAACGCCTCTTCAAATAGTTGTTGAACCTTACCGTCCAACGCCGCTACACAATCAGAGTTGCGCGCTGCATACTGGCCGTCACAAACTGGGGGTTTCACTGGATGCATTGTCCGATCCTATGCGGTTTGTGTCACGTCACCAAATTCGCTCAATTAGGTTCTGAACCTGATCGGGTCCCCGACGAATAAATCCCCACCTCTGCCGCGGCGGATCGGAAAATCGTACAGGCTTCTTCGACCGGGGTGACGCCCTCTATTGCTTCCATGCAGGCCACCTTACACTTCATGTAGAGCTCCCCCTCTTCCGTCGGCCAAATCGCCAAAAGATAATCCAAGGCTTCTTGCGGCCCTCTCACGGATACTTTACCGCTGCTAGGAAACTGTAGCTCAACGGGTTTCTTCCAGGAAATGCTCATCGAATCTCCACCGCATCTGTAACGACCACAGGTGATCGTCGCTCTGTCAATGCAACAGGTTTGCTTCCTTCGCTGCGACCACGAAAATCTCCCGGGCCTCCTCGGCATCCTTGCGACCGGCGATCGTAGCGCGGCAGAGACTGCGCGCTTTGACATAACCCGCTCCACGCAGGTTCGGCCCATCGTCCATCAGTACTACCAGTGCTTCGAACGGGCCGTCGAACCGGACATCGCCGCTTTTAGGGGCGTGGATTTTTACGGGCTCGCGCCATTTGGTCGGCATGGAATTCTCCGTTCATTCTGTACGCGTGACGGGACATAAAACTGAGGCATTCGACTTTTGTTCCGGAAAAAACGCAAATCGGCCACCCCGTGAAACGCGTTTAGCCGCTTGCTGTGTTGTGGACGCAGTTCACCCTAGAGCGGCCGTGGGAACTCGCACGAAAACTTCTGGCGCTTGCGACGAAGTGGCCTCGGGCCGCGGGAAAGTTCTCAATTTGATTAACGACGACCGCAGCCCGGTTCTCAAACAGCTCCGCCCTCGGGGGGCGCCCGTCCAGAAGACTGGAGTAAAGCTCCGCATACCGGCCGGCGCTGCGGGTCCACGAGAAATCCGCTTTCATCGCCTGCGTCTGCAGCCTGCGCCAGAACGACGGCCGATTGAAGCCAATCAAAGCGCGGTCAATGGCATGGTAAAGATCCTCGACGGAGCCGGGTTGGAATTGAAAACCGGTCGCGACACGCGCCGCCATCGCAGCCTCGTTGGCGTCAATAATGGTCTCTGCCAAGCCGCCCGTCCTCGCCACGATGGGTATGGCGCCGTAGCGAAGCGCGTATAGCTGGGTGAGCCCACAGGGCTCGAATCGCGAGGGCTGGATGACGATATCGCTCCCCGCATGTAGCAGGTGGGCATCCGCCTCCGAGAAGCCGACATGCACAATCACTTTTCCAGGGTACCGCCAGCTTTCCTCGATCAGCGGGTGGATGAGGGCAGGGTCGCCCTGGCCGTAGACCACTAGTTTTCCACCGCGGTCAACAATCCCTGGAATGACGGGCATCAGCAAGTCAATGCCTTTCTGCCAGGTCAGGCGGCTGACTACTGACATGATTGGCCCAATTCCTTGTTCCACCCCGAAGCGCTCTTCCAGCTTGGCACGATTGGCGGCACGGCGGCCGATAGTACGGCTGTCGTAGTTCGCCGGAATGTATGGGTCCGTTGCGGGGTTCCAGACGTTCATATCAATCCCATTGACTATGCCTGTCAGATTGTCACGCCGCGTGGACAAGACACCTTGGAGGCCCATTCCCAAATCCTCGGTGAGGATTTCCCGCGCGTAGGTAGGGCTTACGGTCGTGACGGCGTCCGCCAAGGCTATGCCAGCTTTGAGGAAACTGACGCCCCCATAGTATTCGAGTTTTTCCGTCGAGAAGAATTCACCCGGCAACTGAAGCTCGCTAAAGACTTCTGGCGAGAACTGACCTTGGAATGCGAGGTTGTGGATCGAAAGCACGACGGGTACCGGTGCGCCAATCGCCTTCAAATACGCAGCCGCGAGCCCACTTTGCCAATCATGTAGATGAACGATGTCTGGCCGCCAGCCGCGAAGTCCATTCCCGGCGATCTGGGCCGTCGCAGACGATAGGGCGGCAAAGCGTCTCCAGTTATCGCTGTAGTCACCTCCTTCCCGATCCAAATACGGGCCGCCATCGCGGTGGAAGAGGACAGGGCAGTCAACGATGATAACATCTATCCCATCATGACGACCGGAGTAAAACTTTGCGGCCTCGCCGAGCAGTTCCACGTTTGCCTCGTGTCTCACGTCGACCACTTTTTCCAGGGTGCCGGCATAACCGGGCATGACCGTCCGGGTGTCGACCCCATACGAGGTCAACGCTTTGGGAAGCGCACCCGTTACGTCCGCCAGCCCGCCAGTTTTGACGAGCGGATAAACTTCGGATGCGGCGGACAAGACTTGCATGCGTTACACTCCAGGAAACTAGCGGCGTCCGGCCTATGAACAGGCGTTATTTAGTAAACTCTTGGGCGGATCTAAATCATGATCTCGCCCCCGGTTACGGGGATGACCGAGCCCGTCATGTAGCTGCCAAGCTCAGATGCGAGAAGAACGTAAGCTCCTGCGAGTTCTGCGGGCTGGCCGGCACGGCCAATCAATGTTTGCTTGCCGAACGATTCAGACTTTTCAGGCGGCATCGTTGAGGGGATGAGCGGCGTCCATATGGGGCCAGGGGCAACCGCATTGACGCGTATCCCCTTGCCGGCAACCATTTCCGCCAGTCCGGCTGTGAAGTTGGACACGGCACCTTTCGTTGAAGCGTAGGCGAGCAAGGAGGATGACGGCTGGCGTGACTGGATTGATGTCGTGTTGATAATCGAGCTGCCAGCCTTCATGTGGCGTACCGCCGCCCTAGAGAGATAGAAGGGGGCGTAGATATTTGTCCGGAAGGTCTCATCCCATTCGTCGGCAGAGATTTCCTCGATGGAATCATAGGTTCGCTGAAAGGCTGCATTGTTGACGAGGATGTCAATGCCTCCTAGTTCCTCGATTGCCCTTTCGACCAATGCGTTGCAGAAGGCCTCACTCTTGATGTCTCCGGGTGCGACCAAAGCCTGGCGACCAGCCGTCCGGACCCAGCGGGCCGTCTCTTCGGCATCTTCGTGCTCGCTCAGATACGAAACCAGGATATCGGCACCCTCTCGTGCGAATGCTATGGTTACCGCTCGGCCGATACCGGAATCTGCACCTGTGATCAACGCTACCTTGCCTTCCAGGCGCCCCGACCCTTTGTACGACTCCTCGCCATGATCAGGCACCGGCTGCATGAGCTTGGTCTCGCCTGGGGGGGCCTGCTCTTGTTTCGGCTGGGGCGGCATGGGGCGATTGTCTTGAGGCATGTCGATCTCCTGATTTATCGGCACCGGAGAACGACCCAGACCTATGAGAGGTGATCGTGTCCCGGGAGGTG
>UBTA01000017.1 GCA_900468065.1 Hyphomicrobiales bacterium | reverse complement strand
CTTCATCGGATTCTGCAGTTACGTCACTAATTCCGTCATTAGAGACGTCATCAGGGTGAACTATGGGCCGCATGGAGATTTTGACGGGCGTCGAGCGTCGGCGTGATTGGTCCGACGACGAGAAGCTTTCGATGCTGCAAGAGGCGTCCGACCCGGATGCCAGGATTGCCGACGTAGCGCGTCGGCACGATATCAAACCCCAGCAGATTTATACGTGGCGGCGGAAGTTCGCGGCGGAGCCGGTGGTTTCTTTTCTGCCGGTCGCACTGATCGCCACGGGAACGAGCGACGAAGCAGAGCAACCTGCTCCGACGGACAAACCTGCAGCAAAGCGGGCGGCACGTCCCATGCGGATCGAGATCGGCTGCAAGGGCGGCCGTACGTTGAAGGTGGAGGCCAACATTGCGCCTGACGTCTTGAAAGCACTGATCCGCTCGGCAGAATGTATCCGTTGCGAGCGCCCCACGGCAATTTGCCTTGGCGTTTAATGGGATCGCTACGCCGTGTGGTCGTCTGACGCCAAAGGCAACATAGGAAGCGCCGTTGGCTAATCCGGACTAAGCGTCGTTTGCGGGCGCGCCTGGATTAAAGCGCATCGGCTTGCAGTGCGCGTAGATGCTCTCGACCGCGAAGGGAATCGTACGCCAGGCGTCTTTAAGAATGGTCTGAGGCGGCTTTGGAAACGCCGTCGCGATCATTTCGATCAGATCGGGCTTCGTGCATTGAATGATAATACTCATGAGTGGTTCGCCGGTCTGCTTTTGAGCGAACAGGGGGGCCCATTCTTCAAAGTTTAAGCTGATGGCCCCAAAGAACCCGTCAGCCCAATCGCCCACAAGCACTTCTTCCTCGGCAGTGCGCATCAACATCGGAGCATATCGGTGGGGCGTCGTTAGCTGGTGGGCTATGAGGTTGTAATGATCGACGATCGTATCGATCACCGCCTGGATCTTGTTGCCAATGAACGCTCTCTTCTCGTGATCGCCGATGACATGGAACATCCAGTCATTTGGCAACAGGAAGACTGGACCAGCCGCCAAACCGGTCAGGAAGCCGTTCATCATCGAGGCGCCGCCACAAGGCGGCGCTGGCTCAGCCTTGTCGAACCAGGCTTCCAGCTGCTCGAGGGTCAGAAGTTTCGCACGCTTGGGTCGCTTCACGCTGCTACCGCCATATTCATATCGGCACGTTCTTGTTTCCAATGCCAAGGCAGGCAACGCTCCAAGGAAGTCGACTTTATCTCGCCCGACACGATGCGTTCAAGCACGTCGATGCGTTCAAGCACGTCGTTGAGCCAGGTATAGGGATCGAGGCCGTTCAACTTGGCTGTCGTCAGCAAGGATCCGAGAATGGCCCAAGATTCGGCACCGCCATCACTGCCGGCGAATAGACTGTTGACGCGCCCAAGCGCAATGCTCCGCATATTGCGCTCCACAGTATTGGAATCGACCTCAAGCCTGCCGTCATCCAGGAATAGGGTTAGGCCAGACCAGAGCCCAAGGGTGTACTTGATTGCGGATGCGACCGGGTCTTTGGCGGATATATCCTTGATGGCATCCATCAGAAGCGCCTTGAGATCCGCCATCAAGCCCCTGGTTTTTTCCTGACGAACAGAGAGGCGATGCTCGGCACTCGTGCCGCGGATTTTGGCTTCGATCGCATAGATTTCGGCCAGGCGCTCGATCACCGTTTTTGCCAATTCTGATTTGTATTTCTTGTAAACATCGACGAACTTGCGACGCGCATGGGCCAGACAATAGGCAAGAGCAATCGTTCCAGTCTTACGGCCAGGTCGGGTCAGGCTTTTGTAAGCCTTATAAGCATCGACTTGCAAAAACCCATGATAGCTCACCAGTTGCGACTGGATTTCCGCCTTGCCACGACCTTGCGCAAAGACATAGGCCACCGCCGGATATGCCGGGCCGTTCCACGGACGATCGTCCACCGCATGGGCCCAGAACTGACAGGTTTTCGTTCGTTTTCGACCTTTTTTTGAGGACCGGCATTCGGGTTTCATCCAAAATGGCTATGGATATAGGCCAAGAGCTTGTCGTAGAGCGATTTGAGCCACCAAGCTGACCGTTTCACCCAGCCACAAAGGGTTGACGTGTCTAAACGAACCCCTTGCCCTTCAGCATCTGGACCTGACGGTGGAGCGGCAGGTACCAGGCATATCGCCAAACCACGACATTGCTGATCATGGAAGTCGTCGCCAGGCCGCCGTCGAACAAACGTGGCTTTGCTTTCGCTTGAACAATGCCAGCTTCACAGGCCGGCAGGCGTATTTCGGACGCACGGTACGTAGAACCTAGAGTGTCGCCGGCCGTGACGCCAGCGTCTCGCTCTCGTCTTCTCCAATGCGATGAAGTTTCCCTTGGCAGCAGGCACAGTTCAAGGATGATGGCTCAATGACCTCAACGACGCGTTCAAGATGTTCAGGCAGCGCACCGAGGTTGCGACGCGGTTCAGATGGGGCGCTTGCATTGCGCGGTGACTTGGCGTGTTCTGGCTTGTCGCTGGACCAACCAGCCTCAATAGCCAGCTCGGCGTCCCCAAGGTCGAGGCGGGCCTGCCCATCGAGAACAGTCAACGACTTTTCGGATTTCTGCCTGTAAGGCTGTGCGTTGGCCGCTTTCAACAGGTTCTGCAGACGCTCGATTTCAGCGGCTCTTTCCAGGACCATGCCGACCAGAATGTCAGGGTCCCGAGGCAGGTGTTGGCCACGGTTGAGCATGATCAACGCTAGCCAAAGTTTACAGAATTGTCGATAGATTACAACAGGATTGCGCTATTTTTGTGGGGCGTTTCACGGGCTTTTTCTCTACCTTGGTCCAGTCCAGTCCAGTCCAGTCCAGACCATCGAGCAAAAGCGCCAATTCGCTCGCGCCAAGGTGAACCGCCCCGTCGCGAACGGCGGGCCAGGTAAAGTGGCGATCTTCTAAAACCTGGGTCACCAGCACCATGCCGCTGCCGTCCCAAACCACCATCTTCAAACGATCGTTGCGCTTACTGCGGAAGATATAGACGTCACCCGAATAGGGGGTCGCGCCAAGCGTTGTCGACACCAGTGCTGCCAGACCGTTGATGCGTTTCCTAAAATCCACCGGCTTTGAAGCAATCAGGATCCGCAAATCCGATCCAAGCGAGATCAAGCCAACCCTCGCAGCGCACTGAACACCGTCCGCAGCGCCTGCTCGTCAACGCCGCCTTCGATAACGACACAAGCGCCGTTAATCTCAATGCGCACAGTCAGCTTCGTATCGAGAGAAGGTTGGAGCCGCTTGTCTTCAATCTTTACCACCGGGACGAAACGCATCTCCTGCCCATCCGATGCGCACTCGCGGGCGCAGCGGCGCCAGTAGTGTAACAAGCCTTGGCTGACGCCGTATTGACGTGCGACCGCAGAGATATTGGCACCAGGCACAAAACTCGCCGCCGTAATCGTCGCCTTATCCTCGGGGCTCCATCGACGCCGGCGCTCTTCGCCGATGATAACCTCGACGCGACGCGGACCCGATCGAGCACGCTCTGCATTACCTTGCGCATAGTGCTGATGACTGTCATCAGCACTATGCCGTACAACTTTCTCGTCGCCCTCGATTGGCACCAAATCCATAATTCCCACCTTCAAATCTCGAAAGATGGGAATTATGCGCGAACTGAAATCACGTTAAAACGTGGGGTGTTCGCAATGCTTACGGTTGAAGAAGCATGATCGCGCCAGGCGCAAATGTGCGCGTCTATCTCGCCTGCGGTGTGACGGGCATGCGCAAGGGGATCGACGGCCTGATATCGCTGGTGAAGTCGTCGCTTCGCCAGAAGCCCGCGTCGGGTTCGGTGTTCGCGTTTCGAGGGCGTCGTGGTGATCGCATCAAGCTGCTGTTCTGGGATGGCCAGGGTTTTTGCCTCTACTACAAGGTCCTGGAGAAGGGTCGCTTTCCCTGGCCGTCTGCGACCGACGGCACTGCCCGGCTGACCGCAGCGCAGTTGTCGATGCTGTGGGAGGGTATTGACTGGCGACGTCCTGCCTGGACCTCTGCGCCGACACGGGTTGCGTGAGATAGATACCAATCTTTACAGATAGATAAGTAGCACTCTGAGGGCAAATCAGCTATATATTTGGCATGGAAGCGAGCCCTTCGATCCTGCCTGAAGATCGTCGATGCGTTGCGAGACATTATCGCTGCGCAGGCCGATCAACTGGCTGAACAGGCTCGAAAGCTTCAATCCCGCGACACCCTGATCGACAAATTGAAGGCGCCGCTTGCGGTTCTCAAGCGGGCACGGTTCGGCTCGTCCTCCGAGAAGATGGACCGCGCCATCGAACAGCTCGAACTGGCGTTGGAAGATATCGAGGCGGCCGAAGCGGAAGCCATGATCCCGGCATCACCATCGACTGCCGGTGTGGAAAAAGCCAAACCGAGCCGCCAACCACTGCCCGATCATCTGCCACGCCATGACGTGACGCACCATGCAACCTGCTCATGCCCGGGTCTGTGGCGGCTCCGACTTCCTCCGTGCAGGCGAGACCGTCAGCGAGGTTCTCGACTACGTCCCGGCCTCGTTTCGTGTCGTGCGCCATATCCAGCCCCGCTTCACCTGCAAGGATTGCGATACGCAAGTCCGGGTAGAGATGCCGTCACTGCCCATCGAACGCGGCAAGCCGGGGCCAGGTCTCGTCGCCCATGTGCTGATCGCAAAATACTGCGATCACCTGCCGCTCTATCGCCAATCCGAGATTTACGCGCGAGAAGGCGTCGATCTTTCCCGTTCGACCATGGCAGATTGGATCGGTAAGGCCAGCACATTGCTGGAGCCGCTGCTGGTGAAGCTTCGGGACCATGTGCTCGTTGGCCATCGACTTCATGGTGACGACACGCCCGTTCCTGTTTTGGAGCCAGGCAAGGGCACGACCAGGACCGGGCGGTTGTGGACCTATGTTCGCGACGGCCGTCCCCATGGTGACACGATCCCACCTGTAGTCTGCTACTTCTTCAGTCCGGATCGTAGGGGGACTGCATCCCAGGCAGCATCTGGCCACGTTCTCCGGCGTGCGGCATGCCGACGGCTATGCAGGCTTCCGTGACCTCTATGATCCGGACAAGCCAGACAGCCCACCGACCATTCTGGAAGCCGCCTGCTGGGCGCATGCAAGACGCAAGTTCTTCGATCTGACGACTTCAGGAACCGCACCGATTGCGGAAGAAGCGCTGCTTCGGATCGGCGAACTCTACGACATCGAAAAGGCCATTCGTGGTGGGCCGCCAGACGCGCGGAAAGCTGCCCGGCAACATAGCAGCACTCCTAAGGTCGAAGCCCTGCGGCTATGGCTGGACGATAACCTCAAACGCCTGCCGCAAAAATCCAGGACGGCTGAGGCGATCCGCTATGCGCTGTCCCGTTGGAAATCGCTTTGCCGTTTCCTTGATGACGGCACGATCGAGATCGACAACAATGCCGCTGAACGGGCGATCCGGCCAATTGCGCTCGGCCGCAAGAACTGGCTGTTCGCGGGATCGGACAAAGGCGGCGAACGCGCCGCTGCAATCCTGTCGCTGATCGAGACCGCAAAGCTCAACGGCCTCGATCCAGAAGCCTACCTGCGGGATATCCTTACCCGCATCGCCGATCATCCCATCAACCGGATCGATGAACTCCTGCCGTGGAATCCACAAATTCCGGCGGAAATGGCCTGACCGGACGCTTACGAACAATCATAACGAACCGAACCCGTCTCCACGTCCACGCCCGCAAGGCTCACTCCATTCCCCCACAAATGACGTCTGAATGTGTTCTCCAGGTTAGCAGCGACAAAGTCTGACTCAGTCATCTCCCACAAAATCCTTATGAATTTTTTATATCTCTCCTTAGCGCCCCGTCTCGAACGCTAATGCAGTTCGGGGCGATAGTCAGCGTGGAATTCAGGCCCCGGATCTTGCGTCGCGCATGATCGGACGGGGCCTCTTTCGCGTCGCTGCCCTCCTTTGAAGAGGAGGGAAAGATGAAATTCAACAAAAGGAGCCTGGATCGATGATGGATATTGTCTTGATCGGGATTGGCGTTTTGTTTTTCGCGCTGTCGTTTGCCTATACCCGGGCCTGCGACCGTCTCTAATTCGAAGGATTAAGAGAAATGCTTGTCGATTATGTGCTCGGAGCCGGCGTGACCGTGTTTCTCCTCGCCTATCTGACCTACGCCCTCATTCGCCCTGAGCGCTTCTAACAACGCCAGGTTCGGAAAGTTATTGCCATGACACTCAACGGATGGATCCAGATCCTCATCTTCTGCGGGATCGTCATTTTGCTTATCAAGCCGCTCGGCGCCTATATGACGCGCGTCTTCGGCGGTGAGCGCACATTGCTGTCGCCTCTTTTTGCTCCGCTCGAGCGCGGCCTTTACCGGCTGTCCGGCACCAGCGAAAAGGAAGAGCAGCACTGGACGAGTTATGTGTTCTCCCTGCTTCTGTTCAATCTCGCCGGCTTTGCCATTCTCTATGCGCTGCAGCGGTTCCAGGGCTTCCTGCCGTTCAACCCCGCGGGCATGACGGCCGTCGGGCCTGAGCTTTCGTTCAACACTGCCACCAGCTTCGTCGCCAACACCAACTGGCAGAATTATGGTGGCGAAAGCACGATGTCCTATCTCGTGCAGATGGCCGGTCTGACGGTGCAGAATTTTGCATCTGCCGCGACCGGCATGGCCATCGCCGTTGCGCTCATTCGCGGTTTCGCCCGCGCATCGGGCAAATCGATCGGCAATTTCTGGGTCGATATGACCCGCGCCACGCTCTACATCCTTCTGCCAATCTGCATCGGTCTGACGATTGCCTATGTCTATCTCGGCGTACCGCAGACGCTCGGTGCCTACGTGACGGCAACGACGATCGAGGGCGCGCAACAGACCATCGCGCTCGGCCCGGTCGCCTCGCAATTGGCCATCAAGATGCTTGGCACCAATGGTGGCGGCTTCTTCAATGCCAACTCCGCGCATCCCTTTGAAAATCCGGATGCAATCTCCAACCTTATCCAGATGGTTTCCATCTTCGCCATCGGTGCGGCTTTCACCAATGTCTTCGGCCGGATGGTCGGCAATCAGCGCCAGGGTTGGGCAATCTTCGCCACGATGGGCGTGCTCTTCCTCGCCGGTGTCACGGTGACCTACTGGGCTGAAGCTGCCGGTAATCCGCTGGTTCATGCCATGGGTGTTGATGGTGGCAACATGGAGGGCAAGGAAGTCCGGTTCGGCATCGTCCTGTCGTCGCTGTTCGCGGTTGTCACAACAGCCGCCTCCTGCGGCGCAGTCAATGCGATGCACGGTTCCTTCACGGCCTTGGGCGGCCTGATCCCGCTGATCAACATGGAGCTGGGCGAAGTCATTGTCGGCGGCGTCGGCGCCGGTTTCTACGGCATCCTGATGTTCGTCATCCTGACGGTCTTCGTCGCCGGCCTGATGGTTGGCCGCACGCCGGAATATCTCGGCAAGAAGATCGAGGCCAAGGAAGTCAAGATGGCCGTTCTCGCCATCCTCATTCTGCCAGCGACCATGCTTGGTTTCACCGCAGTCGCCGTCCTCTTGCCGACTGGCGTAGCTTCGATCGGAAATCCAGGGCCACATGGCTTCTCGGAAATCCTCTATGCCTATACCTCGGCTGCTGCCAACAATGGTTCGGCCTTCGGCGGCCTCACCGGCAACACGCCCTGGTATAATATCACGCTTGGCATCGCCATGCTGATGGGCCGTTTTCTGGTGATCATCCCGGCGCTGGCCATTGCCGGTTCGCTGGTGATGAAGAAGAGGGTGCCGGCTTCGGCAGGGACTTTCCCGACCCACGGACCGTTGTTCGTGGGCCTGCTCTGCGGCGTCGTCCTGATCGTCGGCGGTCTCACCTTCTTCCCGGCGCTGGCGCTTGGTCCGATCGTTGAACACCTGTCGATGATATCAGGCCAAACCTTTTAAGGTGCTGTCATGAACCGCTTGTTCCAGCAGAAGTTCAAAAGGCTCCTCAACCCTCGCGACGGTGATCCGCCGCGAGCAGCAGCCCCGCAGGCAACCAGCATCATCATCGCTTTTATGCTGGTCCTGCTGGTGATTGGCGGTCTTGCCCACGCTTTTACCGAATTGTTCCACGGCTGACGCGGTCGCCGTGATGTCACACACAAAAGAAACTGGAGTTCTCTTATGAGCCAGTCCAAATCTGCGAGCCTGATGGACTCTCGCATCCTCATTCCGGCGATCGGCTCGGCTTTCGTCAAGCTTGATCCACGCACGCTTGCCCGCAATCCGGTGATGTTCGTCGTCGCCGTCGTCTCGACGCTGACAACCGTCCTGTTCCTGCGCGATCTCTTGACCGGTGGCAGCGATCTCGGCTTTTCGCTGCAGCTTAATATCTGGCTGTGGTTCACGGTCTTGTTTGCCAATTTTGCAGAAGCCGTTGCCGAAGGCCGGGGCAAGGCGCAGGCTGAATCGCTGCGCAAGACCCGCACCGAAACCCAGGCCAAGCTGCTGACCGGAACAGATCTGAAAAGCTTCAAGATGGTCTCCGGCACAAGTCTCAAGGTCGGTGATATCGTTCTCGTTGAAGCCGGCGATATCATTCCGTCCGATGGCGAAGTCATCGAAGGGGTCGCCTCCGTCAACGAAGCCGCGATCACCGGAGAATCGGCGCCCGTCATCCGCGAATCCGGCGGTGACCGCTCCGCCGTCACCGGTGGCACGCAGGTCCTGTCGGACTGGATCCGGGTGCGCATCAGCGCCGCTGCTGGCTCCACCTTCATCGACCGGATGATCGCCCTCGTCGAAGGCGCCGAACGCCAGAAGACGCCGAACGAAATCGCCCTCAACATCCTTCTTGCCGGCATGACGCTGATCTTCGTGCTGGCCGTTGTGACGATCCCGAGCTTTGCCACCTATGCCGGCGGCTCCATTCCGGTGATCGTGCTCGTCGCTCTGTTCGTGACGCTCATTCCCACCACGATCGGTGCGCTTCTCTCGGCCATCGGCATTGCCGGCATGGACCGTCTGGTGCGCTTCAATGTTCTGGCCATGTCCGGCCG
Organism: Hyphomicrobiales bacterium; assembly: GCA_900468065.1. Taxonomy (GTDB): domain Bacteria; phylum Pseudomonadota; class Alphaproteobacteria; order Rhizobiales; family Rhizobiaceae; genus Pararhizobium. Next base: position 103,536 of record UBTA01000017.1, on the reverse strand, counting down.
CGCCGTCGAGGCCGCCGGCGACATCGATACGCTGCTGCTCGACAAGACCGGCACGATCACGCTCGGCAACCGCCAGGCAACCGAGCTTCGCCCGGTTTCCGGCGTGTCGCAGCAGGATCTTGCAGATGCAGCACAACTGGCGTCGCTTGCCGATGAAACGCCGGAAGGCCGTTCCATCGTCGTTCTGGCCAAGGAGAAGTACGGCATCCGTGCCCGTGACATGGCGCAACTGCATGCGACCTTCGTGCCGTTCACGGCGCAGAGCCGCATGAGCGGTGTTGATATCGAAGGCTCGTCGATCCGCAAGGGTGCTGTCGATGCGGTCCTGAGTTACGTCACCAGCCAGAACACCGCGGCGCGCCCGGATACCGTCCGCGAAATCCAGGCCATTGCCGACGAGATCGCCAAATCGGGGGGCACGCCACTCGCTGTCGTGCGTGACGGCCGCCTCATGGGCGTCGTTCACCTGAAGGATATCGTCAAGGGCGGCATCCGCGAACGCTTCGCCGAACTGCGCCGCATGGGTATCCGCACGGTGATGATCACCGGCGACAACCCGATGACGGCGGCGGCGATCGCGGCCGAAGCCGGCGTCGATGATTTTCTTGCCCAGGCAACGCCGGAAAACAAGCTGTCGCTGATCCGCGAGGAGCAGGCCAAGGGCAAGCTCGTCGCCATGTGCGGCGATGGGACCAACGACGCCCCGGCGCTCGCCCAGGCCGATGTCGGCGTCGCCATGAACACCGGTACGGTCGCGGCCCGCGAAGCCGGCAACATGGTCGATCTGGATTCCGATCCGACCAAGCTGATCGAGATCGTCGAGATCGGCAAACAGCTCCTGATGACCCGCGGCGCGCTGACGACGTTTTCGATCGCCAACGATATCGCCAAGTACTTCGCCATCATCCCGGCGATGTTCCTGGCCTTCTATCCGCAGCTTTCGGCACTGAACATCATGGGCCTTGCCTCGCCGCAAAGCGCCATCCTGTCGGCGATCATCTTCAATGCGCTTGTCATCGTTGCGCTGATCCCGCTGTCGCTCCGGGGTGTCACCTATCGTGCCGTCGGTGCCGGTGCTCTTCTGTCGCGCAACCTGCTCATCTATGGCCTCGGCGGCGTCATCGTGCCGTTCATCGGCATCAAGGCCATCGACATGGCCATCACCGCCCTTGGTCTTGTGTAAAACGGCCTCGTTTAAAGGAATTTTCCCATGCTGAAACAATTGCGACCCGCGCTGGTCATGATCGTTGCCATCACCATCATTACCGGCCTTGCCTACCCGCTCGGGATGACTGGAATCGCCCAAGCCCTGTTCCCGCATCAGGCCAATGGCAGCCTCATCGAAAAGGACGGGACCGTTGTCGGCTCCGCCCTGATCGGCCAGGTCTTTACCGGCGATACCTATTTCCACGGCCGTCCGTCGGCTGCCGGCGATGGCTACAATGCCGCCTCCTCCAGCGGCTCCAACCTTGGGCCGACCAACCCGAAGCTGCTCGATCGGATCAAGGCAGAAGCGGAAGCTCTCAAGGCCGCCAATCCTGGCGCTGCGGTACCGATGGATCTGGTTACCGCTTCCGGCAGCGGTCTTGATCCGCACATCACACCGGAAGCCGCCTATTTCCAGGTTCCGCGCGTCGCCAAGGCGCGTGGTATGGATGAAGGCAAGGTCCGCGCGCTGGTCGATCAGGCTGTCGAGGCCCGCGAACTCGGTATTCTCGGCGAGCCGGCGGTCAACGTCTTGGCGCTGAACATGGCGCTTGATAAAGCTGTCTAACCCTGTTCTGTCTCGGCATCGCGCCTTGCTAGGCAGGTGCTATGCCGAGATGGATTTGATTGACGGCACCGGTCCCAAACCCTCTGGGCTTTTGGGACATGTCCGATATGGTCAAAAGCGGCATCCTGCCGCTTTTCGGCATTGATGAGGAAAGACGAGCGCGCATGCGGGACGATGTCCGCGATATGGATGGAAGACCATCTCCCGATGCCCTGTTGCAGCGGGCGGAGCAGGAAACACGCGGCCGCCTGAAAATCTTTCTGGGGGCAGCACCCGGGGTCGGCAAGACCTACGAGATGCTGACCTCCGGCCATGCCAAAAAGGCCGATGGCGTCGATGTTGTCATTGGCGTGGTCGAAACCCATGGCCGCAAGGAGACCCAGGCGCTTGCCAATGGGTTCGAGGTCATTGCCCGCACGCTGATCGAATACAAGGGCCGTCATCTCGAGGAAATGGATATCGATGCCATTCTTGCCCGGCGCCCCGGCCTCGTTCTTGTCGATGAACTGGCCCATACCAATGCACCCGGTAGCCGGCACCCCAAGCGCTACATGGATGTGCAGGAACTGCTGTCGCGCGGTATCGACGTCTACTCGACGCTCAACATCCAGCATGTCGAAAGCCTGAACGACGTCGTTGCCCAGATCACCCGTATCCGCGTGCGCGAAACCGTCCCGGATTCGATCATCGACCGGGCCGACGATATCGAGATCATCGATCTGACGCCGGAAGACCTGATCAAACGTCTGCATGACGGCAAGGTCTATATCCCGAAGACGGCGCAACGCGCGCTGGAAAACTATTTCTCGCCGGGAAACCTGACGGCCCTGCGCGAACTCGCGCTTCGCCAGACCGCGCAGCGCGTTGACGACCAGTTGCTGACGCATATGCAGGCGAATGCGATTTCAGGTCCATGGGCGGCGGGTGACCGGGTGCTAGTCTGTGTCGATGACGAGCCACGCAGCGCGTCCCTGGTGCGCTATGCCGCTCGTCTGGCGGATCGGCTACGGGCGCCTTTGGTGGCGCTGCACGTGGAAACGTCACGGTCGATTCATCTTTCAGAGGCCGCGCGCGACCGCATCGCCGCGACGCTGCGCCTGGCCGAGCGGTTGGGCGCCGAAGCGCTGACCAGGCCGGGTTCCGACGAGGCCGAGGAGATCGTCCGGGTCGCCGCGTCCAGCAATGTCACTCATATCATCGCGGGAACGCCGAGAACATCAGGATGGCGGGAGTGGCTGCACGGCTCGGTGACCAGCCGTCTTATCCGACGGGCCGGAAATATCAGCGTCCACGTCATCGCCGGTGACGACCGCGAGGGCGAATCCGTTGCAACGGGTGTCAAGACTGTCCCGGCTTCAACCCAGTTCAAGATCAAGCCATATGCGCTGGCAACGCTTTATGTCGGCTGTGCGCTCGGTGTGGGTTTTCTGCTCGACCAGTCGCTTGACGTGCGCAACATCGCACTGGTTTTCCTGATGGCGGTGCTGACGACAGCGGTAACCAAGGGTTTGCGGCCGGCTCTCTATGCCAGCGTCGTCAGCGCTGTTTGCCTGAATTTCTTCTTCCTGCAGCCGCTTTATACGCTGGATATCAGCGATCCCGACAGCGTTGTCGCATTCATTCTTTTCTTCATCGTGGCGATCATCGCCAGCAACCTGACGGCCAGCGTCCAGCGGCAGGCGGCGGCTGCACGGTTGCGGGCGCGTACCACCGAAGATCTTTATCTGTTCAGCAAGAAGCTGGCCGGTACCGGGACGCTGGACGATGTGCTCTGGGCGACCGCATTTCAGCTGGCCTCGATGCTGAAAGTACGGGTCGTATTGCTGTTGCCGGAAGACGGGACGATTGCGGTCAAAGCCGGCTATCCACCGGACGATACGCTCGACGATGCGGACATTGCCGCGGCCCGCTGGGCCTGGGAGCACAATCGTGCTGCCGGGCGCGGTGCCGATACGCTGCCGGGCGCAAAACGCCTCTATGTGCCCTTGCGCACCGGCCGCGCCGCCGTCGGCGTCATCGGTCTCGACAATGACCGGCAGGGACCGTTGCTCAGTCCCGAACAGCAGCGGCTGCTGGATGCGCTCGCCGATCAGGCGGCGCTTGCCATCGAGCGCGTGCAGCTTGTCGCCGATGTCGACAATGCGCGGCTAGCTGAAGAAGCCGGCCGTCTGCGTTCGGCGCTGCTCACCTCAATTTCGCACGACCTGAAGACGCCGCTTGCCGCCATCATGGGGGCTGCCGGAACATTGCGCGACTACCAGTCCGCCCTGCCGGAAAAGGACCGCGTCGAACTTTTGACCACAGTGACTGACGAATCCGAACGGCTGAACCGGTTTATAGCCAATCTGCTCGACATGACCCGGATCGAATCCGGCGCCATGGAGCCAAATGCTGCGTTTCACTATACCGGAGATATTGTCGGCAGCGCGCTGCGCAGGGCACGCAAGATTCTGGCCGATCACACTGTTGACGTCGAGGTTCCCGCCGATCTGCCGATGATCAGGGTCGATCCGGTGCTGTTCGAACAGGTGCTGTTCAACCTGCTCGATAACGCCGCCAAATATGCGCCAGAAGGATCGACAATCCGCGTTCGGGCCGAAAGCAATGGCGAGCGGGTCCTGATCCGGATTTCCGACGAAGGGCCGGGTATTCCGCAGGGGGACCTGGAACGGGTCTTCGATACGTTCTACAGGGTGCGAAAGGGCGATCATGTTCGGGCGGGAACCGGGCTTGGCCTCTCGATCTGCCGTGGTTTCGTCGAAGCGATGGGCGGCACCATTGCTGCGGAAAACCGCATCGGCCACTCCGGTGCCATCTTTACCATCAGCCTGCCATTGCTGCCCAATGCTCCCAATCTCAAGGACATGAAATGACGCTTTCAGCGGTGAAGATTCTGGTCGTCGATGACGAGCCGCCCATCCGCCGGCTGCTGCGCGTTGGCCTCGCAACACAGGATTATGCCGTCAGCGAGGCCGGTAATGGCAAGGCGGCGCGCGAAAGTGTGAAGAGCGAGCAACCGGATTTGATCCTGCTCGACCTCGGCCTACCGGACATGCCCGGCCACGATCTGCTGCGCGGCTGGCGCGAGGAGGGCCTGACACTACCGATCGTCATCCTGTCGAGCCGCACGGACGAGGCCGGGATCGTCAAGGCGCTGGAACTCGGTGCCGACGATTACGTCACCAAACCCTTCGGCATGAACGAGCTGGTGGCACGCATCCGCGTCGCGCTGCGTCACCGGTTGCAGCAGCAGGGCGAAAAGCCGCTGTTCCAGACCGGCGGCCTGTCGGTCGATCTGGTCAAGCGCATCGTCAAGGTCGATGGCCGCGAGGTCAAACTGTCACCGAAGGAATACGATATCCTGCGCATTCTCGTGCAGTACGCCGGCAAGGTGCTGACGCATAAATTTCTGCTGAAAGAGGTCTGGGGCAATGCCGACGACGTGCAGTATCTGCGCGTCTATGTGCGCCAGCTACGTCAGAAGATTGAGCTGACGCCGGACCAGCCGCAATATATCACCACCGAGACCGGCGTTGGATATCGCCTACGCGAAGCCGACCTTTAGCCGACTGGCGCTAGAGGCTGTTGCGGTTCAGCCAGTTGCGCAGAACGGTGATGCCCTCCGGCATATGCAGGCGGCCGAAGCCAACACGCAGGCAATTCTGCGGCACGTGCGTGAGTTCGGAGTGATAGACGCTCGACGGCAGGAAGAACACGCCGGCCTCCTCGACGGCGCGCCGCGCAAATTCCTCGACGCCTTCCGGCCCCTTGTAGCGGATGAACGCGACGCAGCCGCCGTCTGGTTCGCGCCAGTCGAACAGATGGGGAAAATCGGCGAAAAACGTGTTCCACTCGGCGATATTGTTGCGGACGACCCCCCGCGTCCGCGCCAGAATCGTGTCGCGGTTTTTCAAGGCGATGCGGGCGAGAACTTCGGAAGGGGCCGAATTGCAGATCGACAGGAAATGTTTGTAGCGCTCGCAACGGGTCAGGAAATCCGCGTCCTTGCAAGCCAGCCAGCCGATCCTCAAGCCCGGAAGCCCATAGGCCTTCGACATCACGTTGAGCGAAATCCCCCGCTCATAGGCATCGACGGCCTGCGGCAGGCGCAGCGCTTCTTGCCTCTCGATCAGCCGGTACACTTCATCGCTGAACAGCCAGATACCATGCTTGCGGCAGAGTGCGACGAGAGCATCGAATGTCGCGTGTGGCAGGATCTTGCCGGTGGGATTGTTCGGGAAATTAATCGAGATCAGCTTGGTGTTCGGCCGGATCGCGGCCTCAATCTGACCGAGGTCCAGGTTCCAGTCATTGTCGACGTCGAGCGCCACGCCAGTAACAGCGCAGATGCTGAGCGGAATGGTTTCGGCCGCCTGATAGTTGGGCGTGATGACGATGGCGTGGTCGTGCGGCGTCAAAAGCACCTTCATCGCCACATAGATCGCCTCTTCCGCGCCGGCAAAGCAGATAAGGTTTTCCGGCTGGACCGTGTCATAGGTGCGTGCAATTTCCTGCCGCAGCACCGGAGCGCCAAATGTCTCGGTATAACCGAGGCTGAGGTTTTCGAAATCGGCGCGGTCTTCGGCGCTGGCCATCGCCAGAAGTTCCGGCAGGCGCATGCTCTCGGCGTCCGAGGCCGTCATGTTGTATCTGGCGGTGAATTCCCATTTCGACATGAAGGTTTCGAGCACAAAATCGCGCATCGGCTTGCTCATTGCGGCTCTCCTTGAACGGCAGCGTCCTGTTTCTGGCGGATCGCGCCAAGGCGGTTGTAGATCGTCGCTCTCGACAATTTGAGAATCTCGGCGACATAGGGAACGGCCTTGCGGATGGCAAAGACGCCGCGCGCTTCGAGCAGCGCAAGAAGGCCGTCCACCTCCGGGCTGGTAAGCCCTGCGAGGCTGGTCCTGTGTGCCGTGAGGAATTCCCCGATCACCGAATTGACCGCCTCGCGCCAGTCATCCGCCATCAGCGCCGATGCCTTCGGCAGGGGAGAAGCAATATCCATCATCGACTTCAACTGATCGAAGATACCGGCAAAAGCTTCGATATCGTGGTTGATGCACAAAAGCCCGACCGGCTTGCCGTCGGTATCGCGCAGCACGGAGGTGATCGCCTTCAACCTGCGGCCGTCCCAGTTGGATTTCCCATAGGGGCCGATCACGTCATCATCAAGGGTCGAGACCAGTCCAGCTTCGTTGAGCGAAGTGTCTCCCGGCCGGCGGCGCGAGAAGGCATTGGCGATATGGAAGATCAACCCGGTCTCAAGGTCATGCAGGACCGCTTCCACATGCGGTGAAAACAGCGTGGCGACGGCGTCGCAGACGGGAATGAAAGGCGTGAGCGGATGAGGCATGACGTCTTATCAGCTTGAATTGACATTTTGTCAATATTGACAAAATGGATAATTATCGTCCGAACGATGGTTTGCTGGAATGGAGCTGCCGCTGAAACTCCGGATCGCGCTGCGACAACTTCTTGTGCAGATGAACCATCATGCCGGCGGCAAACAGCGGTGTCAGCAGGTTAAGGAGCGGCACGGCCAGAAACGCCGCAAGCACAAGACCGCTGAGGAAGACGGTACCGGCATGTTTGGCGCGGAAAAGCCGGGCTTCGGCGGGCGAGCGGTAGCGCATCGCCGCAAATTCGAAGAATTCGCGCCCGAGCAGATAGCCGTTGACCAGGAAGAACGCGATCAGGTTGATGCCTGGGATCAGCAGCAAAAACAGGGCAATGATATTGCCGATGATGATGACACCCAGAAACTTTAGCGTGCCGGAAATAGCTTCGCCCAGCGGCAAGGGCCGGCCAGCGGGTTCCTGTGGGTAGTCGCGTTTTTCGACCACCTCGGCGACGTCATCGAGGAAAAATCCGGCAATCAGCGCGGTGACGGGAGCCAGAAGCAACGCCAAAACCAGCGCCAGCCCGAAACTGGCAAAAATGCTGACAACGAAGGTAAGCCAGCCCGCCCAGCCTGGCGTACCGGGGAGCAGCGCATCAAGCCAGGGAAGCGCGAGATAGATGAACAGTTCGCGCAGGGCAAACCATAGCCCCACCAGCGCCAGAAGCGTCAGGCCTAGCACTTTCCAGAAGACCGAGCGCGTTTCGGGCGCAAAAAGATTGGCAAAGGAAAGCCGCGCCGCGTCGAGTATCATCCGGTATCTCCTTGAAAGGCAATTCCTGCCGCTGTTTGCGCATGTAGGCGGAGCATGGCCGCCGGGCAAGGCCAAGGAGCTTGCGGCACCGAAAAGTCGGCGAAAATCATGTGCGAATGGCGCTGTTTTCGCTGCCAAAACCAGCGCAGCGCGGCTATGGTGCCGCCACAGGACAGCTGTGGAGTGTTGAGACGATGGATGGAGTGGACGCATGCAAGTCGGTCGCGGGCCTTTCGGTGCTGCTGCAATCGGGCGCGCTCGATCCGGTGGACTTGGCAAAGACTTCGCTGGAAAAGATAGCCGGCTACCAGGATCAGGCAATTTTCACGGAATTGCTGGCTGAACGCGCCCTCGCAGACGCCGAATTATCCTCGCAACGCCTTCGTTCAGGGCGGTCCCTCGGCCTGCTGGATGGCATTCCGGTCGCATGGAAAGATCTGTTTGACACAAAGGGATCGGTAACGACCGCAGGCTCCGCTGTGTTGGCCGAGGCTGCGCCCGCAGCCGCTGATGCAGCTGTTGTAACGGCGCTTGCCGGTGCCGGAATGGTCAGTATCGGTCGCACCAATCTCAGCGAATTCGCTTTTTCCGGTCTCGGCATCAATCCGCACTATGGAACGGCACATAATCCCGCATCGCGCGACGTACCGCGCATTCCGGGCGGTTCGTCGGCCGGCTCCGGTGTGGCTGTGGCCGCCGGACTGCTGCCGGTGGCGATCGGCACGGATACCGGCGGCTCGATCCGCATTCCCGCCGCGTTCACCGGCATCGTCGGCTACAAGGCGACCCGCGGACGTTATTCGATGCAGGGCGTCTTCCCGCTGGCAAAGAGCCTCGATTCGCTCGGGCCACTCTGCCTGACCGTTCAAGATGCCATCTGGATCGACGCTGCCATGCGCGGACGGACTGCGCCGGATATCGGCAGGGCGGATCTGAACGGCCTGAAGCTTGTCATTCCTGAAACGATCGTTTTCGACGATGCCGAACCGGGTGTCGTGGCCGCGTTTAAAGCTGCGGTTTCAAGGCTGGAAAGAGCCGGTGCCCGGATCCGGCGCAGGGCCTTCCCGATTTTTGCCGAAATTTTCGCGATTGGCGCGCGCCATGGTGCGCTGGTGACTGCCGAAGCATTCGCGCTGCATAAGGCGCGGCTGGAGGGGCCGGATGCGGAGCGCATGGATCAACGCGTCGTCGCCCGCACCCGGCTGGGCGAAAAGATCACGATGGCTGACTACATCGCCATCGCCGACGCCCGTCAGCGGTTGATCGCCGCCTTTGCCGACAGTCTGGAGCCGGGGGAACTGCTCGTCCACCCGACGGTGCCGCATGTGGCGCCGCCGATCGCACCCCTGCTTGCCGATGATGACCTGTTCTTCAAGATCAACGGCCGGACTTTGCGCAACACGTCGATCGGCAACTTCCTCGATGGCTGCGGCGTCTCGATCCCGTGCGGTACAGGTGATGCGGGCATGCCGGTCGGGATGCTGTTGTCCGGTCAGAAAAATCAGGACGAGGCGCTGCTGTCGGCAGCGCTCTCGGCCGAAGCCGTCATTCGTGGCGACGCATGATCGTCTGCTTCGATATTGGTGGATCGGCCATCAAGGGCGCTGTTGCCCATGCAGCGGATCGGATCGAGCCGCTCGGCCGCCGCGTCACGCCGCTCGATGATTTCAACGCTTTTGTCGGCACGCTTCGCGATGTGATCGCGCAAGCCGGCGAAAAGCCGGATCGTATCGCCATATCGATCACCGGTGTCGTCGATCCGGAAACCCAGGCGATCAAATGCGCCAATATTCCCTGCATCGACGGGCGCAAGCTTGGCGCGGAGCTTTCCGATTCGCTTGGCCTGCCAGTGTTGATTGCCAATGATGCCGATTGTTTCGCTTTGGCTGAGGCCGGTGCCGGAGCTGGGCGCGGGTACCGGATCGTGCTGGGGGCCATTCTAGGCACCGGCGTCGGCGGTGGCCTGGTGGTCGATGGCCGGCTCATCAATGCGGAGGGCGGCTTTGCCGGCGAATGGGGCCATGGCCCGGCGGTGGCGTCGATGGCCGGCACGCCTCCCGTCGCGATCCCGATCTTCGACTGCGGTTGCGGCCAGCGTGGCTGCGTCGATACGATCGGCGGTGCCCGCGGCATGGAGCGTTTGCACCTGACGTTGCACGGCAAGAACCTGGAAAGCCACGAGATCACCGCGCTCTGGCAAAGTGGTGATGCCGAAGCGGCCCGAACCATCGATGTGCTCGTCGATCTCATCAGTTCGCCACTCGCCCTGACGGTCAATATCACCGGAGCGACGATCGTGCCGATCGGCGGCGGTCTTTCCAATGTGACGCCGCTGATCGCCGAGATCGACAAGGCCGTACGGGCGCGTATCCTGCGAAAATTCGACCGCCCTCTGGTGGTTCGGGGCGAATGCCGGATCGAACCCGGGCTGATCGGCGCAGCCGTTCTCGGTCTAGCAGGAGAGGCTTAATGACAAATATTCTTCTGGAGGTCTGCGTCGAGGATGCGGCCGGTCTTCGGGCTGCTGTCGATGGCGGCGCCGATCGCATCGAATTGTGCTCGGCTCTGTCCGTCGGTGGTCTTACGCCTTCGCCGGGCCTGATGGCTCTGGCGGGCAAAGTTGATATTCCCGTCTACGCGATGATCCGGCCAAGGCCCGGGGATTTTGTTTTCGATGCCAGCGACATGGATATCATGCGCATCGAAATCGATGCTGCCCGGTCAGCAGGTCTCGCCGGTGTCGTTCTCGGCGCGAGCCGCCCCGACGGGCGCCTCGATAAAGAGGCCCTGAAGACGCTGGTGGATCACGCGCATGGATTGGGCCTGACCCTGCATCGTGCCTTCGATCTGGTGCCGGATTTTGCGGAAGCGATCGAGATCGCGGTGGACCTCGGTTTCGAGCGTATCCTGACTTCCGGCGGCGCGAAACGAGCCCCTGATGCCGTCGATGCGCTGGCTTCCGTTATCGCGGATGCCAAGGATCGTGTCTCGATCATGCCCGGTTCAGGCGTGACGCTGGAGACGGTCGGCGGACTGCTGTCGCGTCTTTCCGTGACGGAAGTGCATTCGTCCTGTTCGGTAGAGAATCCGGCTCACGATGCCCGGTTGGTGTCGCTCGGTTTTGTTGCGCCAAGTTCCAGGCAAACGGATGAGCAGGCGGTGCGGGCACTGAAGGCGCGGCTGACGGCCGCGCCTTGATATGTCACGAGGCTACGCCTTAAAAACGCGTGTACCGCCGATCCACGTCGAGGCCATGTCGAGGCCTTCCGTCAAAAGCACGAAATCCGCATCCAGTCCCGGCAGCAGCCGGCCTTTGCGGGAGGCCACGCCTGCAGCGTCGGCGGGATAGGCCGAAGCCATCCGCAGCGCCTCGTCGAGCGGCAGGTCCAGCTTTTCATGGGCAAACCGCACCGAGGTGAGCATGTCGATATCGGCACCCGCCAGCGTGCCGTCGGCCAGCGTCAGGCGGCCGTCCTTGCGGAAAATCTCGCGGCGATTGAGGAAGAAGCTGGTCTGGTCGGAGCCGATCGTCGACATCGCATCGGTGACGATGAAAATGCGGCCCGGACCGTTCTTGGAGCGCAGCGCGATGCCCATCGATGCCGGATCGACATGGAAGCCATCGGCAATGATCCCTGCATGCAGGCTGCCAATATCGAGAGCTGCGCCGACAACGCCGGGCTCGCGATGGCCAAGCGGGCTCATTGCGTTGAACAGGTGAGTGACAGTACGCGCGCCGGCCTTGGCATAGTCGATGATGGTCGCGTAGCCGGCATCGGTATGACCGAGGCTGACGATGATGCCTGCTTCCGCCAATGCCTTAACTTGAGCCGTCGTGGTGTTTTCCGGAGCGACCGTCACCATCATGGCGTCGAAGACCCCGGCGCAGGCGAGCATGGCGTCGAGATCGGCCTGATCCATCGGCCGGATCAGGGCCGGGTCATGCGCGCCCTTGCGGGCAACAGAAAGATGCGGCCCTTCGAGATGAAGCCCGAGGAATCCGGGTACGTTTTCCGCCTTGGCCTGTCTGCCGCCTGCGATAGTCCGCGCGCGGATCTCGAACGTGTCGGTGATCAGCGTCGGGAGCAGGGCGGTCGTACCGAATTGTGCGTGTGCCGCGCAGATCGTGCGGATAGCGTCAACGTCCTGCCGGTCATTCAGCATCACGCCGCCGCCGCCGTTGACCTGGAGGTCGATGAAGCCCGGCACCAGCAGTTGCCCGTCTGCGCTTACGGTCTCGGTCCCGGCGGGCAGGTCGCTCTGCGGCAGGATGCCGGTGATCGTTCCGCCATCCAGCAACAGGGCCTGACCATCATGCCAGAACAGGCCGTCGAAAATCCGGGCTCCGGTGATAGCTGTCTGTGCGGTCATCGCGTTTCCGTAACCTTCTTGAGAGCGACGGGAGCATCCGGATTGAGGCCGCGTGACCGCGACCAGGATTCGACGAAGCCGTAGAACGGGATGATCAAGGCCAGCGCATCGGTGATCGGATGTCCGGTGGCCACGAATGGCAGGGTCTTGGTTGCCTTGGCCTGCGCAGACGTGACGAAGGCCAGCGCACCCTTGGCGCTCAGTCCATCGAGAATACCGGCGACGGAGCCTTCTGCAGCGTCACGCGCGGCAAGGCCGATCACCGGAAAACGCTTTTCGACCAGCGCCACCGGTCCATGCAGCACTTCCGCCGCCGAATAGGCCTCGGCGTGCATGCCGGACGTTTCCTTGAATTTCAGCGCTGCCTCGCTGGCAATCGCGAGAGCCGGGCCGCGTCCGAGCACGAACAGCGATTCCGCATCGCCAAGCTCGTCGGCCAGCGGCTGCCAGTCTAGCTTTACGGCCTTTGCAAATTGGTTGGGCAGATCGGCAACCGCACGCTGCAGGGCGGCATCCCCCGTCCATTCGCCAAGGATGGCAAGGCCGGCAACGATCGAATTGACATAGGACTTGGTTGCAGCAACGGCGATTTCCGGCCCGGCAAGAATGTCGAGCGGATGGGTGCTGGCTTCTGAGATCGGCGAGGGCAGGGTGTTGGTCAGCGCGATCGTCACCGCGCCGGCCTTCGTCGCGGCCTCAGCCATCGCGACGATGTCGGGGCTCTTGCCGGATTGCGAGATGGCGATCGATGCGGCGCCCTGAAGCTGCATTTTCGCGCCGTAGATCGAGGCAAGCGACGGGCCAAGCGAAGCAACGGGCCGCCCGGTCGAAAGCTCGATCGCATATTTCAGGAACAATGCGGCATGATCAGACGAGCCGCGGGCGATCGTCACGAAGAAAGCCGGGTCTTTTGCGCGGAGCGCTGCGCCGGTTTCTTTGACCGCCGCCTTGGATTGCTCAAGAAGACGGGCTGCCGCTTCAGGGATTTCGTTGATTTCGCGCCGCATGTTGGTTTGCATGGTCATGTCTTTCTTCTTTGGGCCGCTCTCAGGAATCCGACAAAGTCAGTTCGGCGACGAAATCATAGGCATCGCCTCGATAGAGCGAGCGGGTGAATTCCACCACGCGGCCGGAGGCGAGGTAGGAGATGCGTTCGATGGACAGACTGGCGGAACCGGCCGGCACGCCAAGCATCGCCGCGTCCGGATCCTTCAGGCTGCAGGCGGAAATACGTTGCACGGCACGTACCGGCCGCGATTTGGTCTTGTCGAGTTCCGCATAGAGCGAGGTACCGACCCGGATAGGGTCCGGCAGGAATTCCGCAGAAACACTGGCCCGCTCGATCGCGAGCGGCATATCGTCGGCGATACGCAGCCGCCCAAGCCGTGCGACAAGCGCATCAGGGGGCAGGCCAAGCGCCATCATTTCATCCGGCGAGGGATGATACAGCCCGCGCTCGATCCATTGCGCCGTGGTCACCAACCCCCGGCGCGACATGTCTTCGGTAAACGATGTCAGGCGCGACAGCGATTGCTGAACGCGGCTCACCGGCTTGACGACAAAGGTTCCGGAGCCGTGACGGCGCACCAGCAAACCGTCCTTGACCAGATCGTCGACAGCCTTGCGCACGGTTACGCGGCTGATGCTGGCATAGTCGGCCAGATCCCGTTCCGGCGGCAGGGCGTCGCCGTGATTGAGCTTGCCCGACAGGATCGCGTCTTCCAGTGACTGTCGCAGCTTGAGATAGAGGGGACCGGAGCCCCCTGCCTGCAGGCCGTCCAGCGGCAATATGGCCTCGAGATGCTGGGTCATGCCCTAGCCTCTGTGCCAAAGCGCTTGGCTGCGAGCGCGACCGAGCCGGTCAAGGCGTCCGCTTCCGGGTCCACGAACAACGGCTGATGGCGTTCTGCAAGCCATGGACGGTAGATCGGCGCCAGCCCGCCCAGCAGGCAGAGCCTGCGGCTGCCCTGCGCCACGACGACGTCCAGCGCTTCATCAATGGTCTGCGCGCAGCGTCTTACCAGTGCGATCGCTACCGGGTCGTTGCGGCTCGCATAATCGAAAACCTTGGGTGCAAAGCGGCCGAATTCACCGGGCCGTGCGGCGCGCGCAAATTCCACGGCCTCGCGCGGATCGTTGTTGAACTCGGCCATGACGGCATCGGTCAGCGGCGACGATGGGTGAATCCGGTCAAAGGCCAGCACGCTTTCCTGCAGAAGTGCATGGCCAAGCCGAGCGCCGCTGCCGAGATCGCCGATCTGGAAACCCCATCCGCCGATATAGCGGACTTGGTCGCCTTGACGGGAGATGTAAATGGAACCGGTGCCAAGAATGGCAACCGCGCCGTCACTATCGCCGAGAGCGCCCTGCAGCGCGATCAGCCCATCGGATTCGATATCGGCCTTGGCGAACGGTAGGCGCTCCTTCACATAATGCACGGCATCGCCGACATTGCTGCCGGCCACTCCGACCAGAGCGCAGGCCGAGGCGATCTCGGAGGGAGCGATGTTTGCTTCCTCGAATGCAGCCGTGGCCGCGCCGGCAATGTGGATCAGCGCGTTGTCGGGATCGGTCAGGATGTTGGCTGCGCCGCTTTTGCCGCGCCCGAGGATACGCCCATCGGCGCCCGCTACAGCCGCGCGGCAGCTCGTGCCTCCGCCATCGATTCCCAGAATGTAATGTGGCATGGATACCTCCGAGAAAAATGATACCAAAAAAATACCATTTACCAAGGGGATTTTGGTCTTTAATTGGATTTATCGATTAACAAACTGAAATATATAAATTATTTTAGAAATTGGAAATTTTCTTCAACCAAAACTTAATTTTTCCTAGACAATTGGTATTTTTTTGGCATTAATTTGCGGAGAGGGAGATTGAGCGTATGCCGTCAGTGAAAACCGAGGAGCGTCACGACAAGGCGACGGGACTGGATGTGATGCATCCGGCGCTCGCGCTTCGTTTGCTTGCGTCTGGCCAGCAGGCCGCGGCGAAAGTTGTTGATTCTGCTATCGAGTCCATTGCGGCTGCCGCCCAGATCGCTGCCGAAACATTGGCCAGTGGCGGCCGGCTGGCTTATGCCGGTGCCGGCAGTTCTGGCCTGATGGCCATGACCGATGCGCTGGAATTGCCTGGTACCTATGGAATCGCGCTCGACAAGGTCGTGGTGCTTCTTGCCGGCGGTGCCGCGAGCCTCACGGATCTCGCCGGTGGCTACGAAGACGATATGGAGCTGGCGCGCAAGGATGTGCGCGATGCCGGTATTGGTGCTGGCGATTGTCTGATCTCGGTATCGGCAAGCGGCTCGACGCCGTATGCGCTGGCGGCTGCCGATGAGGCACGGGCGCGCGGCGCGCGGGTTATCGCCATGGCCAACAATCCCGGTGCCGTGCTTTTCCAGAACGCCGAAGTGTCCATTCTTCTGCAGACGCCGCCCGAAGTCATCTCCGGGTCGACGCGCATGGGTGCAGCCACGGCGCAGAAGATCGCCTTCAACATGTTTTCCACGCTTGTCGGCATTCATCTCGGCCACGTCTACGACGGACATATGGTCAACCTGAAGGCTGACAATGCGAAACTGCGCGGCCGCGCCATTCGCATCGTTTCCGATATTGCCGGGATCGGCGCCACGGAAGCCGGCCGTTATCTCACGACATCATCAGGTTCGGTAAAGATCGCCATTCTTCTTGCCGCTGGGGCAAAAGATGTGGCCGCTGCAGAAGCAGCGCTTACTGACGCTGGTCAAAACTTGCGCCGCGCCTTGTCTGCTATCGCGGCACATTGAAACCAAGGGTTCTAAAACCGCGCCAAAAAAATGGCGCACAATGAGGGAGAACGTAATGACCCGCACTACCTTGAAAGGCCTGCTGCTTGCATCCAGCATCCTCGGTTCCGCCGGGCTGGCGCATGCCGAAGACGTCACGCTGACGATCGAAAGCTGGCGCAACGACGACCTGACCATCTGGCAGGAAAAGCTGATCCCGGCGTTCGAAGCCAAGAACCCGGGCATCAAGGTCGTGTTCGCACCGACCGCGCCGACCGAATATGATGCCGCCACGAGCGCCAAGCTTGCTGCCGGCAGCGCTGGCGACCTGATCACGTGCCGCCCCTTCGACAAGTCGCTGGCGCTCTTCAAAGAGGGTAACCTCGCTGGCCTGAACGATCTTGCCGGTATCGAGAACTTCTCGCCGGTTGCAAAGGCAGCATGGACGACCGACGACGCGTCAACGACCTTCTGCGTGCCGATGGCATCGGTTATTCACGGCTTCATCTACAACAAGGACGCTTTTGAAAAGCTCGGTATCGCGATCCCAACGACGGAAGCCGAATTCTTCGCAGCCCTTGACAAGATCAAGGCTGACGGCACCTACATCCCGCTCGCCATGGGCACGAAGGATCTCTGGGAAGCCGCGACCATGGGCTACCAGAATATCGGTCCGACCTACTGGAAGGGTGAAGAAGGCCGCGCCGCTCTCATCAAGGGCGAGCAGAAGCTGACCGACGCCGATTGGGTCGAGCCCTACAAGGTTCTTGCCAAGTGGAAAGACTACCTCGGCGACGGTTTCGAAGCCCAGACCTATCCGGACAGCCAGAACCTCTTCACGCTCGGCCGCGCTGCGATCTATCCGGCCGGCTCATGGGAAATCGGCCTGTTCAACACCCAGGCCCAGTTCAAGATGGGTGCTTTCCCGCCGCCGGTTAAGGCTGCAGGCGACGCTTGCTACATCTCCGACCACAACGACATCGGCGTTGGCCTGAATGCCAAGAGCGCGCATCCTGAAGAAGCCAAGAAGCTTCTCACCTGGATCGCTTCTCCTGAATTCGCCGACATCTATGCCAACTCGCTGCCGGGCTTCTTCAGCCTGAATTCGGCGCCGGTAAAGATGGCCGATCCGCTCGCACAGGAATTCGTCTCCTGGCGCGAAAAGTGCAAGCCGACCATCCGCTCGACCTACCAGATCCTGTCGCGTGGTACTCCGAACCTCGAGAACGAGACCTGGGTTGAATCGGCCAACGTCATCAACGGCACCGATACGCCGGAAGTTGCTGCCGAAAAGCTGCAGAAGGGCCTCGACAGCTGGTACAAGCCTGCCAAGTAACGAACTTACCCTCCCCTTGAGGGGGAGGGTCGGCACGTAGTGCCGGGGTGGGGTGACCTTTTGTTTCGGCAGTAGATCACCCCCACCCGCGCGTTCCGCGCGACCTCCCCCCTCAAGGGGGAGGTATGCAGACGCCGGCGCATTAAGCGCAAAATCGTGTAATCTAAAATCACATCCAGCCAGCGCCTTCCGGCTTGCTGGTGATGGCATGCGCGGCGGGGACCGGCAGCGCAGGCCTTGCCGCATATCGCGGCGATCGACGAAAAACGGGTCGGAGCGGCAGAAGCCATGAGCAGCGCCATATCGTCTGAGGACAGCATGCAAATTTCGGCACGGCCGAGACGCTGGCATATCCTTGTTTTCCTGTTGCCGGCCTTCATCGTCTATTCCGCCGTGATGATCCTGCCGCTGGTCGAAACGCTGCGCCTGTCGATGTTCAATACCGTGGACGGACACTCGACATTCGTGGGCTTCGCCAATTTCCAGGTCCTGTTCGGCAATGAGCGCTGGGCGGCGGATTTCTGGCGGGCGCTGAAGAACAACTTCGTCTTCTTCGCGATCCACATGCTGGTGCAGAATCCGCTCGGCATCGCGCTCGCCGCCATGCTGTCGATCCCCAAGCTCAGGCTCGCCGCCTTCTACCGCACCGCCATCTTCCTGCCGACGATCCTGTCCTTCGTCATCGTTGGTTTCATCTGGAAGCTGATCCTGTCGCCGATCTGGGGCATCACGCCATTCTTCATGGATATCGTCGGCCTGAAGGCTTTCTTCGCACCGTGGCTCGGCAAGCCGGGCTCCGCGTTGATCACGGTCTCGTTGATCTCCGTCTGGCAGAATGTCGGCATTCCGATGATGCTGATCTATGCCGCCCTTCTGAATATTCCGGATGAAGTGATCGAAGCCGCCGAATGCGATGGCATCACCGGCTGGAGCCAGTTCTGGAAAATCAAGCTGCCGCTGATCCTGCCCGCGATCGGGATGGTCTCGATCCTGACCTTCGTCGGCAATTTCAATGCGTTTGACTTGATCTACACGGTGCAAGGTGCGCTTGCCGGACCCGATGGGGCGACCGACATTCTCGGGACCTTGCTGTACCGCACCTTCTTCGGTTTCCAGCTGCAGCTCGGTGACCGTTCGATGGGCGCGACAATCGCCACCGTCATGTTCCTGATCATCCTTGCCGGCGTCTCGCTGTATCTCTTCGGCATTCAGCGGCGTGTTCGCCGCTACCAGTTCTAAGGGGGACGGATCCATGTCAAAAGCACGCATCTCACCACTGCGCTCCGGCTTCGTTCACCTGGCACTGGCCGGATATACGGTGATCGCGCTGTTTCCGGTCGTCCTGACGATCATCAATTCGCTCAAGGACAAGAACGCGATCTTCCGCACGCCGCTGGCTTTGCCGACGGCGGAGACATTCAGCCTGATCGGTTATGCGACGGTGCTGAAACAGGGCGATTTCATCGGCTACTTCCAGAACAGCCTGATCGTCACGGTCGTGTCGATCTTCTTTGCGCTGCTGTTCGGCGCCATGGCGGCCTTTGCGTTGTCGGAATATCGCTTCCGTGGCAATACGCTGATGGGGCTCTATCTTGCCATCGGCATCATGATCCCGATCCGGCTCGGCACGGTCGCCATCCTGCAGGGCATGGTCGCGGCCGGCCTGGTCAACACGCTGACGGCACTCATTCTGGTTTACACTGCCCAGGGCCTGCCGCTCGCCATCTTCATCCTGTCGGAATTCATGCGCACGGTCTCGGATGACCTGAAGAATGCCGGCCGTATCGATGGCCTGTCGGAATATGCGATCTTCTTCCGGCTCGTTCTGCCGCTGGTCCGTCCTGCGATGGCAACCGTTGCCGTCTTCACGATGATCCCGATCTGGAATGATCTCTGGTTCCCGCTGATCCTCGCTCCGGGCGAAGCCACCAAGACCGTCACGCTCGGCTCCCAGGTGTTCATCGGCCAGTTCGTCACCAATTGGAACGCGGTTCTTGCAGCCCTGTCACTGGCGATCTTCCCGGTTCTTATTCTCTACGTCATCTTCTCGCGGCAACTGATCCGCGGCATTACCGCAGGAGCAGTCAAGTAATGAGCAAACCCGTTCGCGTCCTCGTCGCCGGTCTCGGCAATATGGGCCGCAGCCATGCGCTGGCCTATCACAACAATCCCGGCTTCGAGATCGTCGGCCTCGTCAATCGCTCCAAGCCCGTGCTGGCGCCCGAGCTTGGCGGCTATACGATCCATCCGGATTTCGCGACGGCCCTCAAAGAATTGAAGCCCGATCTCTGCTCGATCTGTACCTATTCCGACAGCCATGCCGACTATGCCGTCATGGCCTTCGAGGCAGGCTGCGATGTCTTCATCGAAAAGCCGCTGGCAACGACGGTGGCCGATGCCGAGCGTGTCGTGGCAGCAGCCAGGAAGGCCGGCAAGAAACTGGTGGTCGGTTATATTCTGCGCCATCATCCGTCCTGGATCAGGCTGATCTCTGAGGCCCGCAAGCTCGGCGGACCCTATGTCTTCCGCATGAACCTCAATCAGCAGTCCAGCGGCCCGACCTGGATGACGCACAAGTCGCTGATGGAAACCACGCCGCCGATCGTCGATTGTGGCGTGCATTATGTCGATGTCATGTGCCAGATCACCGATGCCAAGGCCGTCGAGGTACGCGGCATGGGCCTGCGCCTGTCGAATGAAATTGCGCCGTCGATGTATAACTATGGCCATCTGCAGGTGCTCTACGAGGACGGTTCGCTCGGCTGGTACGAAGCCGCCTGGGGTCCGATGATCTCGGAGACCGCCTTCTTCGTGAAGGATGTGATGTCGCCCAATGGTTCGGTTTCGATCGTCATGGACCCGAATGCCAAGTCCGATGACATCGACACGCACACGAAGACTGCCGTCATTCGCGTTCACAAGGCTGAAACCGGCGCGGACGGCAAGTTCGTCCACAAGGACGAAGACCTGAAGATGGACGGCGAGCCGGGACACCAGGAACTCTGCGATCTCGAGCAGGCCTATGTGCTGAAAGCCATCACCGAAAACATCAATCTCGAACGACACATGGACGATGCCGTCCAGTCGCTGCGCATCTGCCTTGCGGCCGATGAGAGCGTGCGTACCGGCCAGCCGGTCAAACTATAACGAAGCATGTCCCGTTCCGCTGCCTGTCAGCGGGACGAAAGGCATATGCGACAACGAAAAGGGCGCCTCACGTGGGATCACTGAATCTGAAATCCATCCGCAAGGCCTTCGGCAATCACGAAGTTCTGAAGGGCATCGACCTGGAGGTGAAGGACGGCGAATTCGTCATCTTCGTCGGCCCGTCCGGCTGCGGTAAGTCGACCTTGCTGCGCGTCATTGCCGGCCTTGAGGATGCGACCTCCGGCAGCGTCCAGATCGACGGACAGGAAGTGGTCAACACGCCGCCGGCCAAACGCGGCATTGCCATGGTGTTCCAGTCCTACGCGCTCTACCCGCACCTGACGGTGAAGGACAATATGGGGCTTGGCCTGAAGCAGATGGGTGCTCCCAAGGCGGAAGTCGATGCCAAGGTCGCCAAGGCATCCGGCATGTTGTCGCTGGAGCCTTACCTTGCCCGTCGTCCGGCCGAACTGTCCGGCGGCCAGCGCCAGCGTGTCGCCATCGGCCGGGCCATCGTGCGCGAACCGAAGCTGTTCCTGTTCGACGAGCCCTTGTCCAATCTCGACGCAGCACTGCGCGTCAACACGCGTCTTGAGATCGCCCGGCTGCATCGCAGCCTGAAAGCGACGATGATCTATGTGACGCATGATCAGGTCGAAGCAATGACGCTGGCGGACAAGATCGTCGTGCTCAATGCCGGCCAGATCGAGCAGATCGGTTCGCCGATGGAACTCTACAACAAGCCAGCGAATACCTTCGTCGCCGGCTTCATAGGCTCGCCGCAGATGAACTTGGTCGAAGCCAGCAGGCTTGGCGATGGGCAGGCCAAAACCGTCGGCATCCGGCCGGAGCACATCACGCTCTCGCGCGAAAATGGCGATTGGAAGGGCAAGGTCATCCATGTCGAGCATCTCGGCGCCGACACGATTCTCTACCTGGAAACCGAGGTCACCGGCCTGCTGACGGTTCGCCTGTTCGGCGAGCATCAGTATGATGTCGATGACATCGTCTACGCGACGCCGGACAAGGCATCTATGCACCGTTTCGGCGCCGACGACCGGGTTCTGCGCTGATCCTGAAGCGGGATTGTATCCGAACGTTGACGAAAGTTATCGTTCGGTAACGTTTCATTGTGCGCTGCATCATCGGCTTGCGCTGCCCCCAATTTTAACATACGTATCTGTTTGTATAATTGGTGCGTCGGTGGTTCTGTCCCGGAAGTCCTTCGTATCATATTGATTTTCATGAACTTCCAGCGGCAGCTGATCTCTTTGAAAAAGGACGATTGGCCGCGCGGCTGGACTTTGCGTATGGAACCAAAGATGCGGATGAACCGACCGATATTGGCTGCAACAGTCGCTGGCCTGATGATTATTTCAGGATGCCAGAAAGAAGACAGCGAGAAGCAGGCGGCTCCGTCCTACCCGCCGCCGCAGGTCTCGGTGATCACGACGAAAACCGAATCGCTGCCGATCACCAACGATCTGCCGGGACGTATCGCCGCGACCCGCATCTCGGAAGTGCGTCCGCGCGCCACCGGCATCGTTATCGAGCGGGTGTTCGAGCAGGGCTCGCATGTGAACGCCGGGGACGTGCTCTACCGGATCGATCCGGCCTCGTTCAAGGTCCAGGTCGAAAGTGCCGAAGGCACGTTGCGCCGCGCAAAGGCGGTCCAGCTGCAGGCCAAGCAGGCGGCCGATCGCCAGGAACAGTTGAAGAAGTCCGGCGTCGCTACCGGCCAGACCTATGATGATGCGATCGCGCAGCTGGCGCAGGCCGATGCCGATGTGGCGATTGCCGAGGCGGGCCTCGCGAGCGCTCAGCTCAATCTGCAATACACCAATGTGACGGCCCCGATCAGCGGCCGTATCGGCCGTGCGTTGATTACCGAGGGTGCATTGGTCAGTGCCAATGGCTCGGAAAACCTCGCAACGATCCAGCAGCTCGATCCAGTCTATGCCGACTTTACCCAATCCGCGACCGACCTCATCCGCCTGCGCAAGGCGCTGCAGGACGGTGCACTGGCAGGCGACAAGAATGAAGCCAAGGTCAATCTGGTCATGGATGACGGCAGCCCTTATCCGCATGCCGGAAAGCTGCTGTTCTCCGAAGCCGCCGTCGATGAGACGACCGGCCAGGTAACGTTGCGTGGCGAATTTCCCAATCCGGACGGCGATCTGCTGCCTGGCATGTATGTCCGCGTGCTGGTCGAGCAGGGCGTCGAAAAGAATGCCATCGCCGTGCCGACCCAGGCCGTGCAGCGCGATACGTCGGGCAATGCGCAGGTCTATGTCGTCAAGGACGACAAGACGGCTGAATTGCGTAACGTGTCTGCCGGTCATGTTCTTGGCGATCAGTGGATCATCCGCGACGGCCTGAAGGCGGGCGAGAAGGTCATCGTCGAAGGCTTCCAGAAGGTTCGCCCGGGTGCGCCCGTTGAACCCACGGACTGGAAGTCTGCCGATGCCAAGCCCGCAGCCGACGCGCAGCCTGCCGACGCAAAACCGGCGGATGCGAAGCCTGCTGCTGAAAAGTCGGGTACGGACGGCGCTGCCGCCAAGCCGGCGGAAGACGCCAAGCCCGCCGAACAGGCGAAGTGAGGATCTGATCGATGCCTAGTTTCTTTATCGACCGGCCGATCTTTGCGTGGGTCGTCGCGCTTTTCATCATGATCTCCGGTATCATCGCGCTGCCGCTGCTGCCGATTTCGCAGTATCCGAACGTTGCGCCGCCGCAGATCTCCATCAACACCAGCTATCCCGGCGCGTCGTCGGAAGAAACCTATCAGAGCGTGACGCGGCTCATCGAAAATGAGCTGAACGGCGTCGAGGGCATGCAGTATTTCTCGTCGACGTCCAGCGCCGCGGGCAGCGTATCGATCAACGTGACCTTCGCTCCTGGTACGGATTCCGGCGACGCCTCGATCGACGTCCAGAATCGCGTTCGCCGCGTCGAGGCGCGTCTACCCGATGCCGTGCGCCAGCAGGGCATCGAGGTCGAAGAGGCCGGCTCCGGCTTCCTGATGATCCTCGCGCTCACATCCACGGATGGATCCATGGATGCGGTTTCGCTCGGCGATTATCTGAGCCGCAACGTGCTCAACGAAATCCAGCGCGTCGAAGGCGTCGGCCGGGCCCAGATGTTTGCCACCGAGCGCGCCATGCGTATCTGGCTTGATCCGGACAAGATGCGTGGCCTCAACCTGACGGCCGGTGACATCAATGCGGCGATCACCGCACAGAATGCCCAGGTTGCATCCGGCAGCATCGGCGCCCAGCCGAACCCGATCACTCAGCAGACCAGTGCACCTGTCCTCATCAAGGGCCAGCTCACCTCGGCTGAAGAGTTCGGGGCGATCATCCTGCGTGCCAATCTTAACGGCTCCGCCGTCCGCCTGCGCGATGTCGCACGCATCGAGATCGGCGGTCAGGATTATAGCTTCTCGACACGCCTTAACGGCAAGCCGTCCGCCGCTATCGGCGTGCAGCTGACGCCGACCGGCAACGCGCTTGCTACCTCCACGGCCATCAAGGCACGCATGGATGAGCTGGCAACCTTCTTCCCGGCAGGGGTGGAATACTCCGTTCCTTATGACACATCGCCCTTCGTGGCGATCTCGATCGAAAAGGTTCTGCATACGCTGCTCGAAGCCGTGGCGCTGGTGTTCCTGGTGATGTTCCTGTTCCTGCAGAACATCCGCTACACGATCATTCCCACGCTCGTCGTTCCCGTCGCATTGCTGGGTACGTGTGCGGCCATGCTTGCCATGGGCTTCTCGATTAACGTTCTGACGATGTTCGGCATGGTGCTTGCCATCGGTATTCTCGTCGACGATGCGATCATCGTCGTCGAGAACGTCGAACGCATCATGTCCGAGGAAGGGCTGACGCCGAAGGAAGCGACCCGCAAGGCGATGAAGCAGATTACGGGTGCCGTTATCGGCATCACACTGGTTCTGTCGGCCGTGTTCATTCCGATGGCCTTCTTCCCCGGTGCCGTCGGCGTCATCTACCAGCAGTTCTCGCTGACCATGGTGGTCTCCATCCTGTTCTCGGCACTGCTCGCCCTGACGCTGACGCCGGCACTGTGCGCCAGCTTCCTCAAGCAGGTTCCAAAGGGTCACCATCACGCCAAGCGCGGCTTCTTCGGCCTGTTCAACCGCGGCTTCGACAAAGCGTCGCACGGCTATAGCGGCTGGGTCGCAGGCATGGTCACGCGCACATGGCGCTTCATGCTGATCTATGTGGTGCTGCTTGGCGGCTTGGCCTACCTGTTCATGCAGTTGCCGTCTTCCTTCCTTCCGGATGAAGACCAGGGCTTCGTGATCGTCAGCATGCAGCTGCCATCGGAAGCCACCGGAAACCGCACGACCGAGGTTATCGAGCAGACGGAAGCGATCTTCAGCAAGGAACCGGCTGTCGAACGTATCATCGCCATCAGCGGCTTCTCGTTCTCGGGTACCGGCCAGAATGCCGGCCTCGCCTTCGTGACATTGAAGGACTGGTCTGAACGTGGACCGAACGATGTCGCCTCCGTCATTGCCGGCCGGGCATCCGGTGCCATGTCCCAGATCAAGGATGCGATCAGCTTTGCGCTGTCGCCACCGCCGATCCAGGGTCTCGGCACCTCCAACGGCTTCGAGTTCCGCCTGCAGGATCGTGGCGGACAGGGGGCTGCGGCACTTGCGGCAGCGCGTGACCAGCTTCTCGGCCTTGCGGCGCAAAGCCAGGTCATCTCGGGCGTTCGTGTTGACGGCCTGCCGGATGCGGCACAGGTCAACCTGCTGATCGACCGTGAAAAGGCCAATACGTTCGGTGTTGCCTTCGCTGACATCAACTCGACGATCTCGACCAATCTCGGTTCGTCCTATGTCAACGACTTCCCCAATGCCGGACGTCTGCAGCGTGTAACGGTGCAGGCTGATGAAAACCGGCGCATGCAGACGGCTGACCTTCTGAAGCTCAATGTGCGCAACTCAAATGGCGGCATGGTGCCGTTGTCGGCTTTCGCCAGCATCGAGTGGACAAGCGGCCCGACCCAGACGGTCGGCTATAACGGCTATCCGTCGGTTCCGATCAGTGGCCAGGCCAATGCGGGCTATTCCTCCGGTGAAGCGATCACCGAAATGGAACGTCTGTTCAGCCAACTTCCGCCCGGCTTCGGTTATGAGTGGACGGGTCAGTCGCGTGAGGAAATCGCATCGGGCACTCAGGCACCGCTTCTGGTGGCGCTGTCCTGCCTGCTGATCTTCCTGTGCCTTGCAGCTCTCTATGAAAGCTGGAGCATTCCGGTGGCGGTGATGATGGTGGTGCCGCTTGGCGTCATTGGCGCCGTTCTGGCCGTGACCCTGCGCGACATGCCAAACGACGTGTACTTCAAGGTTGGCCTGATCGCGATCATCGGGCTATCGGCGAAGAACGCCATCCTGATCATCGAGTTCGCCAAGGAGCAGATGGAAGCTGGAAAACCGTTGCTGGATGCTACCATCGAGGCGGCGCATCTGCGCTTCCGCCCGATCCTGATGACCTCGCTGGCGTTTACCCTCGGCGTGTTGCCGCTGGCGATTGCCACCGGCGCAAGCTCGGGCAGCCAGCGCGCCATCGGTACCGGCGTCATGGGCGGCATGATCTCGGCGACGGTGCTGGCGATCTTCTTCGTGCCTGTCTTCTTCGTGTTCGTGATGAAGCTGTTCCGGAGAACGACGTTGAAGCCGATCGGTGCCGAAACAGCCGTTACGCCGGCAGAATAATGGAAGCGGCCCGCCGTCAGGCGGGCCTTTTCCTGGGTGAGGAGGCGTCATGCGCAGAACAAAAGCCGAAGCGGAAGAGACCCGCAACAGCATTCTCAGCGCAGCGGAACGGGTTTTCTTCGAGAAAGGCGTTTCAACTGCGTCGCTCGACGACGTCGCCAAGGCGGCCGGCGTAACGCGCGGTGCAATCTATTGGCATTTTTCCAACAAGACCGATCTGTTCCTCGAGCTTTACAACACGGTAAACCTTCCGCTGGAAGACATGATCGAGCGCGATGTCGAGCAGCCGGCTGCCGACGTTCTCTGCTATATCGAGAAGTCGGCGGGCGACTGGCTCGACGAATTGGCAGCCGACGAACATCGCCAACGGATCTTCACCATCCTGCTTCGCTGCCCCTATGGCGACGACTTGCTGCCGGTTCTGGAAAAGCAGCAGGAGGTTGATGAGCGTCATACGGTCATGCTCGACAGCGCCTTCGACCGGGCCCGCAACGCGGGTTTTCTAAGCGGAAACTGGACGCCTCAGTCAGCGACCAAGGCGCTCCGCTGGATGATGGAGGGCCTTTGCAGCGAATGGCTGCTGTTTGGCCGCCGCTTCGATCTGGCAATGGAAGGCAAGGAAGGGCTGAAACGCCTGTTCGACAGTTTCCGTCAGCTGCCGGCAATCACCGAGGCACCAGCCGCCTCCTGACGCACGTCAGGCGGATGTCGATTTGAACTTGCTCATCAGATAGGGACCCGACAGGACCGGCCCGTATTTGGCCGTTTCTCCCTCACCCAGGCACGCGTCAAGCACGGTGATCTCAGCGTCCCAATTGGGCTGGTGGAAGAAGGCAAGGGACTGGCGGCGCGCCATGCCACCCTCTTCCGGCGAGGGGTTGACGACCCGGTGCAGCGTCGAAACCCAACGGTCATTGGTCCAGCGCGCCATCAGGTCACCGATATTGATGACGAAGGCGCCGGGAACCGGCGGTACTGCTGTCCAGTGGCCGTCGGGCGTCATCAGCTCCAGCCCCTTGGACCCTTCCTGCGGCAAAAGGATCGTCAGGCTGCCATAGTCGGTGTGAGCGCCCGCTCGCAGCTGTCCGGGTTTCGGTGGCACGTGCTGCTCCGGATAGTTCAGCGCGCGCAATGCGCTGATCGGCGTATCGATGAAGCGCTCGAAATAGCCCTCGGGCAGATCAAGCGCCACGGCGAAGAGCCGCATGACACGGGCAGCAAGGTCTTCAAGCGAAGCGTAATAGGCTTTCCAGGCCTCGATAAAACCATCCGGCTTGTCCGGCCAGATCGTCGGTGCATAACAAAAGGCCAGCGCTTCCGGATCTGTTATGGATGGCGGCTGGGTCAGCGGCCCGCCATTGAAGCTTTCCTTCAGGTCCGGCGGACTGTCGAGGTCACGGGATTTTGCCAGAGCTTCCAGCTCCGGACCGAGATAGCCATAGGGATACCCTTTATAAGGTGCCCGGGCATTTTGTTTTTCCGCCGGCGGCAAGTCGAAGAAGGCGTACGCCTTTCCCCAGACCGCATCGATGATGGTCTGGGGCACGCGGTGATTGCGGATCGCCAGAAACCCGGTCGTCCGGCAAATGGCATCGACCTGCCTGCCCAATTCCCGTTTTCCAGTGCCGTCCGCCGTTTCGAAGGCGCCAAGATCGAAAACGGGAAATTGCGGCAGCGGCATATCGGGAACTCCAATGTGGTATGAGGGTCAAGAACCCATCATGCAGCCGGAAAACCGCGACGCAAGTCGCGGCTTCTTGCCGTCAGTGTGCTTCGTCCCAATTATGCGCAGCCCGTGCATCGACCTTAAGCGGCACTCTCATGTCGAGCGCCGGCATGGCCGCGTTCTCCATAACCGAAACGACCAATGGGATTGTGCGCTCGACATCGGCATCCTCGACTTCGAAGATCAATTCGTCATGCACCTGCAGGAGCATGCGGGCACGCTGCGAAAGGCCGGCCTGTTCCAGTGCCGGCTCCATCTTCACCATGGCGCGGCGGATGATGTCCGCGGCCGAGCCCTGGATCGGGGCATTGATCGCGGCACGCTCGTTGAAGGCGCGGTGCGAAGGGTTGGACGAGCGGATGTCCGGATAGTGCGCCCGGCGGCCGAAGATGGTTTCGACATAGCCGTTTTCGCGGGCAAAAGCCTTGGTGCTTTCCATATAGTCGCGGATGCCCGGAAACCGCTCGAAATACTTCTTGATGTAGTCACCCGCTTCCGAGCGCTCGATCGATAGTTGATTGGCAAGGCCGAAGGCGGAAATGCCGTAGATGATGCCGAAATTGATCGCCTTGGCGCGGCGGCGGATCTCGCTCGGCATGCCTTCGACCGGCACGCCGAACATTTCAGACGCCGTCATCGCATGAATGTCGATGCCGTCGGCAAAGGCCTGCTTCAGCTGCGGAATCTCGGCGACATGGGCAAGCACGCGTAGCTCGATCTGGCTGTAGTCGGCCGAGACCAGCTTGTGGCCCGGCGTCGAGATGAAGGCCGTGCGGATCTTGCGGCCTTCGGCGGTGCGGACCGGAATATTCTGCAGGTTCGGCTCGGACGAGGAGAGACGCCCGGTGGTCGTGGCAGCCAACGCATAGGACGTGTGGACGCGCTTCGTCTCCGGATGCACGAAGCCCGGCAGGGCGTCGGTATAGGTGGATTTGAGCTTGGTCAGCTGGCGCCAGTCGACGATCTTGCGCGGCAGCTCGTGGCCTTCAAGGGCGAGCTCTTCAAGCACCTGCGCCGAGGTCGACCATTGTCCCGTCTTGGTCTTGGCGCCGCCGGGCAGGCCAAGACGGCCAAAGAGAATATCGCCGAGCTGCTTTGGCGAGCCGATGTTGAAGCTTTCCCCGACGAGACCATAGATCTCATGTTCCAGCCCGGCCGCTCCCTGGGCCAGTTCGCCCGACAGCCGTGACAGGATCTGCCGGTCGATGGTGATGCCGCGTTCTTCCATGCGGGCCAGAACGGGCACCAGCGGCCGCTCAAGGCGCTCATAGACGGCATTGAGGTTCTTGGCTGCCAAGCGCGGCTTCAGCACCTGCCAGAGCCGCATTGTCACGTCGGCGTCCTCGGCCGCGTAGGCGGTCGCCTTGTCGATATCGACGTAATCGAAGCTGACGGAAGATTTGCCGCTGCCGGCAACATCCTTGTAGGGGATCGGCTGATGGCCAAGCCATTTTTCAGACAGCGAATCCATTCCGTGTGTGCCGGCGCCGGCATCAACCACATAGGACATCAGCATCGTGTCGTCGAAGCCGACAATGCTGACGCCGTGGCGCTTCATCACCAGGTAATCGTATTTGAGGTTCTGGGCGATCTTGAGAACCGATGGATCCTCCAGCAAATCCTTTAAACGCTCGAGCGCGGCCGCGGCGGGAATCTGGTCTGGCGCGAGCTTCACCCCGTCACTGAACAGGTCATTGCCGCCAGTCTTGTGAAGGAGCGGCACATAGGCGGCGCGGATATCGGTGCCGGACGGGTTCTTGCTGTTGTCGGCAATGGCCAGCGAGAAGCCGACAAGTTCAGCCTGCATGGCGTCGAGCGAGGTGGTTTCCGTGTCAAAGGCGACAAGGCCGGTTTCACGGGCGCTCGCGATCCAGGCGTCGAGCGTCGCCAGATCGCGGATCGCCACATAGCTGCTGCGGTCGATCTTGGCGCTGGCAAAGAGTTCGGCGCGTGCCTGCGCCAGAGCCTGCGGTGTCGCAGCCAGCGGGCCGCTGTCCGGGATGGTGCCAAGAGATGTTGCCGCAGCTGCAGCACTTCCGGCCGTCGATGATTTCGCAGACGACAAGGCGGATGGCGAAGACGGGGAGGCGACGTCCCCCTTGTCGAGATCCGGTCCATGCGCCTGCGCGCCCCATTCGACCGGAACGGCCGCTGGCTCGACGGCATCCGCATCGGTCTCGGTCGCAGCCGCGACCCGGCGGGTCAGTGTCGTGAATTCCATCGTCTTCAGGAAGGCGACGAGTTTCGGACCGTCTTGCGCATGCAGCTCGAAATCGTCAAGCGGCACGTCGATCGGGGTATCGGTCTTCAGCGTCACCAGTTGCCGCGAAAGCTTGGCAAGCTCGGTATTGGCGATGATGTTTTCGCGGCGTTTCTGCTGCTTGATTTCGCCGGCGCGGGCAAGCAGCGTGTCGAGGTCGCCGAACTCTTCCAGCAGTTGCGCCGCGGTCTTCGGGCCGATGCCGGGAATGCCGGGAACGTTATCGGTCGAGTCGCCGGTCATCGCCTGCAGGTCGATCATCTTTTCCGGCGCAACACCCCATTTCTCGATCACTTCCGGGATCGAGATCTGCTTGTCCTTCATGCTGTCGTACATTGACACATTGGCGGTGACGAGCTGCATCAGGTCCTTGTCGGACGATACGATGGTGACGTCGGCGCCGGTGGCCTCAGCCATCCGCGCATAGGTGGCGATCAGGTCGTCGGCCTCGAAACCTTCCTTCTCGATACAGGGCAGGTTGAAAGCGCGCGTTGCGTGGCGGATCAGCCCGAATTGCGGGATCAGGTCTTCCGGCGGCGCGGTGCGGTTTGCCTTGTACTGATCGTAGAGTTCGTTGCGGAAGGTTTTGGAGGAATAGTCGAAAATGACCGCAAAATGGGTCGGTGTCACCCCGACCGAAGTGTCGCGCGCATCGGTCAAAAGCTTCCACAGCATATTGCAGAAACCGGAGACGGCATTGACCGGCAGGCCATCCGATTTGCGGTTGAGCGGCGGGATGGCGTGGAACGCCCGGAAAATGAACCCGGAGCCGTCGACGAGGAAGAGATGATCACCTTTTTTCATGGCGACAAGGGATAGCGCGGGCCGCGATTGCCGTCCATATTTCATTCCGGAGCGGCGTGGAATTTTACGCGACTGCTTGACGCTTTGCCGTGAAAATTGTGCGGCAGAGGGCCTGCTATTCAAAGGCGCGCGGCAGGGTGTTGCACTCTGCCGCGCGCTTTCGTTAGCCGCGCTGGGAGTCGAGCTGCTCGTGATCGGTTACGACCTGTTGAGCTCTGGCATAACTTTCGATCAGCAGCTGATAGGCCGGGAAGATCTTGGTGTAGATTTCCGCCCAATCCTGCGCATCGGCGCGGTGCCAGGTCTTCTGCAACTCCGAGGCCACGGCGGCCATGTCCATCGGCACGACACCGGCCTGGACGACACGTGCGAGCGTGATCTCCTCGGCCATTTTCGAATAGGTGCCAGATGCGTCGATCACCGCAAAGACCTTGTAGCCGTCATGCACGGCCGCGATCGCCGGAAAGGCCATGCAGACGCTGGTGATGGTGCCCGCAATGATCAGTGTCTTGCGGCCTGTCGCCTTCACCGCCGCGACGAAATCGGCATTGTCCCAGGCGTTGATCTCGCCTTTGCGGGCGATGTAGGTCGCGTGCGGGGCATTGGCGTGGATTTCGGGGATCAACGGGCCGTTCGGACCTTGCGGTACGGAAGCGGTGGTGATCACTGGCATCTTGGTGAGCGTGGCCATTTTGGCGAGCGCAGCTGCGTGGTTTCGCAGGACCGGCATGGGCATGTCGCCGATAGTCCGGAAAAGGCCGCTCTGGTGGTCGATCAACAGCATCACTGCGTCGTCGGCATCGATTACCGGTTTCTGGCCGTTGAAGTTTGCAATGGTATTTGGCGTTGTCATGGAAATATCCTTTCGGGGATGTGGTGCGGGTTCACGCCCAGTGTTTAGTCAGCCTTGTCGTATGAAAACTGGATGCCGGCAGTTACGCCGGTTTCGATGAACAGGTTCATGAAGGCGGGCACGGTGGCAGAGCGCTGCCAATCGCGCTGCAGCTCGCAGAACAGCTGTGGAACGCTGATCATCTGGCCACCCGCCTGCTCGATGCGGCGAAGAGCGGCTTCATGGGCCGCGACCGATGTTCCACCGACGGCATCGATCGGAACATAGACCTCGTAACCTTCCCTCAGCGCATCGAGCGCTGGGAATGTCAGGCAGGCTTCGGTCCAAAGGGCGGTCATGATCAGCTTTTTGCGGCCGGTCTTTTCGACGGCCTGCCTGAATTCCACATCCTCCCACGAGTTGATGGTGGTGCGGTCATAGGTCGGATAGTCGCGCAGCACCTTGCCGACCTGCGAGATCGGCGGCTTGTTGAGGCCGGTCTTGACGTTGACGGTCGAGTGCACGATCGGCAGGCCGTAGGCGACTGCGGCCTTGGCTGCGCCGGCAATGTTGTTGACGAGCAGTTGCCGGTCCATGGAGGCGATCGAGTTCACCTGCACGGGTTGATAGTCGATAATGATGAAGGCGGAATTCTGCGGTGTAAGCAGATGATCACTTGCTGGGTTGCGGATCGTTTCGCTGGTCATGGCGTGTTTCCTTCCATTCAAGGCTCGCTTGATGATGTAAAGGCTTTGCCTTCACCGCCCCGGGGTGCGAGCCGTTTCCTCCGGGGCGCGAAAATGGAATTCGGCTTAGGGCGTAGAGATCGGCTTATGCTGCACTGATCGCGCCGAAGCGGCCGCTGCGGAAATCGGTCATTGCCTGCCGGATCTCATCGGCGGTGTTCATGACGAACGGCCCTTGCATGACGACAGGCTCATCGATCGGCGTGCCGCCCAGGATCAGGACGGATGCGTCGCTTGATGCTTCCAGCGTGATGTCGCCGCCCGTTCTGTCCAGCAGGACAAATTGAGCTTCTCCGGCAGTCGCGGCATTGATGGAAACCGTGCCCTTCAGCACGACAACGGCGGCAGTATATCCCTCTGGCAGAGATAACGAAGCACTTCGGCCTTCGTGCAGCCGCACATCCCAGAGATCGATCGGGGTAAAGGTCTGCGCCGGCCCGCGTCGACCGTCATAGGTACCGGCGATCACCCGGAGAGAGCCGGCACTGCCTGGCAATTCCACCGATGGAATGTCGCGGTTGAGCAGGCTCTGATATCCTGGCGCAGCATTCTTGTCTTTGGCCGGCAGGTTGACCCAGAGCTGCACCATCTCCAGCGTCCCGCCCTTGCGGGTAAAGGCTTCCGAGTGGAATTCTTCGTGCAGAATACCGGCGGCGGCCGTCATCCACTGCACATCGCCCGGTCCGATGATGCCACCGCTGCCGGTCGAATCCCGATGCTCGACTTCGCCGCGATAGACGATCGTTACCGTTTCAAATCCGCGGTGAGGGTGGATACCAACGCCACGTGGCGTGTTTGCCGGTGCGAATTCTGCAGGACCGGCATAATCCAGCAGCAGGAAAGGGCTGACATGGTCACCATGCGTGGCCTGTGAAAACAGCGAGCGCACCGGAAATCCGTCTCCGACCCAATGCGGTGCGGGATTGCTGTAAACCCCGAGAACCTTTCTCATGATCTTTCTCCTTGTCGCCTTGCCTTGAAGGCATTGTTTGGCGAGACATTGTGTTGAGGAGAAAATACTGCTGCGACAGTGATGGCAGTAGACTGGCAATTCGGGTTACTCTGTCCTGAAAATAGGACAATGAAAATCCATGCAGGACCTCAACGACCTCCGGTTCTTTGTCGATGTTATCGAACAAGGCGGCTTTGCCGCCGCCGCTCGAAAGCTCGGCGTGCCCAGATCAAAACTCAGCCGTCGCATAATCCAGCTGGAAGAGCGCCTCGGCGTTCGGCTGATTCAGCGCTCGACGCGGCAATTTGCGGTGACCGAAATAGGCCGCGAATACTACCGTCATTGCCTCGCCATGACGGTAGAGGCTGACGCGGCGCAAGAGGTGATCGACCGCACGCGCTCCGAGCCGCAGGGCATTGTGCGCATCAGTTGCCCGTCGTCGGTGATCTACTTTCAGCTCGGCGAGATGATTGCCCGTTTCATGGCCAAGCATCCCAAAGTGGAAGTGCTGCTCGAAAGCACCAACCGGCGTGTCGATGTGATCCGCGAAGGTTTCGATCTCGCTATCCGTGTGCGTTTTCCGCCACTCGATGACAGTGATCTTGTGATCCGCAAATTGGCGCACAGCACCCAGCGACTGGTTGCCAGCCCGGCTCTTCTGCAAGGGTTGTCCCGTGCCGCCGTTCCTGCCGATCTTGCCATGCTGCCGAGCCTTGCCTGGGAGCCGGCGAAACCCGAGCACGATTGGTGTCTCGATGGCCCTAAGGGCGCATCAGCCACCGTCCGGCATAGTCCCCGGTTTGTCACGGAGGATATGATTGCCCTGCGCTTTGCAGCACTTCGCGGCGTTGGTGTCTGCCAGTTCCCGACGTTCATGATCAGAGACGACGTGCAGGCCGGAAGGTTGGTGGATATCCTTCCGGATTGGGCTCCGAGGGCAGGCATCATTCACGCAGCCTTTCCATCGAGACGGGGACTGCTTCCCTCGGTGCGTGCGCTTCTTGACTTCCTTGCAGATGAATATTCCGGCGTTGATCGATTAGAGGGTTCAAACGAACAACCACTGTCCATCGGGGTAAAGCGATAGTGAGAATAGGCCTCTTCTGGTTATTGAACGAGCTGATTTTGGCGAGCGTTGACGCCCCGTTCTCAAAACTGAGGGCCCTCACGGCAACGTTACCAATTTGTAATGCGACGGGTCGGGAGACTCCCTTGAAAAGCCACATTTGGGACAACAAATGATAACCAACGGCACCTGAACACGCCGTCATCTGGTCAAAGGCCTGTCCCCCGCCGAAGCCAGATGTAAGGACAAAGGCCTATCCCCCCTCTCCGGGCCTTTGTCCAATTTATAACAAAAACCGCCGTGGCCCCGCCTCCGCCATGGCGGTTTTTGTTTGTACATCCGGCAGATTTCAAATCAGCGTGAAAACGTATTGCCTGCCGGTCCATCGCCCGCAATGTAACTTGTGTTCCAGCTTGGGGAGAGGTACCCATAGACATGGCCTTCGACCGTATGGATTCAGCAACATACCTGTCCAGCCTTCTGGCGAAAAGCTTCTCCCGCGCCCTGCAGGAGAGAGGCCAGAAACTCGGCTTTGCCCCCGGCCAGTTTCCAGTCCTCCTGGAACTGTGGAGCGAGGAGGGGCTGACCCAGAAACAGTTGCTCGACCGCCTCGATATCGAACAGGCGACGATGGCCAATACTCTTGCCCGGATGGAGCGGGACGGATTGGTCCTGCGGAAGAGGCACCCGACCGACAAGCGCGCGCAGCAGATTTTCCTGACCGCCAAGGCCAGGGAAATGGAGGGGGAGGCGAAAGAGGCAGCACTTGCCGCCGATCAATCCCTGTTGTCCGGTTTTCGTCATTTCGAACGGGAACTCATGCTCGAATATATGCGTATGGCGATCGCCAATGGGGCGCAGAACTGACACCTTTCGCCGTTCCGGCCTGCTGACGATCCATCGATCAAAATATTTTGCTTAAAGCCGACGTGAACTTTGTCTAGGTTCCGGCCCGACAACGAAGGATTCGGACATGACAGACACGGCCAGCATTCTCACGCGCGCAGACGATAATCTTCCCAAGAGCCTCGACCGGCTTTTCGATCTGGTCCGCATCCAGTCGATTTCCACTGATCCGGCTTACAAGGCTGAATGCCGCAAAGCGGCGGAATGGCTTGTCACGGAACTGACGAGCCTCGGTTTCGAAGCCTCCGTACGCGACACGTCCGGCCATCCGATGGTGGTGGCCCATCATGCCGCGGGCAAAGCCGGTGCGCCGCACGTGCTGTTCTACGGCCACTACGACGTTCAGCCGGTCGATCCACTCAATTTCTGGGACACGGCTCCGTTCGAACCGTCGATCAAGGAACTGGACGGTGGCCGCAAGGTTATTACGGGTCGTGGAACGGCTGACGACAAGGGCCAGCTCCTGACCTTCGTCGAGGCCTGCCGCGCGTTCAAGGACGTCAACGGCGCGTTGCCCTGCGAAGTCACCATTCTGTTCGAGGGCGAGGAAGAATCCGGCTCGCCGTCCCTGAAGCCATTCCTGGAGGCCAACGCCGCCGAGCTCAAGGCCGACTATGCATTGGTGTGCGACACCAACATGTGGGATCGCGATACCCCGGCGATCTCTGCTGGCTTGCGCGGGCTGGTTGGTGAAGAGGTCGTCATCACAGCCGCCGATCGTGATCTGCATTCCGGTTATTTTGGTGGCGCTGCCGCCAACCCGATCCATATCCTGTCGCAGGTCCTTGCCGGCCTGCACGATGAGACGGGCCGCGTCACGCTGGACGGTTTCTATGAAGGCGTCGAGGAAACCCCGACACAGATCAAGGCCGCCTGGGACACACTGGGCATGACGACGGAAAAATTCCTCGGCGAAATCGGCCTGTCGATCCCATCGGGCGAAAAGGGCCGCTCGGTCATGGAGCTGACCTGGGCCCGGCCGACTGCTGAGGTCAACGGCATCTGGGGCGGCTATACCGGCGAAGGCTTCAAGACCGTGATCGCGGCGCAGGCGTCCGCCAAGGTTTCCTTCCGCCTCGTTGGCGCCCAGAACCCCGAAAAGATCCGGGCGGCATTCCGCGCCTATGTCACCTCGAAAATCCCGGCTGATTGCTCGGTCGAATTCCACAAGCATGGCGGTTCGCCGGCAATCCAGCTTCCATACGACTCCGCGCTGCTGAACACGGCGAAAACCGCCCTTTCCGATGAGTGGCCGAAGCCTGCCGTTCTGATCGGCATGGGCGGCTCGATCCCGATCGTCGGCGATTTCCAGAAGATGCTCGGCATGGAATCGCTGCTGGTGGGCTTTGGTCTGTCGGACGATCGCATTCATTCGCCGAACGAGAAATACGAGCTTCAGTCCTTCCACAAGGGCATCCGTTCGTGGATCCGGATTCTCGACGCGCTCGCGGCTTAAGCGCCATCGTTAACGGTTAGCACCCTTGACCGGGGCGGTCTGGGGTGTTCTTTTCGTGCAGATGACATTTTGCCAGCTACAGATTTCAAGTATAATCGCCTCATGAAAACGGTACGCAAACTTGCCTGGCCGCTGATAGGTCTCGCCGCGATCGTGTTTTCGCTTTATGGCCTCTATCACGAGCTTCACGGCCTTTCGGCCGCCGATTTCATGGCGAGCATGGAGGCCGTATCGCTCAAAAGCTGGATATTGGCCGCAGCCGCGACGCTGGCCGCCTATGCGGCGTTGGCGGCGTACGATCACCTGGCGCTCGAGCATCTCGGCCACAGAATCTCTCTCTGGTTCATTACCGTGTGTTCCTTCACGGCCTATGCGCTGTCGCATACGGTCGGCGCCTCGGTCTTTTCCGGTGCCGTCGTGCGCTACCGTGCCTACGGATCGAAGGGCCTCACGGCCGGGGAGACCGGCATCCTCGTCGCGTTCTGCTCTTTCACATTCGCGCTCGGCACGCTGATGCTCGCAGCCATCGTGCTCTTGGTCGAGCCGGAAATCACCGCCCGTTTCGCCACCTTCCTGCCAATCGGCGCGTCCATCTCCACTGGGGTGATCATTCTGGCGCTGATCGCGCTCTATGTCATCGGCAGCCTCGTCGGTTTTCGGCCACTGAAAACCCGCTGGTTCAGGCTTGAGTATCCAAAACCGTCGCTGGCGCTGCGCCAGTTGCTGATTGCCCCTGTCGAGTTGATCGCAGCTGCCGCTATCATCTATTTCGCCCTGCCGGAGGCCGGCAATCCCGGTTACATGGTGATCCTCGGGGTATTTCTCGCCTCGTTCTCGGCGGCGCTTCTCTCCCATGCGCCCGGCGGTCTTGGCGTTCTGGAGCTGGTGTTCATAGCTGCCCTGCCAGAAATGGATCCGGCCGGCGTTCTCGCCGGGCTTGCCATCTTCCGTCTGTTCTACCTGATCGTCCCGTTCCTGATCGCACTCACCGTGGTGGTCATTTTCGAGCGGGGCCAGTTCCTGGCCGGACGCAAGGCCGAGGCCGGCGAAAACAACGGCGGCTGATCATCCTTGCCCTATGATGGCGAATGGCAGACTTTCGGCAGCGCTTTTTCCAGGGGACCTGCGACCTTCTCAAGCTCGGCGCTTTCGATATGCAGCGGCGAGAATGGCGGTTCCTGAATGGCAGAGTTGACGATACGGGTGACATAGCAGCCGGCGAAAATCTTTTCCTTACCGCCTTTTTCCGTTGATTTGATCGCGACCGGAACCGGAGCATAGATACTGCCGGCAGCGCCCTCCTGCGTTGCGGAACCGATCAACACCTGAACGTCCACGGTCTTTGCATAGCCCTCTACAAACGTTTCGTAGCTGTCGACCGGATTGCTGAAATAGCTATAGGCGCGGGCATATTCCTGGCGATTGATGGCGTTATAGAGCGAGCGGACAAGAGCCGGACCGTCCGAGCGGTCGTCGATATAGGCCGCCTGATCCTGGGCGGCGGCGTGAAGGGCAGACACGGCTAGGACCGCAGCTGTCGAAAGAGAAATGAGAATGGCTTTCATGCACGGACTCCTGTTGTTCACAGCAAGTTTCAGTGCGGATGAGGCGATTTGAAGGTGCAGCCCAGCATTAGCCAAATAAAACGGCACCGCCCAAGCCGGGCGTTGGGAAAGGCATGGCGCAGAAAAACAAAAAGGCCGGGAAAACCCGACCTTTCACAACGCGCTTCGACACTCCTGCCAGTACATCCGTGGTCAACCGCGGAAGCGCATTTCTCCGGCGCGGATTATCGCGCCAGATTTGTATTAAGCAGCCTGCAGGTTGTCTGCAGACATCTTGCCGGACTTGCGGTCCTTGACGAGCTCGAAGCTGATCTTCTGGCCGTCATTGAGGCCACGCATACCAGCGCGCTCGACAGCAGAAACGTGTACGAAAACGTCCTGGCTGCCGTCGTCCGGCTGGATGAAGCCGAAGCCCTTTGTGGAATTAAACCATTTTACTGTGCCAGTGGCCATAACGATCCCTTTCTCTAGCAAATTATGTTGAACCGTCCCGTAAAACGTTACGGAAAAGCTTTTGTTCGAATCTGAAGGAAAGTTCGTCCGATTGCGCACAAGTCGCAAAAACCAAAGTCATCTAACAAATATCGACCAAAGCTCAAATAGGTTACCAAGGGCCGTCAGTCAAGTTTTATTATTCCATTTTCGTTTTGTGTATTGTTTTTGTTGAGTTTTATGAGGCGAAATCGAGAATGGGAACACAGTCTTTTTTGATTTGGCAGCAGAAATTACCCGTCGCCATCAGGATGTACAGAGCCCATTGTACCGTATTTTCCGGGTTGCTGGTTGAATTATTCGGCGGCAGCGTCATGTCCTGTTTATCGCTTTTTGAGTGGAGGACCGGGAATGTCGAAGTTCGTGATAGCTGCCGTCTGCCTGAGCCTGCTTTCGCTTTCCGGATGCGCCAACACGGTGCGGGGCATGAAGCGTGATGGCGTGCAAACCAGCCATGCGCTGGACGATGCAACCCACCGCATTGCGCGTGCCAACGCGAACTGACGGAAGATATTTCACGGCACGTTCGCCCAGTCGCAGAACCAATCTCGGGAAGACGATTGGGGTCGGCTACAGCTGTTCGCGCGTACCCGGTGAACTCTCGCGCTGATCTGCGTCCTCAAGATCGGACGCCACAACAAACGCATCCGTATGTTCGCGGATCGCCTCGCGCACGACGCCGGGGTTGTCAATTTCACCACTATCGATTTCGCGTGCAGCCCTTGCCCAGTGCTCTTCCTGTCTGCCGTCGGGGGGAGCCTTCATCCTGCCATAGCTGGTAGGCGCGTTGCCGGAGTCTGGTTTCTCTGTCCTGTTCCATTGGTTCTTCCGCCGCGATGGTGTTCAGTTTTGCAGGCCGTGGGAAACGGGAATAAGCAGTCCGGCAAGCGCTTTCAGAACCGGTTTGCGGCGCGGCGTTTCCGGCACGTCCCGAATGTTTTTCAGCATTGCCTGCCGG
The DNA here is from genome assembly GCA_900468065.1 of Hyphomicrobiales bacterium. Classification (GTDB taxonomy): domain Bacteria; phylum Pseudomonadota; class Alphaproteobacteria; order Rhizobiales; family Rhizobiaceae; genus Pararhizobium. Next base: position 63,478 of record UBTA01000017.1, on the reverse strand, counting down.
CGGGCAGAGAGGTCGAACGCTTTTTCAGCCTCCGACAGAAGCTCGTCATTTTCTGAATTGAGATGATAAATCTGGCCCATGGCAATCCCCTGTTTGAAGCCTGGATAACCGGATTTGGGGAAAAAAGTTCCGGTTGCCTCAAGAAAAAAGGCCCCGAACAGGGCCTTTCGAATGTGCATGCCGATTGGCAGTCCGTGCGTTACCAATATCGGCGGCGCGGCGGCTCGGGCTCCTGCCTGGATGCGGCACCCAGCAAAAAGCCGATCGCCCCTCCGACCAGCAGCGCAAGTGTCAGTGCGCTTCCGGCTGCTGCCGGGTGGTCCCGTGCTGTTTGCGCGATGGCGCTACCTTCGGTGCGCGCAGCGCTCGCCGCTTTTCTCGCCACAGGGGCTGCGGCATCGAGGACGCTGGATGCCCGGTCACGAACATCGCTATAGGCCTGGGCGCTCTGGGCACTAACAATTTTGGATAGACGCGCCACTTCTGCACGCAATGATTCAAGATCAGTATTGGTTGTTTCTGCCATCATTGGTTCTCCTGTTGCCGCCCGACAAACGAGTTGGCCGGCGGAATGGTTCCCAAGAATGAAAAGTCTGTTGTGCGGCACGTCAATTCAGCTGTGCCGCCCACAGGACGTCAAAGTTTAAACGCTGACACGCCGCGCATGCTTGTCGGCAGCTTTTTTATCGCCGGCTGCTTGGTCGAGAATGTTGCGGGCGTCTTCAACGGATATCCGGTGTTTCTTTGCAAACGAGATCGGTTCGTAGGGCTTGTCTGATGTGGTCGACATGATGGTCTCCTTGGATCGTTGTTTAAGGCCGCTGGAACGCTTGACGCCATAAAATCGGCCTTCCCGTTGTGAAACGGTTGAGCAGAAGGGTAACAGCTGGATCAGAGAATTAAGGACATGCTTGTCGCATGTTCCAAAAATCTGGCGAGCGGATTTGAGTTGGCCGCGGTGAAGCGATGGAAGTGCTTCAGGCACCGCAGTCGGTGCTGGATCATTACATGGCGATTATTGCAGCATTCCGCAAGTGCGCTGTCACGCGACCGGGAGCCGGTGGCACTCAACGGCGTGAATTTAACGCCCCCTTAACAGCAAGTTTTTGATTTCTTTAGAGGCGGTTACCGCCCCTCGAAAATCGAGGGGTGATTCGTGGAGGTCGGCAATCAAATCCGGTTTCTAACCGTAATCCTCCAACGCTTACCAATTTAACACCACCAACCAACTGCCGGACGACAGGCGGGCGCGCGTTGCTGCGCTTTAACAAGGAGATCACATGAAGATCCTTTATTGCCATCCGCTAACCGACTCCAAGGCGCGCGACGCGATCGCCTTCGTCGACGTAGAGCTTAACGAGCATATCCGGCTTTACGCCCTTCGCCTTGTCCGCCAACCGGACGGCAGGCATATGCTGTACTCGCCCCAGGCCGGCACCAGGCGCACCGCCACCTTCAGCAAGCCAATGGCAGAGCGTCTTACCGCGCTTGCCGTCGAAGCTTATCGGGCGGCCGCTCATGAGCGAGTCTAAATCCCCCAAGCCCGAAAGCCTTGAAGCGAAGTTCCGCCTGATGACGCTCGCGCCGTTCGATAAGCGGATGAAGCGCAAGCATCTGGCCGTCTACGGTTTCATCATCGACTGGTATCATACGAAGTACGGAAATGCCCTCGCCAGCGTCCGGCACGTCACCTCGACGATGAAAGAACGTGACCCATCCGGTGAGGGATTTTATCTCGGTGACGTTCACGGCGCCCTCACCGATCTTGTGGCTTGGGGCTACCTCATCCAAGAAAAAGGATCCGGCCGCCGAGCCAGCCGATACATCCCAGTATGGTCAAAATCCGATAGTGTTCGTAAATCCCCGAACACTACGGAGGATGATCCTAGCGTTCGGGAAACTCCGAACACAAGCGTTCGGGAAACTCCGAACACTACGGCCGATAGCGTTCGGGATTCTACGAACGAAGACCCACCTACTGGACCCGGTCACAAGACCCGGGGACATGTAGTGGGAGATAAGCTCGAAGCCGCGCCGGTGGCGCCGCTTTCGGCTGGCCTTGTGGCCGCCGACGCGGGGACGGCTTCGGGAGATGGGTTTGATGAATTCTGGACAGCCTGGCCGCGCAAGCATGGAATCAAAAAAGCGCGGGCCGAATGGAAGAAGATCATCTTCGACGTAGACACCGTCATCGACATGGCCGGCGAGTGGGCGGCGCACTACGCCAAGCACGGAACGGATAAGAAGTGGATACCAGAGCCTGCAAACTGGCTATCCGGTGAGCGGTGGCTGGAAGACCTGCCGCTTATTCACGGTGATGCCAAGGGCGCGGCCATTGCCAAGGCCAAAGCCAATGCGCCGGTGGTGAAAGAGCGGGCCGTTGAGGTTGCGTCAGAAGCGCCTGCCGAAGCGATAGCCACAGAACCAAGGCTTCCGCCCGCTTGGCTTCTAAACAAGGTCAGCGGCCAGCCAAGGGTGGGAAGCTACCCGGTTGAGATTACCGAGGCCGGTATTGACCGCCCGCAGGATGGAATGGTCGTCAACCTGACATACACCGCCATCGAGCGCCCTCACCGCGGCATGCGTCTTCGGCAGGTAGTCTTGCTTGAAGGTTCGAATGCGCATGTGAAGGCCGAGGGCCACCGTCAGTTCGCAATCGTCACACGCGCATCCGGGTTTCAGACTGTCAACGACACCGATGAACTACTCGGATCGAAGATTATGATCACAATTGGGGCGGACGGAAAGTTGGAGGAGGCAGCGCCTTATATTGAAATGGAGGAGGCTGCCTGATGGATTACAATGACCATTATAGCGCAACTAAAGATGCGATCATTGATGCGTTGGCCTCGGTGAAGCCGCCGCCGCGAATGATGCGGATCGATGCTTTTGACGCGGAAGATGAGGATGGCGAGACAGTCCGTGTCATTGGCGTGGCTGAATGCCAGGAAGACGACATACTAAAGTTCATCGTCATCGAAACCGACGAGGATGGGCAGGTTTATCCTATCGTTCGCACTACGATATACCGGAAGGCAGAGGCACCTACAGCATAAACGAGGCGTTGACACATCGTTCTCCAGGGAGCACAATGTTCTCATGAATAAGAATGAACTCAAGAATGCGATGTCCGCCCTCGGCCTTTCGTCCATCTCCTTGGCGAAACTGTTGGATGTAACACCGCGCGCAGTAAGCATGTGGCTGACCGGAGAACGCAGCGTTCCAGGCCCAGCAGTAGCCTATCTCAACCTCTTTTCGAAACTGCCGCCCTCCCAGCAGCAGCTCGAGATTCAAAAATCAGAATTGGAAAAATTGACTATGAGAGACGGACTTTATCAACTGGAATTCGCTGGCCCTAATGGCTCAGGTTACGGTGTTTTGATCTTCGAAGACGGCCGCATCTATGGCTCTGACGTTGGCGCTGGTAAGTGGGACGGAACCTACACTATGAACCCGACCACAAAGCTCGCGGACCTTAAACTCCGCGTAGAGATGCCGGCCGGCGAACAATCTGTTCTCGGCCCAGCGCAGTCCTTTAGCTGGAATGTGGATGTTACTGCGACAATGGATCCTGCCAACGATGTCGGTGCGATCAACGCGCAGACCAATCTGGGCCCCGCTACCGCGAAATACAAATTTATGCGCTCGCTGCCGACTGCATAATTATCTAGTTAAACCGCGTCGGCCCAAAGGTGAAGCGGCGGGATTCTCCGGTAACAAACTGGATGGTTCCTTCTCCGGCGACGAGCGAGCCGTTGGCAGTCGGGCGGGTCATAACGACCGAGCCCGACTTTCCATTTGTGCAGTTCACCGGGAAGACGACTGTGGCATTGGCCCAACTATCGAACGTGCCGCTGCAGGCTACCGCCTCGTCGGCAATGCTGAACTTGCCATCCGACTGAGTGACGGACATCGTCGTCTGCCCGCTACCGAGCTTGCCGGTAGCATCGACGTAATGGTTCTCTATCGTGTTGCAGGAGGTTAGGAGGATGATGGGTAAGAGAGGAGCGAGGGGCTTCATTTTGCTGCGAACGGATTTCTGAGCCAACTTGCAGCGGCATCAGCGGCTTTTTCTGGGGCGACAGTTGCAAGTTGTTCAACCATCTTTTTGCCCTGCTCTTTCCAAAACCCCTCTGGTACGGCCGCGTATTGAAGTGACGCGATTAGGATGTCCAATTCGTGAATGCGATGAGGCAGCTTGGTGCGTAGGCGACCCATGTTGTCTTCATAGGGCAGCTCGTATTGGTTGCTCAGCATGAAATCGTGGCCTTCGATGTTGTTATCAAGAAAAGCCAACGTTTTCGCCCGCAATATCTCGTGCTTGCGTATATTCTCAACTCCGTCCGCGTAGCATTCTGCGTGGGTATTTCGGTCGTAGTCATGATCTTCAATCGTCAGCACATAGTCATGCCAAGCTTTCCATTCGGAATACAGCTTCGCAAGTTCGCTTGTAACCCAAGCAGCATTTGGATTTCGAATAGATAGTCTCTTCGGTTTTATACGGTTATACACTTTGCCTCCCATAGCGGCACTCGCTGCACGGCATTATGAAATAGCTATCAGGTTATAGTTGTATGGCAAGGGACGCGGGTAAGATATGCCCCCCGGCACCCTCAATCTTCACCGCATAGCCAACCGCGTATCGGCCGCATCGTTTAACGTCGCTATTCCTGTATAAAAAAAGTTCGCGCCTCTGCTACAATCGGCCATGTCTGAACAGTGGCCAATGTGGATTCTTCAATGCATCGTGGTGCTGGGCCTAGTTGGCGTGCTCTTCATCCGCGGCGATGGCGACTAAGCCTCTTTCGGCCGCAGTTCACCGTCGTCCTGAAATAGCTCACTACTTATCCTGCAAAGGACGCTGGAGACGTCGTCCCGCCCTATCGCTTTAGCGGCGTTAGCGAGGCACATGGTTGCTCTATGAATATAATGGGAATACTGGCCGGCCATGTCGGCTAGCGGCTGGTCGTCAGGCTGAAGTTGCACCGAAAAATCCAACCCATCAAAGAGATCCATCGTATGCACGCCCGCACCGTGGACAAAACCGGAAAAGAGCGCCTCTATCGTTTCGGCAACAGCTATAGCCTGACTGACGTCAACTTGTCCGTGTGAGTAAGCCCGCGCAACGTATGCCCTTATATGCCGACGGCCAACGCGATTCCTATTTTGCGCAGATGTCAGTGGGCTGTCTGTGTCGAATTCCTCTTGAAAGAATTCCCTCATGTACTGCTCGTGCCGCGGCTCCGGGGGGTGGCCGAAAATTGTAGGGCCAGCAATAAACATTAGGTCTGCCCCTACCTCGTCGAGTATCCTCATCATCGCCCCGGCGTCCAGCAGTAGACCGTTGTCAAGCAATAGTTTTGCCGCTTTCAGAGCACTGATCATCCGTGCCGATTTCAGTATCAACGCCTGCTGCGGAGACTTCTCTTCAAATCTGTACGCAAGGCCGGTAGGTGTTTTAGTTTTCCGCGGGCGAGGCACAGAACGACCCAGTTGAAAAAGCGCAGCCTCCAGAGCTTCCATGGCCTTCTCATAGGCGTAGTCATATTCAGCCATTGGTTCCCCGTCGCTAGAGCTGGATGACCATACTTGGCACGACTTACTCCAGGGGCCTACCCCCTAAGATGTTGCCATCGATCGCGGACCGGGTACCGGCGGCACAGTCAAACGCGCGACGCCGCAGGTTTTGAAGTTATTTTTTGGGTGAGACCCCCACCGGCCTCCAATGTTCGGACCCCTGCCGCCCGCCTACCGGTGGCCTCAGTTCGTGTTTACGCTAATACAGATTTTCCCCCCGCGCGTGCGCGTAACGCGCGCGCGAGAAATCATTGAGGAATTTGACCTCATGGGGCTATGTAGCAGGCTCAAGAACATCAGGCTCGAAAGTGCTACTTCCGGCGTTAGGGCGTGTTGAACGCCTTATGCAAAGCCTTCATTTCGTCAAGGATCTTGTCAGTTCGCCCCGTGAGAGCGGTGTGGAGAGTCGACAACTCATCATCGGTAAATCCCTCCGGATAGCTGAGCACAGCACCATTGTTAATGCGTTCTGTCACCAAGGAGATTTGCGCACTGATGCCGTCAAGCTGAGCTTGGAGCCAATTCATTTCGTCCCGGTATTTGCGCTCAATATCATTCACATCGACCTCCCATTTTTGAGCAGCGCATCGCACACCCCCGCCTGTGTCAATTTGCACTCACCTTGCCAATCGCTACGTCGTCATTCCGCTTCCTCCACCTGCTTCCTTTTTCCGCCGCTTGGCGCAGCCAAAGTAGCAACCGCGGCCACCGGCGCGATTACAGCAGCGGCACCCTTCGAAGGTATCAAACCGATAATCTTTTCAGCGATACCGGGAATGTTTTCCAAATTTTTTCTTATCGCGGGATTGCTGAGTAACTCTTGAAGCGGCGAGCTGTGCGTCTCCTTATCCATGAGCCTTATTGGGGCTTCCTCAAGTCGATCGAGAGCAGAAGCAAATAAGCGGGCCTGCAGGGCAGGATCAATGTCGACCGCCTCCTTTCGGTATCCCTCATAGGCTTTCGACACGGCAGCCTTGAATGCGTAATCTTCAGCCAGTCTGAATGTCACTCCAATTTGCTTGGTGGAAAGCCATGCGAACCAGATAGGGCCACCGACGCCAAGAACGGAAAGGATGGCATTCACCCAGACGATGTGCGCCGGCACGTCGTTCCGCAACAGCGATTGCATCGTTGCGACCCTATCAGCTCCGATAAGAATTGCTGATATCAAAGCCAAAAGAAGACCAGCCACCCAGGCAGAACCGGCTTTAGACAGATTTTCCTTACGCTTCTCAAACGCATTGGCAAGGCCGACGCCTGTTGACCCTCTTAGCGCCTGTTCGCTTTTCTCAATCACCTTGTTCGCTCTTGCCTCTGTCTCCACAAGCCGAGCGGATGCAGCATCCGCGTTATCGGCCGAGTTATCGAGACCAATCACAACTTTCTGCGAATGATCGAGTAAACGTTGAGCATCTTCAACGATTGATTGAACTTCGTCGCGTTTTGCAGATAGCTCCGCCAAATCTTCGGGAAGTTGTTCCGCCGCAGCATGGGCTGCATCGATATCATCAACCTTTCGCTCAATCTCCTTTGAGCGCGGCTCTAAACGAGCCAGATTTGCCTCCACGGCCCGCAGTCGGCGCAGAAGGTCCTTAGGAAAGATCGCTTTATCCTTGACGCTTTCCCAATCCAGGGGCACTGGCCCCTTCGATTCAGTGGGAAGGCGTGCGTTAATCCACTGCAGTGTCATCATCAAACCGTTTATAACGGTAACGGGATCGTTCGGAAGATTTGCGAACTGTATTGGCGACAGAACTGCAGGCAAGCCTCCAAGAAAGCTTCTAATCTTGCTTTTATCCATATCGTAAGCTGACAACTGTCTAATACGCTCTGCTGTATAGGTTATATAATCCAGTAAAGCTGAAGCAGGATAGGCAGGAAGATAACCTTGAATCGCACTTAGTGCCTTTTCCTCTGGCCAGCCATTCGCCGTAAACACTGCAAAAAGCCTTGTTCTCAGATCTAAAACACTATCAGCTACTTCATCTAAAGTTGCCATCGTTACCCCCCCCAATTTTTAATTGAGTTTAACTTTTAGAGTTTACAACCCCTAATACAACCAGCTATTTGCGACATACACAGTATTTCGGATCAGAGGGTGGGGGCCTTCGATCTTCAAAGATCGGCAAACCGCCCAACCCGCGGTCCACTCATTCGCACTTTTTTCCTGAATCTTTGATTATTTAATCAAACCCGGCGCGTGGCGAAGACACATATTTACCTAGACGTCAAGTGTTTTGTCTTGACAATTTTGTAAAAATAAACTATTGTCAGAATTCTACCAGCCTGCCCTAGTGGCATCTTCCTCTTTCCGAAAGGGTGCGACCTTTGGAAAAGACCATCTTCGACGCAGCAAACGATAACGCTGAGTTTGATTTCCGCCTCCCCAACGAAATCCCCGCCGACAAAAAGGAAGCACGCGCTTTCCTTAGAGAAGCTCTGGCCGCTTCGTCGGTGCCCATCACTGTCCTGAGTCCGTCACAGCGGCCCGTGCAGCGTGCCTGGAAGCCGTTGCCGCGCGCGGCCAACGATAACCGCGAGCCCGTATCGTGGCCGCTGTTGGACAAGCTCCGGCGAGACGGTCAGCACGACGACGCGGAAATGATCGAACACTACCGCGGTCTCGTTGCCATCATGCAAGCCAACCCGTTGCAGGGACAGGACACGTCCAAGGCAGCCGACGGCCTTGAGGTGGAAGAGCGATCGACCATCACAGACAAGGATGTCGACGAGGCAGCAGCCAACGAATGGTCAGTCGACAAGGTGGGCGGTGGCGACCTCGTCCAGAAGGGAACGCGGCAACTTTCCAAGTTTTCGGGATCCTCTGGGCAGGCCAAGCAGGCCGGCGAGAAAACGGTCGTCCGGATGCGCTGCATGGGCGTCAGGTTCAACGAGCGAGTTCTGATCGCGCAGATCGACTTGCGGGAAGTGCTGCCTCGATTGCGGCGCGCCATGGGGCCGCTCGTCGCACCGTTCGAAGATGCTGTGCTCGGCGGATTGACTCTAGGTGAAATCGGCGAGGCTCGGCACTTCAAAGGCAAGCAGGCGGAAGCGGCCGGCAAGGCTCTGGTCTATGCGGCGCTGGATGCTGTCCGCGAGGAATGGATCGCGATCAAAGCGGAACAGCGCGCGGCGGAAGAGCAAGCCGACAGGAACGTGGAACGACGTCGGGCCGAACTGGCTGCCGAACGTACTCGCTTTCTCGGCCTTGCTGCGTAGGTACACCCAAAACACACTGCCACGGTAAACAGAGGGGGATTGTCGAAAGACGGTCCCCTTTTTCGTTTCGGCTGTGTCGCACCACGGCCTTCGGCGCGCCCGATCCCCCAAAGAGTAGTCGCCGAAAAATTCGGAGCTGGCCGCCGGGAAATCACACCCGACGGCCCACAATTGTTGTGGCGACCGCGGATGTACCGGCGCCCCCCTCGCACTGCCAGCTTCGCGCTGGTGGTGCGCCCCCCTTTTTACCCTCTAAAATATGGAAATCAAAAAATGACCAAAGCCCGCGTCCTTGCGCGCGATCAAATTCGCATCGTCGCTGACGTTCTCAATGTTCCTTCACCGCTGGTGCGGCAGACAATGCAGCGAATGAAAACCGACGGGCGCCTGCCGGCGACTCGCCCTATTGCGACAGACGTGACGCCGGCTAGCCTGGCTCGCCTTGTCCTGGGCCTTTGCGCGCCCATTCCGAGCAAATCGACTGAAACCGAAACCAGCCTCGGAAATCTTCCCAGAGTCGGCGGCGACGGTGCCGAAACGGTCGCGCTTGAGTTGGAAAACTTGATCTCCGAAGCAGCCGGCATTGTCGACGGCGAAATAGACTTCTGGCTTGGCGATCTGCTTGTCGGCGTCTCGCAACCCGTTGTCGGCGTGTCGATAACAACGTTTGACGGCTCGTCGACCTTCCGATCCTACCGGACGCTTTCAGAGAGGGACGAGGGTATGCGCCACTTCGTACGCCTTCCGTTGCAGACACTGCGGATGCTGGCCCTCGAGCTTATTGGAGACTGAAATGAAAGCAATTCCATCCCTCTCGGAGGTCAGCCCAGAATACGCTCGGCTGTCCGGATTGCACGAAAAGCTCATGGCGCGCGCCACCGAACTCAATGAGCAAGTGCGCTCGCTTCATGCGCAGATCGGCTCGGAGCAAGCGGCAAACCGACACGGCGATCGTGTCGCCAGCTTGCTTGCCGGCGTCGACTATTCAGCAGCTCCCCCCATCAAAGACCAACTTGCCGCTCTTTCGGCAGAGAAGTCAGCGACCGACACTGCCATTCAGGAGCTGGCCGGACAGATCAAGCTCGAGCGCGAACGTGCGTCACGCCTGGCCGTCAAACAATTCGACGAAGACCAGGCAGCCATGGCGGCCGAGTTCTTCAAACAGGTCGCCGCGGCTGCAAAAGTGCACGCGGGATACGGCGAGCTACGCCGACAGTTTCATCGCGCGGGCGTTGATCCAGCCGGCCTTCGCGATTTTGGCGAAGAATTGTTCGGGGATCCTGGCCACCGAAACGGCGATGTTGGGATCGCTATGCGGGCGGCGGTACGGCGCGGGTATTTGAAGGCAACGGACGTACCGGAGGCATATCGATGACGATTGAAACCACACGCGCCGAACCGCCCGCTGACCTCGAGGGCAAGGTGCCCGACGAAGCCATCAACGTCCTCGGACACGCGACCAAAGCCCTCAAGAAATTGGCGAAACGGCAAAATGACAGACCGTCTGCAGACTAAATTTTCGCCATCCCTGATCACGGGGGATGGCCGCTTCAGTGGCTACGGGGCGGTGTTCGGCAACGTCGACTCCCATCGCGACGTCATTGAGCGCGGCGCCTTCTCTGCATCGCTCTCGACATGGCGCTCAAAAGGCCGGTGGCCGGCAATGCGGCTCATGCATGGCGACAATGGGTCGAATCCTTTCAGGTTCGACAACTTGCCGATCGGGCGGTGGTTGGACATGCGCGAGGATGCTCGCGGCCTCTGGGTGGAGGGCCAATTGCTTGCGCTCGACACCGACCTCGGGAAACGCCTTCACGCGCTGCTTGCTGCGTCTGTCCTTGACGGCCTATCGATCGGCTTTCGGCCGGTGAAGACGCGGGCTGGGTCATCGGGCGTCGGGCGATATCTCGTTGAAATCGATCTCCGGGAGTTATCGCTAGTGGATGAACCTTCAAACGATCTAGCCCGTCTAACAGCCATCTCACCGTCCGACGCCGCTTTTGACAAACTGCGTGATGCCTTTGGTGCCATCAAGTCGGATACGCCACCGCCCATCGACGCCGCTTATGATCGCCTGATGCGCGCCATGCGCGCCGCGACAGGCTAACCCACGGGGGGAGCCAATGTCTGCGTCGTTTGAAAAAGCGGACCGGTCGGGCTCCATTGCGCGCATTTTTCCAATTGAAAATATGAGGGTGGGACATGATCCACATAGCAAACTTGCGCCCCTCACCAGGGCGCGTCGCGGCCACATTCACCGCAGTTGTACATGGCTTGGAGCTATCGGGATGCGCGTTGATCCGGCGCGATGACGGCTTCACGCTCTCTGTGCCCCGCGTAGGCTCGCCCTCGCGGCGGGCTGCGCTTGGTCCTGACCAACTATCCGCACTTGAAAACGCTGCCGTAGACGCGCTGCACCGCGCTTAGGTTCTCACCGACTAGGAAACCAAATGACCACCACACCGGCGGCCGGCGAAGCTGTGCCCGATCAAACTAAGAAGATTATTCGTTTCCACGTGAATACCGTGCCGCTGAGAACTGTCGATATCGTCGCGAAGTTTACTATTCAGGTTGGTGATTTTGTCATCGACGGCGCGAGGCTTCGAAAGCCGCACGACGGGCGGCCTGCGTTCGTCGAGACGCCTGGGCGGGCTTCGTGCGGGATATCGATCGTCCTCAATAGCCAGACGCGCCGCCTGATCCACGAGGCCGCGTTAGAGCGCTACGCGGCCGAAACCGGCGTGCAGCTCTAACCCCACACAACCACCAAAATCCCCTGTTTTAGCCCGCCACCGTGCGGGCTTATTTTTTTAGGAAGAGTCAATGGCCTTTTCACCCAACGCCGAGACCGTTTACGCGGACGGCCCGTTTACCGCTCCGCGTCAGCCCTCCAAGGCGGAAATTCGGGCGCTGCTTAAGCAGTATGAGGCGGTTATTGACGCCTTCACCTCAAACGGCGGCCTGATCTATACGTCCAAGGCCCAGATGGACGCCGACCTCCTGCACGGGGCGAAGTCCTCGGCGTGGGTTATCGGTGACGCAACGGTTGCCAACAATGGCATTTACCAGAAGCAGGGCGCCTCGGGCGCTGGTTCTTGGACTCGCGTTGGCAACCTGCCGTACTCGTTCATCATCGCTACTGACGCCGGCGCTGGCACGGCTAATGCCATTCAGGCTACGACGTCAATCCCGGTGAATACGTCGGCGCTGGTTTGGATGAATATCTTTGAGGCCAATACTGCCTCTGTAACAGTGTCCTTCAATGGTGGTTCGGCGCTGACTATCAAGACGAACTCGGGCAATAACGTTGCCGCTGGCGGCCTTGTGGCTGGCATGATCGTTCTCGGTATTGTGTCTGGCTCGACTTTCCGGTTGCTGAGCGACCAAGTTTCGGCGGCTATTGTGGCGGCTGCGGAGGCGGCACAGGTTGCCGCTCAGGCGGCTCAGGCGGCGGCAGAAGCTGCGGCAGCCTCCGCCGTGGCTCTGGTTGGGTTGGCTGCTACGGCGGTGCAGCCGAACGGAAGCTCTGGCATCACCAGAACATCAACGGCGGCGGGAGAGGCAATTGACCCCGGCCTTTTTGGCGGGAAGTTCCTTTCTGGTAAGGGCGCAAGCAAGTTTCGCATCGAAACTGCTGGCCCGACAGACAGTTCTGACGGCCCTCGCTTTGTCCATTCGATCGAGCATGTTTTTCCAGGAGGGACGGACAATACACCAGTCGGCGATGACGACGGACCGGACGACGTTCGCGGCGGCGCGTGGTTCTATTCCAGCATCGCCAACTGGAAGACCACGACCAACTACGGCGAAGCCAATCTTATTTATGGCCTTGGTCAGGGTGGGATTCACTCCGATTTGGGCGGGCTTCTTTTGGGCCTTTACAAGGTCTTCGATGACACCTCATCGGAACCGAATGGTTCGGTTACTCCTATTGAACTGACCGGCAATAGATGCGCACCCACCACGGGAGCTGTTACTGGGACTATTCGTTCTATCGTGGGCCTGCAAAATCCGACCAATTCATATTATGAAGGCGGTATTGGTTTTGCCACTTACTCTGAGATGGGCAACAATATCGGTTTTGCCGCGTTCAACCGGCCGGAAAACTCGCCGCCGACCGATTTCAACTGGGCATACACCGCGTGGCTAGCCCAGACTCCAGGCACGATGTACTATGGTGTTCGTTGGGATGGTGACGCCACACTTCGGCTCGGCCTTGACGCCGATCACGCACTTTTCAGATATTCAACTGCCGATCATGCCCTCTATTTAAAGGATGAGGGCGGCACGACTAACAACTATGTGTTCGCCAAGGACGGGATCTTTCGTGCGCGAGCTGGCGTCACAGTTGCCGATAATCAAGCCCCCATTAAACGTGTTCTGACCAATACGGCCAGTTTGAATGTGGCATCCACTGCCGCCTTCACGTCGTCCGCCACCCTGACCATGACCGTCACCGGGGCGCTGGTAGGCGACACCGTGATCGTCAACGTGGTCAGCGGCACGCTTGCCGGTGCTCAATTCAACTATCTTGCCGAAGTTACGGCTACGAATACGGTGACGATCTACCCGTTCAACATGAGCGGATCCACGGCAGATCCAAGTGCGCAGACGTTCAGGGCGACGGTGTTCGGGTTCTAAGTCCGACCATGTCGGCGGTGGGCCACCGTGCCAAGGCGCCGCTCGCGAGGGCGGCGTCTGAAGGTGTGAAGGCCGCCGGCGACGGGTACGAAACCGGCGGCCTTCACATGCCGCCATCCTGGCGGCCGTGGGCCGGTAGCATGCGGCTAGCGAGGAACGAGTGCGAATCACAATAATTTTCAAATAGATTCAAAGGTTTGAGATAGGATGAGTCACCTTTTAGTCCCGATGCCCTTCTAAAATTGTGACAAATGGCAAAGTTCCCGCCAAAAACCTGTCAATATTTCTTTTATTTTTTTCGACATTCGTAAATCGCGAAAGTTCCAAAGAAAACAAGCCACTGTAAATAAAGATTTTTAATTTCCACCGTGTTAAGCACGGCAGAAATATCTCTTTCCGTCAAGGGGTGTTGTAGCGGAACAAAAAGTCAAGCATTATGTGATCAAAGAGGCGTGGCGACAAAAGTGGCTGCGCTCTTTTGATTCGTGAGGAGTTAGCCATGTCTAAAAAATGCACTGCTGAGATGCGGTCTTACTCACAAGGTTTAGCTTCGTTCTGTGGGCGGAGGTTAAAATGAGCATACCTCCCCTTCAGCCACAGTCTTTTATTTACAAGCCAAGCTGGGTAGCGAATACGTTTTTATGGAAAGCTAAAGAAGAGGGTGTCGATGATGTCGATCCCCTTAAAATTCAAAAACTCGTTTACTGCATGCATGGCTGGCGCCTCGCGACTGCCGGTGTTCCTGCCGTTGGAGAGAACTTTGAGGCTTGGCCAAATGGGCCGGTTCTTGCGAATTTATATCATAAATTCAAGCACTACCGTTGGTCCCCCATAAGCGAATATGCCCGCGACATCGATCCCGCGACTGGGGAGGTTAAGGCGCTTGTTGTGCCGCATTCAGATGAACAATTCTTCGCTGTCTTCGACAGAGTTTGGGCAAAGTATAAACACCTGTCTGGAAAACAATTGTCTGATCTTACTCATCTACCCGGGACACCTTGGTCTCTAGCGCGGGAGCGCGGTCAGCAGTATATTCACAACAATGACATCCAGCGTCATTTTGTGGAGCTCGCCACCAAGAATGTCTGATACGTCCAATGAAACAGTTTCGCTTGAAAGTATAACTAACACTCCGGTGGCCGCCCCTAAAAATGGGGCGCCGCTTCCTAAGGATATAGACCCCTTCACTGGCAAGAGGGATGAAAAACTTGATCAACATTTGGGTCGAGTTGGTCGTTTCATTGGTGGCGGGCCGGAGAAGGCTGGGAATATTGCCTGCACCGTTATTGTTGCGGCAATAATACTCTTAATATTTGGCGCCTGTTTTTCTGCTTATGCCTCTACCGAAAAAATTGCCGCTGTTTATGACCGTGTAGTGAACGGTGCTTTATCTTTGATAACGGGAGCTTTGGGCTTTATTTTCGGGAAAAGTGGGAACGCGAAGGACTAGACGGTTCGCTCATACTGCGCGTTTTAGCTGCCTTTGCATTACGCCATCCGAACCATCGCCCCGACCTCTTCGGCGTCTGTGCGGTCTTAGTCTCCCGCAACCAATTCACCCACATGCCCAATGGTCACCTGCGTAAACTGCGCGATGAACTGTAAGTCTGCGACGGGTGGATATGGGTCGCCCCGCTTCCGCTCGGGTCCATTGTAGCGGATGATGTCCGACCGGCCGCCGACACGCCACTCGATCCTTGCTGATGGAATTGGACCGTACAGGAACACGTCTACTGACCCTTGTTCCGGATCGACGTAAGCATCCCGATTAGACGGCACAGCCTCAAGCAAAGCGGCCAGGGCATCTCCAAAGGTCTTGCCTCGCCTCACCTCCGCGCCTCCATCGTCAAAGACCAAGGGTGAAGATGCGACGAGTGGAGCGTATTCACTGACTGTCTTGGCGCTGTCTTTGACGTTTCGGCTCCCGGCCACGGCAATTAATAGATTGGCTGCGTCCGTGAAATTAACCACTGACTTGCCACGGCCGCGCTGGCCTTCGCTGCGCAGCCCCGCGTTCATTAGATTTCGATCGTGCAAAATGACGGTGCCTTCAGGCACTCCGGTTTGGCGCGCTATCTGCGCGACCAGATCTTTAGGCGTGGCCATGAATTCCTCGTGTGGTGGATCCCGTGGTGAGGGGACAAAGGGGGGGGTAGCATTATTTTATTTTGCGCGCCACACTAAATACGCATTGACTCAATTTCGAATTTAGCGCAATAAACAATTATTGCAGCAACAGGAGATTCGAATGCAAACAATTCCTCAAGTTCAAACGCCAGACAGAATAGCGTTGCCGAGACGCTTGGTGCCAAGAAGACCGGCAAAAGTCGTAGCCGACACCCTCAAGGCGCTTCGTAACGTGCCCGCCGTATTGTTCTCATCCGGCGACCTCATTGAGTTCGAAGACGCCACGGACTCCATGCACTCCATCCTCATTCTCGAGATCCACCCCTGTGGCCACGTCGATGCCGCCGCTTATCTCGGCCGGCCATACTACCTTGGAATAAATCTCGGCGATCTCCTGAAGCTCCGCGTTGTCCGCGTCGAGCGCATGGGTGAAGCCAACCTCGCGATGTATCGATCGTGGGTGAAGATGGATGAGCCCGTCATAGATCGCCTGGAGGTCGCAGCATGAATATGCAGATCAACGCCAGCGCTTTCGTCGCAGCTCCAACCCTGAAGACTATTGAGGAAATCGACTCCGACGTCTGCGATCTGCGAAAGCGGGCCGAAGTACTCATGAACCTCATCGATGCCTTTGAGGAGAGCGTCCACCTCCTGCAGGAGAAAGGGTCGATCAATCGCGAACTCTTCAAAATGACATCGTTTGACCTAGTCGCATTCCAGGCAAACGAGGTCCGCGAAGGCCTTAGAGTGCTTGAGGACGCCATGGAAGATATCGCGGCCGTCTCCTAAAAGTTTTCGTCTCGTCACAGCCGCATGTCGGCGAGACCTTTGCTGCCGGCGACCATCCTCTGGAACCGGCGGCTTTTTATCCGCGCGAAAAAAGAATGCCGCAGCGATTTGAAGCTGCGGCAGGGGAAGGTGGATCCATTGCCCGCGCACAATGCCGCAAAAGGTTCGGAAGTACAACTGTTCACCACAGGCCAGCGCGACACCAACCGCACCCACACTCGCGGCGCGCTGGCCGCAAACGAATTCCGAGACAGACGGAGAAATCAAACCCAAATACAGGAGGCCCATTTGGCACTGAAACATCCACCCGCAAACGATAACGACCCATTCTGGCGATTGCCCATGTTCGCCAAGGACCTGGAGCTCGCCGAGGCGATCGTTGGAAAAGCAGAGGCGGCCAAATGGGTCAGGGAACGCCTGCCCACATTGGCGGCGAAGGCGGGCTTTCCGCCGGTGGACGCCTTCCACGGTGGCAGGCCGGTGCCACTCGTCCGGATGTTTTACCAGAGTTATCTGGGTGTTGCGACCGGCATGGTCGGCGCACCTGACGGAGAGGAGGGCCAGTGGAGCAGGTTAAGGCAGTAGGACTGAAGTGGATCAAGCGAACCGCTGGTGTTGTCCCTGTGTGGGTCGCAGACGAGGCGGACGTGAAGCGCGGGTATGAGCCAAAGACCGTCAATCTCAATTACCTCCGCGATCAGCCGGAAATGCTCGTGGCGAAGTGTAATGCTCTTCAGGCGGACATGCTATTGTGGCGGTCGGGCTATCGGCGTGACCCGAGTTTGTTTGATGGTACCGTTCGCTCGTTGCTTCTTGTGTACCAGCGGGACGAAGAGAGCGCTTTCCATCAGTTGAAGCCAGGGTCGCTTGTTCCATACAAACACTACCTAGCGAAGCTCGAGGAACATATCGGGCCGCGGCGCGTGGACTCCATTAGTGGCATCGACGTGATTCGCTGGCATAAAATTTGGAGCCGTAACGGCAAGCACCTTGCCGCAGCGTCGACCTCGAGAGCGGTTTTAGAGGCCGCGGTGAAGCATGGAATTCTACGCAGATTCGCCGGCTGCATTGATTTGCGCGAGATCCTGCAAACCGCTCGCTCAAGCTTGCCTCAGCCCAGTAGACGCGAAATGGTCATCACCGCCGATGAAGCCATAGCTGCACGCCAGGCAGCACACGCCGCTGGCAGGCGTTCGTCTGCTTTGGCATATGCCATCGCGTATGAGTCTACATTGCGCCTGTGGGACGTTGTGGGGCAATGGTGGCCTATCGATAAAGGCGGCATTTCAGACATCGTGGACGCTCAGCGTGATGTAAAATGGTTCGGTCTTCGATGGGAGCACATCGACGAAAATCTGGTGCTCAAATTCAAGCCCTCCAAGACCGACGGCACGACAGGCAAGACTGTGACCTATCCCCTGATGAAGGCGCCGATGGTTCTGGAGGAACTGGCCTATTGGCCACTCGAGAAACGAATCGGACCGATCATTGTTTCCGAAGTCACCGGCCTGCCTTACATCGCTCGTGCTGTCACAGATCGCTGGGCAGACGACCGTAAAGCTGCCGGCATTGATTCGAAGGCGTGGGCTCGCGATCTCCGCGCATCGGGAATCACAGAGGGACGTGCCGCCGGGGCAACGACGGATGACGCCTCAAAGGTTGCCGGTCACTCTGGCACGAAGACGACGAGCGCTGTCTATGATCGCGCTTCAGAAGAAGCCGCCGGACGCTTTGCAGATGCCCGAATCGCCGGCCGAGAACGGAAGGGTAACGGCAGCGGTAACGAGCGGTAACGGCGTAGGGGGCAAGTTGATGATCCGACAACGTTTTTCGTTTGTGGGTCTTTAACGCCCCCTTAAATCGCCGCATTTACACTTCATCGCACGGTGCGAAATCGTGCGTTGCGGTATAGGTGCCGTCTTCGCTCCCCCAAAACGCCCAGCTGGAGCAGACCCACCGCGACATGGCAGGAAATCGGACGTCAGGGCAGAGGATAGAACCTTCCTTCGAAGGTGGACGCAGTCGTGATGACGGCGATCTGCGTATGAACGCCGGCGAACGTGTGAGTGGCGGGGGCAGGAAATCCGGTGGTTCCAAGCCTGCAGCGAAGAAGACCAGCGCGCGGAAAACCCGCGGGCGTGGCGGTTCGCGTGGCGGCGGAGGGCTGACGGGCCTGATCCGGTCATTGGTCTACTGGTGCGTCGTTCTCGGAATCTGGGGCGCCATCGGCGTCGGCGGACTGGTACTCTATTACGGATCGCGCATGCCGAGCGCCACCACCTGGGCCATTCCGGACCGGCCGCCCAATGTCAAGATCCTGTCCGTCAGCGGCGATATCATTGCCAATCGCGGCGCCACCGGCGGCGAGGCGCTGTCGCTGGAAAACATGTCGCCCTATATCCCGCAGGCGGTCATCGCCATCGAAGACCGACGCTTCTATTCGCATTTCGGCGTCGATCCGCTCGGCCTGGCGCGGGCAATGCTGACCAACGTCACCACCGGACGCATGGTGCAGGGCGGCTCGACAATCACCCAGCAGCTGGCCAAGAACCTGTTTCTCTCGCCGGAGCGCACGCTGGAGCGCAAGGTGCAGGAGGTGCTGCTCTCCGTCTGGCTCGAGCAGAAATATACCAAGGACCAGATTCTTGCGATGTATCTGAACCGGGTCTTCTTCGGCTCCAATGCCTATGGCGTCGAAGCCGCCTCGCGCCGCTACTTCAACAAATCCGCCCGGGATGTGAATCTTGGCGAGGCGGCGCTGCTCGCGGGGCTCCTGAAGGCGCCGTCGCGCCTGTCGCCGGCGCGTGATCCAAAAGCCGCCGAAGAGCGGGCCCAGGTCGTGCTCGGCGCCATGCGCGAGGAAGGCTTTATCACCGACAGCGAGATCAAGACCGCGATGTCGCAGACACCGACCAAGGCGAAGAGCTTCTGGTCCGGTGCGCAATATTATGTCGCAGATATGGTCATGGACCAGCTGCCGGGCATGGTCGGCGAGATCAGCCAGGACCTGATCGTCGATACGACGCTCGATCTCAATCTGGAAAAGAAGGCCGAAGAAACACTGGCTGCAAGCCTCGATGCCTCGGGGCAGAAGCTGGATGTCTCACAGGCCGCGCTGGTGTCGATCGATGGCACGGGCGCCATCCGCGCGCTCGTCGGTGGCCGTGACTATGCCGACAGCCAGTTCGACCGCGCCGTCAAGGCCAAACGCCAGCCGGGCTCCGCTTTCAAGCCGTTTGTCTACGCTGCAGCCATGGAAATCGGCCGCACGCCGATGTCGATCCGCAACGATGCGCCGGTCCGGATCGGCAACTGGACGCCGGAGAATTACGACCAGAAATATCGCGGCGAGGTGTCGCTGGCCAATGCGCTGGCCAATTCGCTCAACACCATTGCCGCCCAGCTGGTGATGGAAGTAGGCCCGCAGAATGTCATCAAGCTGGCGCGCCGGCTTGGTATTGAATCCGAAATGCAGGCTAATGCGTCCATCGCGCTCGGAACCTCGGAGGTCAGCCTTGTCGAGCTGACATCGGCTTACGCCCCGTTCATGAACGGCGGCTTCAAGGCGACGCCGCATGTAATCCGGCGGATTTCCACGGCGGATGGCACCGTCCTCTATGAAAACACCTATGACAATCCGCCCCGTGTTCTCGATCCCGCTGTTGTCAGCGAAATGAACCAGATGATGGTGGGCGTGATCGACCATGGCACCGGCAAGGCTGCCCGGCTGAAGGGCTGGCAGGCGGCCGGGAAATCGGGCACGACACAATCCTTCCGCGACGCCCTGTTCGTTGGCTTCACCAACAACCTCACCACCGGTGTCTGGTTTGGCAATGATGACGGCAAGTCGATGAAGAAGGTCACTGGCGGCGGTCTTCCGGCCAAGGCCTGGCATGATTTCATGACGGCAGCCCACGAGGGCCTCTCGCCTTCACCGGTCTTCGGTACGACCGGAATCCAGCCGACATTCGACGACAATCAGGCCGCACCCGAGAGTGTGGGCGACGTTATCTCCGGCACGTTCGGCAATGGGGCGGCGGATGAATTTCCGCAAGCACCCGCCGCCAACGGACAGACGGCTGGCACACAGGATTTCGATCAGCCCGCGCAGGCTGCGAATTCCGGCCTGACGCCACCGGCCGATGTTGGCGAGACCACCGGTACGACCCGCCGCACGACCCTGTTCGACATCCTGACCGGCGGTTGAACCGCACCACCGGCTTGATCTACCCCCAGGCAATAACCACGTTTTCCGGCTCGATGGGGTGATCTATCCAGACACGAATGCGAGTTTTCGTTGACGGCACGTGTGCACTGGCGAATTCAGGCTCGATCGCATCAAACAAAATAAGTTCGTTATTGGGGGTGTTCAGAATCCGGTCGAAATCAGTTTTTCTTATCCCTGTCATTTCTGAAATTGGTCCGAACGTCACATTGGTATCTCCGTCGCTCCAATAGTAGGCTGGAATGAGAATGCAATCCTTTGAAGAGAGCACTCCTCTTCGATCCATATGCGTTGGAATCCTAACATTCCGACGGCCCGCAACATAGAAGCTTACATATTCCGGGGCGATGGACATCCGCTGCACGGTCATGGCGTCAAAATCCCCTTTCTGGTGAAAGTCTGCCCTGCGAGTTGCCGTTCCTCAGCAAGCCACATTTTTTCACCCTATCGGCTTTATTTACCCCCAAGCGATAGTCACCTGATCAGGGCTTGTGGGATGGTTCATCCAGACCCGGATACGTGTTTTCTCGGAAGGCACCTGTGCAATAGCAAATTGAGGCTCAAGTGCATCAAAGAGGATAACCTCTTTATTGGCGGTATTCAAAATACCGTCGAAATCAGGCTGACCTGCCTTAATAATCTCGGAAGCTGGTCCGAATGTTACATGCGTATCTCCATCGTTCCAATACAGCGCCGGAATATTGATTCAGTCTGGAGAAGAAAATATTCCTTGCTTGTCCATATGTAAAGGAATTTTAATCTTTCGATGGCCTGCAACATATATACTTAAGTATTCGGGCGTGATAGTTATTCTCTTTACGGACATTAATTAGTACCCCCGTTAGAGACCAGCCCGCTTTGAGATTGACTGCACCATCAGCAATGTTTCTGCAGCAGTATCTATCTAACTGGCTGCCTTACTTAACCCCATGCGATGGTAACATTTTCGGGCTCGCTGGGATGGTCGATCCAGATTCGGATACGTGTTTTTTGGGAAGGCACGTGTGTACTGGCGAATTCAGGCTCGATTGCATCAAATAAAATCAATTCGTTATTGGGAGTGTTCAGAATTCCATCGAAATCCGGCTCTCTCGTTTCCGTAATTTCTAAAATCGGTCCGAATGTCACAGAGGTGTCTCCGTCGTTCCAGTAGAGCGCAGGAACGTTGATGCAGTCAGGTGAGGAAAATATTCCCCGTCTGTCCATATGAAGAGGAATTTTGACGTTGCGACGACCTGCAACATAGATGCTGAGATATTCAGGGGCTATTGTGAGTTTCTTTACGGGCATCAATTAGCACCTTCCTTGAGATATCAGCCCGCCTTGTGATTGACGCACGGCCAGCAATGCTCCGGCAACAGCGCTCGTTCGGCCCGCTACCGTCACTTAACCCCAGGCGATAACGACATTTGACGGCTCGATCGGGTGATCCATCCAAACTCGAATACGGGTTTTTACGGATGGCACGCGCGCGATGGCGAATTGGGGCTCGTTCGCGTCAAATAGAATAAGCTCTTGGTTCGGCGTGTTCAGTATGCTGTCGGAATTTGGTTCCTTTGTTTCTGCAACCTCAGCATATGGTCCGAGTGTCACATGCGTATCTCCGTCGCTCCAGTAATAAGCTGGAATGTTGACGCAGTCATCGGAAACAAAGACGCCTTGTCGATCCATATGAACTGGGATGTCGACATTGCGACGACCCGCAACGTAAAAGCTCACATATTCCGGGGCGATCGACAGGTGTTGCACTGTCATGGCGTCAAAGTCTCCTCTTCGATAAAAGTCCGCCCTGCGAATTACTGCACCACCAACAATGTGGATAAATCCTGCTTGGTTTGCCGACTGATTTTGGAACCTGATGGTCGCCTACGAACTGTCCCCTCGGAGTTCCCGGCATCTTTGTACCACACCAGTGGCATCCGTAGGTACGGCCGATGCGATCAATTTCCGCCTGTTCCCTCCTGGTCAGCCGCCTGTTGGTTGCTGGCGCCGCAATCCACTCCTTTGCAAAGGGTCCGATGCCGGTCCGCGGCAGCCTCAACTGTAGCGCGCGGAGCATCGCCTCCTGTGCTACAGATTCATTGGCGCGTATCAGCCCCTCGACCGTCTCGTAGGCTTGCGGGGTCGGCCGCCAGTTCGGGTCACGTCTTTGAACGGCGCGTAACGCCTCCTGCATCCGGCCGATACTGACCGCCAGCCGCGCTTCCTGCCCAGGCGTGACGGGCTGCCATCGTCCAAGAATACGGACTTGTCCCGCGCCACGAGGTCCGCGGCGGTTGACGCGGATCGGCCGGCTGTCGGAACCGTCTCCGGCCCATTGCCCGCCGTCGGGATTGCCGGCTGGCACCCGCGGCTGCTCGGGGCGAAAACCGGCCTTCCATTCTAGGCATAAGGTCAGCGCTCGAATTTCGACGGCCATCGCCGCCTGCCGGTAGCTCAGTTTTGGCAGGCTCAGGTCTGCCGGTTCTGTCGAAATCATTGGCCACGCCATCCGCCTTTCAATTCAGTCGGACAATTGTGCGTGGTAGAGAAGCGACGGGGATAAATTCAGGCTGGAAAAAAACCGGCGAAACACTTATTTTCCGGTCAACCCAATGAACATGCGGTGATTTTTCCGCAGCAGACGATCACGTCGATACCGCCATGTCTGCTGAACGTCCCCGCTGTTCTGGAGCGGGAACCGCAATCGCCTTCAAGAGAGGATTGCTGATTTCGGTAACGGCGCGCGATGCTTCGTCATAATAGACGTTGATTTCCTCGGCTTCGTGGCGTTCTCATGCCTTGCAGTCCGAAACACTGGTCCTTATATACGCCCCATCACCGTAGCTATCGCTGCGAATATTCCACAGACCATCCCGTTAGGGGCTGTCGCATGAATGCCTGACCGGGTTCTGACAGTCCGCTGCAAGGAGAGAACGACATGGCTAAAGTAATCGGTATTGACTTGGGAACGACCAACTCCTGCGTCTCCGTCATGGACGGCAAGGACGCGAAGGTCATTGAGAATGCGGAAGGTGCACGCACCACGCCGTCGATCGTTGCATTCAACGACGATGGCGAGCGTCTGACCGGCCAGCCGGCCAAGCGTCAGGCTGTCACCAATCCGGAAAACACGCTGTTTGCCGTCAAGCGCCTGATCGGCCGCCGTTACGACGACAAGTTCGTCGAAAAGGACAAGGCCCTCGTTCCTTACAAGATCGTCAAGGGCGACAATGGCGACGCATGGGTCGAAGCGCAGGGCAAGGGTTATTCCCCGTCGCAGATCTCCGCCATGATCCTTCAGAAGATGAAGGAAACCGCAGAATCCTATCTCGGTGAAAAGGTCACGCAGGCCGTCATCACCGTTCCGGCTTACTTCAACGACGCGCAGCGCCAGGCAACCAAGGATGCCGGCCGCATCGCCGGTCTTGAAGTCCTGCGCATCATCAACGAGCCGACCGCAGCAGCGCTTGCCTACGGCCTTGACAAGAAGGACGGCAAGACCATCGCCGTTTACGACTTGGGTGGTGGTACGTTCGATATCTCGGTTCTCGAAATCGGCGACGGCGTCTTCGAAGTGAAGTCGACCAACGGCGACACCTTCCTCGGTGGTGAAGACTTCGACATGCGTCTGGTCGAATATCTCGCAGCTGAGTTCAAGAAGGACCAGGGCATCGACCTGAAGAACGACAAGCTCGCTCTGCAGCGCCTCAAGGAAGCTGCCGAAAAGGCCAAGATCGAACTGTCCTCGTCGCAGCAGACCGAAATCAACCTGCCGTTCATCACGGCGGATGCCACCGGTCCGAAGCACCTGACCATGAAGCTGTCGCGCGCCAAGTTCGAAAGCCTGGTTGATGAGCTGGTTCAGCGCACCGTTGCACCGTGCAAGGCAGCTCTCAAGGATGCCGGCGTTACCGCTGCCGAGATCGACGAAGTCGTTCTGGTCGGTGGCATGAGCCGCATGCCGAAGGTACAGGAAGTCGTCAAGCAGCTGTTCGGCAAGGAGCCGCACAAGGGTGTCAACCCGGATGAAGTGGTTGCCATGGGCGCCGCCATCCAGGCCGGCGTTCTGCAGGGCGATGTCAAGGACGTTCTGCTGCTCGACGTGACCCCGCTGTCGCTCGGCATCGAAACACTCGGTGGCGTGTTCACCCGTCTGATCGAGCGCAACACAACGATCCCGACGAAGAAGTCGCAGACCTTCTCGACGGCCGAAGACAGCCAGAATGCCGTAACCATCCGCGTCAGCCAAGGCGAGCGCGAAATGGCCCAGGACAACAAGCTGCTTGGCCAGTTCGACCTGGTCGGTATTCCGCCGGCACCACGTGGCGTTCCGCAGATCGAAGTCACCTTCGATATCGACGCCAACGGCATTGTCCAGGTTTCTGCCAAGGACAAGGGCACCGGCAAGGAACACCAGATCCGGATCCAGGCATCGGGCGGTCTGTCCGACGCGGATATCGAGAAGATGGTCAAGGATGCCGAGGCCAATGCCGAGAGCGACAAGAAGCGCCGCGAAGGCGTCGAAGCGAAGAACCAGGCCGAAAGCCTGATTCATTCGTCGGAAAAGTCGCTGAAGGAATTCGGTGACAAGGTCACGGAAGTTGAACGCACCGCGATCTCCGATGCGATCGCTGCGCTGAAGACTGCTGTGGAAGCCTCCGAGCCGGATGCTGAAGACATCAAGACCAAGACTCAGACGCTTCTCGAAGCTTCGATGAAGCTTGGCCAGGCGATGTACGAATCGCAGCAGACTGAAGCGGCCAATGCCGATGCACAGGCTGATGCGGCCCGTGACAGCGACATCGTCGATGCCGACTATGAAGAAGTCAAAGACGAGGACGACCGCAAGAAGTCTGCATAAGCCTTCTTCGAACAGCCCATCATTAACCCGGAGCCGCAAAGCTCCGGGTTTTTTTGTTTTCAGCAATTGAGAAACCGGCTCAACGGGAAACGTTGAAAGGCAGAACCTTCCAAGGCACACTCCGGCAGCGATAAAACCAATTGAGGGCGCAATGGAAATCTCGATTGTCGACAGGGCATATGCGGCGCAGAACTTGGACCGGTTTGCGGCAATTCTTGTTCAAAATGTTGAAGACGGCGCGGTCGTCGGGTTTGTCCTTCCATTCACGCGGGAGCAGTCGGAGACCTATTGGAAAGGCGTCTTCAGCGCCGTTGCCGAGCAGGAGCGCTTGCTTTTTTGCGCCACGATCGACGGGCAGATTGCCGGAACCGTCCAACTCTATCTGTCGCCCGAGCCGAACGCTCCGCATCGGGCCGAGATTTTCAAATTACTTGTCCACCGCGATTTCCAGGGTCGAGGCATCGGGACGGCGCTGATGCTGGCCGTAGAAACGGAAGCGGTGCGGCGGGCGCGCTCGCTGCTTATTCTCGATACGGTTTTGGGCGGTGCCGGCGAACGGCTTTATCGCCGTTTGGACTGGCAGGAAATCGGCATCGTCCCGCATCATTTTCTCGATCCCTTCGGTGTTCCCAGGGCATCGGTCTATTTCATGAAGCTCCTTGATCTCTCGAATGATGATCTTTGAGGCAGCGCCAAGGGTCGCTCACGGCTGGATCAATCCATTTCCGCCCGCACTCCGCGCTGCTGCGGGGCACAGAACAAAGGTAAAGCAACCTGATTCTGTGCTTTTCCGACAAAAAGCGCCCGAGATAGTGTATTGCCTATGGTATCGCGCTTGAAGGTTTACTAAATCCTGTTGCAAGGAAATTTGGCGACCGCCGGGCAGCCGGTTTTGACGCGCCTATTCAACAGGACAATCTGCAAGCATGAAACGTGATCTTTACGAAACGCTCGGCGTTGCGAAAACAGCAGACGAGAAGGAGCTCAAGAGCGCTTTCCGCAAACTCGCAATGAAGTATCATCCGGATAAGAACCCTGGCGATGCAGAAGCTGAAAAGACGTTCAAGGAGATCAGTCTAGCCTACGAGATGCTCAAGGACCCGCAGAAGCGGGCCGCCTATGACCGTTATGGCCATGCAGCCTTCGAACAGGGCGGCATGGGCGGCGGCGGCGGTATGGGCGGTGGGGCCGGCGGTTTCTCCGATATCTTTGAAGACATCTTCGGCGAGATGATGGGCGGCGGCCGGCAACGGCGTTCGTCCGGCGGCCGCGAGCGCGGCGCCGATCTACGCTACAACATGGAAATCTCGCTGGAAGAGGCGTATGCCGGCAAGACGGCACAGATTCGTGTGCCGACCTCGATCACCTGCGACGTCTGCACTGGCTCGGGTGCCAAGCCCGGCACCAAGCCGACGACCTGCGCCACCTGTCAGGGTTCCGGCCGGGTACGTGCCGCTCAGGGCTTCTTCTCGATCGAGCGCACCTGCCCGACCTGTCAGGGACGCGGCCAGACGATTGCCGATCCCTGCGTCAAGTGCCACGGCCAGGGCCGCATCACCGAAGAGCGCTCGCTCTCGGTCAATATCCCGGCCGGCATCGAGGACGGCACCCGCATCCGCCTGTCCGGCGAGGGCGAGGCCGGCCTGCGCGGCGGGCCTGCCGGTGATCTCTATATCTTCCTGTCGGTCAAGCCGCATGAGTTCTATCAGCGCGACGGTGCCGATCTCTATTGCAGCGTACCGATCTCGATGACGACGGCAGCGCTTGGCGGCAAGTTCGATGTGGCGACGCTCGACGGCACCAAGTCCCGCGTTTCGGTGCCGGAAGGCACGCAGGCCGGCAAGCAGTTCCGCCTGAAGGCCAAGGGCATGCCGGTGTTGCGCTCCAGCCAGATTGGCGATCTGTATATCCAGATCCAGATTGAAACGCCTCAGAAACTCACCAAGCGCCAGCGCGAGCTGTTGCGCGAGTTCGAGGAGTTGTCGTCGAAGGAAAACAATCCGGAATCGGCGGGCTTCTTCTCCCGCATGAAGGATTTCTTCGACATCGAGTGATCGTCGCGATCAGCGACTGGTCGAACGGACAATCGGCAATATATGTAGGCCGGAGGCAGAGATGCCTCCGGCTTTTTTTGTCTGTGGCCGCTGATGCAGGCACGCTGTATCCCAACGCGAAAGGCGCATCATGACCTATGAGCTGTATTATTGGGACGGCATCCCCGGCCGGGGCGAGTTCGTCCGTCTGGCGCTGGAGCAGGCCGGCGCCGATTACGTCGATGTTGCGCGTAACGATGGCGGCATGGCGCGGATGATGGCGATGATGAAGACCAAGGCGGCGGGGTCCACGCCGTTTGCCCCGCCCTTCCTGAAGGATGGCGACCTCGTCATCTCCCATACTGCGAATATCCTGCTTTATCTGGGCAACAGGCTTGGTCTCGCCCCGGAAGATGAAGCCGGTCGGGTAACCGCCAACGGGCTGCAGCTCGGCATCACCGATTTCGTCGCTGAAATCCACGACGTCCATCATCCGATCGGCGTGTCGCTCTATTACGAAGACCAGAAGGACGAAGCGTTGCGGCGGGCCGAGAATTTTCGCGAGGAACGGCTGCCGAAATTCCTTGGCTATTTCGAAAAGCAGTTGGCGAAGAACAGGCAGGGGCAGGTCCATGCCCTGGGTGATATGCTCACCTATGTCGACCTGTCGCTGTTCCACCTCGTCGAGGGGCTGCGCTATGCGTTTCCCAGCGCGATGATGGCGGCGGAGCCGGACTATCCGCTTCTCGTTGCGCTGAATGCGCAAGTCCGCGAACTGCCGCGGATCAAAGCCTATCTTGGCTCGGAACGTCGGCTTGCCTTCAACGAACAGGGCATTTTCCGCTATTATCCGGAGCTTGACCGGCGCTAAATCCGCCTATTCCATCACTGCGCTGTGGTCGATCGCCGGCGGGGCCTTTGGTTTGCGCAGCAGGAAAACCAGCGGCATGACGGCCAGCGACATGATCATCAGCAGCTTGAAGTCATCCATATAGGCGATGATCGTCGCCTGCAGCGTGACGATGCTGTCGAGCGAGGCGCGACCCACTGCGGTCATCGGATCGAGCCCTGCGGCCGCCGGTGCCTGGAAGGCATGGTTGAATGGCGTCACATAGGCTGCGATCGATGCGTGGTTGATCTGGGTATTTTCGATCAACAAGGCCGAGACGACGGCGATGCCGACGCTGGAGCCGATATTGCGGGAGAGATTGTAAAGCCCCGTTCCATCGCCACGCATTTCTGCGGGCAGCGTGGCAAAAGCGATCGTTGTCAGCGGCACGAACAGGAAACCGAGCCCGGCACCCTGAACGAAGCCGACGGAAATGATCGTCCATTGCGACACATCCGGCGTCCAGCCGATCATGTCGTACATCGCCCAGGCCGTGATCGCCAACCCGATGAACAGCAGGATGCGCGTATCGACCTTGCCGATCATCCGTCCGACAACGAACATGCAGACCATCGTGCCAAGCCCGCGCGGCCCCATGACGATGCCGGCGGTGACCACGGGATAGCCCATCAGCGATTGCAGATAAGGCGTCATCAGCGCCAGCGACGCCAGGTAGGTGACGCCGACGACGAAGATGAACAGCATGCTGACGGCAAAATTCTGGTCGAGGAACAGGCGCGGATTGATGAAGGATTTTTTGGTCGTCAGCGTATGAATGACCAGCAGATAGAAGGCGCTGGCGCAGACGATGGCCTCGATCAGGATCTCGCCGGAGGAAAACCAGTCGAGCTGGCCGCCGCGGTCGAGGAAAAGCTGAAGCGAGGCGATGCCGAGGCTGAGCATGCCGAAGCCGAACCAGTCGAGCTTCGCTTGCGCATCGAGCTTGGTTTCCTTGACGAAGATGCTGATGCCGGCAAAGGCCAGCGCGCCGATCGGCACGTTGATGTAAAACACCCAGCGCCAGCTGATATTTTCCGTCAGCCAGCCGCCGATGACCGGCCCGAGCACCGGTCCAACCATGACGGAGACGCCGAACAGAGCCATCGCCGATCCGCGCTCTTCGGTCGAATAGATATCAAGCAGGATTCCTTGCGACAGGGGCACGAGGGCTGCGCCGAACAGGCCCTGCAGCAGCCGGAAACCCACGATCTGCGGCAGCGATTGTGCGAGGCCACACAGAACCGAGGCCGCGACGAAACCGACGATCGCCACCAGCAAAACGCGCTTGCGGCCGAATTTTGCCGCCAGAAACCCGGATGGCGGTGTCATGATCGCGGCTGCGACGATATAGGAGGTCAGCACCCAGTTGATCTGGTCGGCGCTCGCCGCCACGCTGCCCTGAATATAGGGCAGCGCCACATTGGCGATGGTCGTGTCCAGCGCCTGCATGATCACCGCAAGGATGATGCAGGCGGTGATGGCGCCGCGATTGGCGACCGGCGTCGTGGCGGCAGATGCAATGCTGCTCATGTCGGTTACTCGTGGGCGTGGGCGGTCGATTGGCCGAGAAGTTTCTGGATCATATCCGGCAGGCCGCGTGCACGGCCGGTATCGACGGCGACCAGCGTGCTCATGCCGACGCGCAGCGGCGGCTTGCCGGCGGTGTCGTCGATCGTGACGCGCATCGGAATGCGCTGCACCACCTTCACCCAGTTGCCCGAGGTGTTCTGTGCCGGAAGCAGCGCGAAGCTGGCGCCCGATGCCGGGCTGACGCTCGCCACCTTGCCCTTCCATTCGACGCCCGGATAGGTATCGACGGTGATGGTGACCGGCTGGCCCGGCTTCACATAAGTGAGCTCGGTTTCCTTCGGATTGGCCGCGATCCACATGTTCTTGGTGGAGACCAGGGAGAAGGCCTGCTGCGCTGCGTCCAGATAGCTGCCGGGCTGCAGCGCGTTGACATTGGTGACGACGCCATCGAATGGCGCGCGCACCGTCGTGTCATCGAACTGGCGCTGCGCGTCATCCACGGCCGACTTGGCCTCCAGATAAAGCGGGTTCTGCTCGATCGGCTGGTTGGCATCGCCACCTAGCTGCGCCAGCGTCGTTTCGGCCTGGGCCTTGGCGACCGTCACCTTCTGCTTGGCGGCGTCCAGATCATGCTTGGCCTGATCATAGGTTGCGTGCGATGCGGCGGCATTGGTGATCAGGGTCTGCTGCCGGTCGAAAGCGGTCTGGTAATAGGGAATATCGGCCTCGACCTGGGCGATCTGGGCCAGCGTCTGGGCATAGCTCGCCTTGAGGTTCAAAAGTTCGTTGCGGGCGGCGGCAAGCTTGGCCTCAGCCCCCTCCAAAGCGATGCGGAACGAATCCGGCTTTAGCTGGAATAGTACCTGACCGGCCTTGACCTCTTCATTCTCGTGCACATTGACGGAGGCAACTGTGCCGGCGACGTCGGTGGAAACGCCGACCATGTCCGCCTGCAGATAGGCATTGTCGGTTTCCATGATCTGGCCGCCGGTCACATAGAAATAGCCGCCAGCAATCAGCGCAATCGGCAGCAGCGCAAACAGGATCGGCCGTTTCAGGCTGCGGCGGCGGACCGGAGTGACAGCGGGAACCGGTTCAGCCGATGCCGGAGGGGCTGCGTTGATCTTTGCTTCGGCCGTCACACCTTCGGATGTTTCAAGGGCAGTGACATTGGCATTGGCAGGTACGCGGAGGGATGTGTCAGCCATGGTGGGTTTCTTTATCGGCCGGCGCGCGGCAGGCCTGCAGGAGGTTGGATTTCATCAGGTCGAGAATGCCGACAAGTTTCTCGCGATCCTCGTCGGAAATGCCTTGCAACGCTTCAAAGCGCGTTGCGTCACCGATGGCGCGCATGTCGGACAACAGCCCGCGGGCGAGTTCGGTTGTGTAGAGAAGCTGGATGCGGCGGTCCGTCTCGTGGCGTCGCCGTTCGACGAAGCCGCGTTCGACGAGCTTGTCGAGCACCCGCATGAGGGTGATCGGTTCGATTTCCAGCAGTTCGGCAAGGCCACTCTGGTGGATACCTTCGTTGCGCGCCAGATAGGCAATCGTCTGCCATTGCGAGCGTGTCAGCCCCATATGTTTCGCACGTTGCTCGAAGCGCTTGCGCAGCAGCCGGGCGACGTCGTGAAGCAGAAAGCCCAAGGTCGGGGTAAGGTTCATGGAGTGAGTGCCATATCATTAGCATACATAAGATAAGCAATCTTATTTGAGTATTCGCACCTGCGCAATTAGGCATGTGTGCACTGCGATAATTTTTCTGTCACATCTCGGTGATCTGCGGCGCCATGGCCTCGGACGTGACGCTAACCGATGTTCCGCCTTGCCATCGGCGTCCTCTCGGCTTAGCTCTCACCCCAACGCAAACCGGATTCCCCATGCCGCACAAGGTTTCTCTTTCTCGACTGAAGCTCAGTGACTTCCGCAACTATGCGGGACTGTCGCTCGATCTCGACACCCGCCACGTGGTGCTGACCGGCGAGAACGGTGCGGGCAAGACCAACCTGATGGAGGCGGTTTCCTTCCTGTCTCCGGGCCGCGGCCTGCGCCGCGCCGCCTATGCCGATGTGGCGCGGGTCGGAGCAGAAACGGGCTTCTCCGTGTTTGCGGAACTGGAGGGCATGGACGGTTCCGTCGAGATCGGCACGGGCACGGGGGGCACTGAGGAAGGCCAGACGCGCCGTCTGCGGTTGAACGGCACGACAGCAAAGACGGTGGACGAACTGCTTGATCATTTGCGCGTGCTCTGGCTGACGCCGGCCATGGATGGCCTGTTCACCGGCGGCTCGGGTGACCGCCGCCGGTTCCTCGACCGGCTTGTCCTGTCGCTCGATCCCGAACATGGCCGACGCGCCACCGATTACGAACGTGCCATGCGCGGCCGCAACAAACTGCTCTCGGAAGGACGCCCCGACCCGGTCTGGCTGACGGGCCTTGAGCGGCAGATGGCTGAACTGGGCATCTCGATGGCGTTGGCGCGGCAGGAAATGCTCGGTCTTCTGGCGGGGCTAGTTGATAAGAACCATGAAGGCGGCGTCTTTCCGGCGGCCGATCTGGCGCTATCCGGCTTTCTCGACGGAGAATGGCATCGCCCGGCCTTCGACCTGGAAGAGCAATATCTGGAGATGATGAGGGCTGGCCGCTACCGCGACGCCGCCGCCGGCCGCACGCTGGACGGCCCGCATCGCAGCGATCTGCTGATCCGTCACGGTGCCAAGAACATGGAGGCCGCGCGTTGCTCGACCGGCGAGCAGAAGGCGCTTCTCGTTGGCCTGATCCTTGCCCATGCCCGTCTGGTCGGCAATATGACCGGTCACGCGCCAATATTGTTGCTGGATGAGATCGCAGCCCATCTCGACGAGGGCAGACGCGCGGCGCTGTTCGATCTGGTCGATGATCTCGGCGGCCAGGCCTTCATGACCGGCACGGACCAGTCGATGTTTTCAGCCCTTGGTGACAGGGCGCGTTATCTCACCGTTGCCAACGGCACCGTTTCCGGGTGAGAGTTCCATATCATGAGCAAACAACCTCTGAATTCCGAAGAAATCCAGCGCTATGCCCGCCATATCATCCTGCCGGAAATCGGCGGGGCCGGGCAGCAGGCGCTGAAGGCGGCACGCGTGCTGGTCATCGGTGCCGGTGGCCTTGGCGCACCGGTGCTGCAATATCTCGCCGCCGCCGGTGTCGGCATGCTCGGCATTGTCGATGACGACACGGTTTCGCTGTCCAACCTGCAGCGTCAGGTCATCCACGGCACCCCGGATATCGGCCGGGTCAAAGCCGACAGCGCCATGGATGCGCTGCAGCGGATCAATCCGCATGTGAATGTGCTCCGGCATGTGGAGCGGCTGGATGCGGCCAATGCCGAGGCGCTGTTATCCGGCTATGACATCGTCGTCGATGGCTCCGACAATTTCGCCACCCGCTATCTCGCCGCCGATACAGCGGAGCGTCTGGAAATCACCCTGGTGACGGCCGCCGTCGGCCGCTTCGATGGATCGCTCACCGTTCTGCAACCGTGGAAGATGGCAGCCGACGGTCGCCTGAACCCGGGCTATCGTGATCTCTTTCCAGAGCCGCCGCCGCCGGGCGTCGTTCCCTCCTGTGCCGAGGCCGGTATTGTCGGCGCCCTGACTGGCATTCTCGGTACATTGCAGGCTATGGAGGTCATCAAGATCATCACCGGCGCTGGCGAACCCCTGGTCGGCCGCTTGCTGATGTATGACGGGCTGGCCGCCCGGTTCGAGACCATCAAATACAGCCGGAAAGCGCGATGAACCTGCTGCCGATCGATGAAACGTTCGGCGATTGGGAGGCGCTTCTGGCGCTTATCCTTGCCTCCTTCGCTTATATGCACTCGCGCATCGATCCGCCGTCATCCGCGCTACACCTGACGCTTCCGTTGTTGAGGCAAAAGGCGACGTTGGAAAAGGCCTATGCGGCGGTTGAGAACGGCAAGTTGCTGGGCTGCATCTTCTGCAAGCCGGAGCCGCCGGATTGCCTCTATATCGGCAAACTTGCTGTCGCTCCGGATGCGCAAGGCAAGGGCGTCGGGCGTCTGCTACTGGAGACTGCCGAGACCTATGCCGCCGAATGCAAACTGCCCTGCCTGCGGCTCGAAACGCGGATCGAGCTTTTGGAAAACCACCGCGTTTTCGCCAAGTGGGGTTTTGTGCAGACTGCAGAAGGTTGCCATCCCGGCTTTACCCGTCCAACCTTCGTCGAGATGCGCAAAACGCTCTGAGACAATCAGCCCCGGCCGGGCAGGACGCGATCCGGCGGGCGGTGTCCGTCGAAGAAGGTGCGGATGTTGATCACCACCTTGTCGCCCATGTCGATACGGCCTTCGAGCGTCGCCGAACTCATATGCGGCAGGAGCACGACCTTGCCTTCGCTGGCGAGCTTGACCAGCTTCGGATTGACGGCGGGTTCGTTCTCGAACACGTCGAGCCCGGCTCCGGCGATCTTGCCTTCACGCAGGCATTTGATCAGCGCCACCTCATCGACGATGCCGCCGCGGGCCGTGTTGACGATGTAACTGGTCGGCTGCATCAGCGCCAGCCGCCGTGCCGAGAGCAGATGGTATGTCGCAGGCGTCGATGGACAATTGACCGAGATGATGTCGACGCGGGCCAGCATCTGGTCGAGGCTGTCCCAATAGGTCGCCTCCAGCCTTTCCTCGGTCTCAGTGCTGACGCGGTGGCGGTTGTGATAGTGGATCGACAGTCCGAAAGCCTTGGCGCGACGGGCAACAGCGGTGCCGATCCGGCCCATGCCGACAATGCCGATACGCTTGCCGGAAATGCGGCGCCCGAGCATCCAGGTCGGCGACCAGCCGGCCCATTCACCCTTGCGGTCGGTCAGGATATTGGCCCCTTCCGTCAGCCGGCGCGGAACGGCGAGAATGAGTGCCAGCGTCATGTCGGCGGTATCTTCCGTCAGCACGTTCGGCGTGTTGGTGACGGTAATGCCATGGCGGGCGGCGGCATCGACATCGATATGATCGACGCCATTGGAAAAGCTGGCAATCAGTTTCAGCTGTGGCCCGGCCTGTTCGATCAGCGCGGCATCGATCCGGTCGGTGAGGGTCGGAACGAGCACATCGGCCCGCTTCACTGCCGCCACGAGTTCCGGCTGCGTGCGCGGCGTGTCGTCGATGTTCAGGTCTGCGTCGAACAGCTCGCGCATGCGCGTTTCGACGACATCCGGCAGTTTGCGGGTGATATAGACCTTGGGCTTTTTCTTCGCGGTCATTGCTGCCTGCTTCGCCTTGTTGACGGGTTTTTAACCAAGATGAGTGATCGTTCTCCCTGCAGTTTCATTTTCTACCAGACCCGGTGGGGAAGACAAACAAAACTCGAGATGTTCCCGGACGATTTGCGTGTCTTCGATGGGGTCGGTCAGAGATTTAGCTGCAAGCTTCTGAATCTTTTTGGAAAATGGATTTCGTCATGCGTCAGTTCCTTTCCAGGCTCGCTTTCGCCACCGCAGTTACCCTGTCGCTCGTCGCGATCGAGGCAGTGCCGGCTTTTGCCCAGGCGGCCAAGGGGGCAAGCGGGCTGCCGTTGCCGCGCTTCGTCAGCCTGAAATCCAAGAGCGTCAACCTGCGCGTTGGCCCCAGCGTCGATTATGCCGTTGCCTGGCGTTACCTCAAGTCGGGCGTGCCGGTTGAAGTGACCCAGGAATATGACAACTGGCGCAAGATCCGCGATGCCGACGGCACGGAAGGCTGGGTCAATCAGGCGCTGCTCTCGGGCGACCGGACCGCCGTTGCTGCACCCTGGATGCGCGGCAAGGGCGAGGGCGTCTTCGTAAACATGCGGCGCGATCCGCAATCGGGCGGCGCCATCGTCGCACGCATTGAGCCGGGCGTCGTCGTCCATGTCGGCGAGTGCAACGGCGAGTGGTGCCGCGCCGAAGCGCAAGGAACCGATGGCTGGATTTCACAGGGGGAAATCTGGGGGGCCTATCCGGGCGAAGCCTTCAAGTGAGGCCCCGCCCAAACAGGATTACGTCGATATAGGTTTTTGACGAGAAGAGCCGGTCAGAGCAGACCGGCTTCCTTTGCTGCTGCTGAGAGCGAGATCATCGGGCGTGGGCCGACCTGTTCGATGACGATGCCGGCCGCAAGGCTGCCGAGCTTGCCGCAATCGGCCAATGTCCGACCCGTCGTATAACCATGCAGGAAGCCGGCGGCGTAGAGGTCGCCCGCACCCGTTGTATCAACAACGCGGTTAACGGTTGTTGCCTCGATCTTGACCCGCTCGTCGCCCTTGATGACGATCGAACCTTCCTCGCTCAACGTCACAGCGGCCAGCTTGCAATCCTTGGAGATCATCGACAGCGCCTGCTCGAAATCCTCCGTCTCGTAGAGGGCCAGGGCCTCGGCGCGGTTGGCAAAGACGATATCGACGGTGCCGGAGCGCATCAGCTCGAGGAATTCCGCCCGGTAGCGGTGGACGCAGAAGCTGTCGGACAGCGTCATCGCCACTTCGCGGCCGTTCTCATGGGCAATGCGTGCGCATTCGCGGATCGCATCCTTGGCCAGCGGTGGATCCCACAGATAACCCTCGAAATAGGTAACCGCAGCGTCCGCGACCACGGACGGTTCCACATCGTCCGGGCCAAGCTCGACGCAGGCGCCGAGATAGGTGTTCATCGAGCGTTCGCCGTCCTCGGTGACGAAAATCATCGAGCGGGCGGTCGGCGGAAGATCGTCGAGCGGCTTGGTCTCGAAATGCACGCCTTGGGCACGGATGTCATGGGTGAAGATTTCGCCCAGCTGGTCGTTGGCCACCTTGCCGAAATAGGCCGCCCGGCCGCCCAGGTTGGCAATGCCCGCCGCCGTATTGCCGGCGCTGCCGCCCGACGCTTCCAGTGCCGGCCCCATGCGCGAATAGAGCAGCTCTGCCCTGTCCGCATCGATCAGGTTCATCGCGCTCTTGATGATACCATTGTGGACAAGGAATGCGTCGTCGCAGCGCGCAATGATATCCACAATCGCATTGCCGATCGTGAGCACGTCGAATTTTGTCATCCGGAACCGCCTGGAATGTTTGTGTCAGTCGGTGTCCGGTAATAGCGGATTTCCGGCAGTTTGGAAGAGGAAAGCGAAAAAGAGCGGTCACACGTAAATTTTACTTGATATAGGAAACGATCATTTCCTATATGGTATGCATGGAAACCACAGCCGAAACACCACAGGACCAACGCCCGCGCGGCCGCCCCCGGGCGTTCGATACCGATGTTGCCCTGGAGCGCGCCATCGATATTTTTTCGGTTCGCGGTTATCACGGGACGTCCATCAGCGATCTTTCGGATGCGATGCAGTTGACGGCGGGCAGCATCTACAAGGCCTTCAAGGACAAGCGCGGCGTTCTGCTTGCGGCTTTCGATCGCTACCGCGTTTTGCGCAGCAGGAAGCTCAAGGCGGCGATTGCGCCCTTTCCGCTCGGTCGCGACAAGATCCGGGCTGCCCTGCAGTTTTATGCCGAGGCAGCCCACGGCGAACTTGGCCAACGCGGCTGCCTCGTCATTGCGACGGCAGCGGAACTGGCCGCCTCCGATCCGGTTGCCGCGGAGCGCGTCGATGTCGCGCACGCAACCAATGAAGCTGTCATGAAGGACTGCATTCTGCTCGGCCATTCGGATGGGTCGGTTTCCACGAACATCGATGCAGCCGATACCGCACGCGCGCTGCTCTGCCTGCTGCAGGGTATGCGCATAGTCGGGAAAACCGGCAGCAACCGCGCTGAGATGATGGCGGTCGCCGATGTGGCGATGAAACTGCTCGACTAAACACTGTGATGTCTTGAGACCTGGATCTCGAGACTTGGATTTGGAGACGACCGTGACCAGTATTGCAAGCCGGGCTGACATTGCCCCCGAATCCATGATCGAATCAGGGACTGTCGAAGCGGTGGCCTTCGAATCAGGGGGCATAGAACCCAAGGCCATGTCATCATCGATGATGTTCCTTCTGGCCGCTGCTTGCGGCCTGATCGCGGCCAACCTTTATTACGCGCAGCCGCTGATCGGCCCGATCAGCGCGTCGCTGGGGCTGTCTCCAGGGGCTGCGGGTTTGATCGTGACGCTGACGCAGATTGGTTATGGCCTTGGTCTTCTGCTGATCGTGCCGCTGGGCGATCTCTTCGAAAACCGCAAGCTGATCCTCTCGGTCATGGCGCTCGGAACGGTGGCCGTGGTCGGGGCAGGCCTTGCCTCGACGCCGCTGCCGTTTTTGGCCTCAGCCTTCTTCATTGGGCTCGGCTCCGTCGCCATCCAGATCATCGTGCCCTATGCGGCGCATATGGCACCGGAGGCGCATCGCGGCCAGGCCGTCGGCAATGTCATGAGCGGCCTGATGGTCGGTATCATGCTGGCGCGTCCAGCCTCGAGCTTCATTGCCGAGTTCCTGCCCTGGCATATGGTCTTCTTCATTTCCGCCGGGGTTCTGGTCGTTCTGGCCGTGGTTCTCGCCCGCGCGCTGCCACCGCGTGTTCCGCAGACGGGATTGAGCTATGGCGCACTTCTGGCTTCGATGGGCAGGTTGGTCGCAACCACGCCGATCCTGCGGCGCCGGTCGCTCTATCACGCCTTCATGTTCGCTGCCTTCAGCCTGTTCTGGACGACAACGCCGCTGCTTTTGTCGGGGCCGGAATTCGGCCTGTCGCAGGGGCAGATCGCGTTGTTCGCACTGGCCGGTGCCGCCGGCGCCATCGCCGCGCCCATTAGCGGGCGTCTTGCCGACAAAGGCTGGAGTTTTCCGGCAACGCGCCTGTCGATGCTCTCTGTCGCGGCCGCCTTCCTCATCACCCATATCGCGCCGGCCGGGTCGATGTGGGCGCTGGGCCTTCTCACCTTTGCTGCGATCCTGCTGGATTTCGGCGTCACCACCAATCTGGTGCTTGGCCAGCGCGCCATCTTCGTGCTCGGCGCCGAATATCGCAGCCGCCTGAATGGACTTTACATGGCGACGTTCTTTGCCGGTGGCGCCATCGGCTCCGCGCTCGGCGGCTGGCTTTATGCGCAAGGCGGCTGGTGGGCCGCCTCGATGCTCGGCTTAGCACTACCGGTCTCGGCACTCCTCTATTCGCTAACAGAGCGCAGACCGGTTACCACCTGAGCGTGATCAGGCCGGCAGCACGGACGCAGTGTACTGCGCCGCAAATTCCTCCGTTGGTGGGATCGGCTTG
Organism: Hyphomicrobiales bacterium; assembly: GCA_900468065.1. Taxonomy (GTDB): domain Bacteria; phylum Pseudomonadota; class Alphaproteobacteria; order Rhizobiales; family Rhizobiaceae; genus Pararhizobium. The sequence goes on along the minus strand of UBTA01000017.1, from coordinate 24,411 downwards.
ATGACGTCGATCAGTACGCCGTTCGGATCAGCGGTGATGAAATGCCGCTGGCCGAAATCTTCATCGCGCAAAGTTAGAAGGATCGGCAGGCCTGCCGCCTGGAACTCCGCATAAACGGCATCCGGGTTTTCAACTTCGAAATTGAGCAGAAGCCCGGACACTGCGCCGCGCGCGCTTTCCGGAATCGTTTCGTGGCTGCCATCGAGAATGGCCAGTGTCACATGCTCGTTGTCGATCGACTGCAGGTGCATGTACCAGTCCACCGTAAACAGCGATTCGAAGCCGAAATGCCGGATATAAAACTCTGCCGTGCCGTGAACATCGCCGGTCATGATGACGGGATAATAGCTGGTGATTTTCATCTCTTTTCCTCCGCGTTAAATTATCATACAGTCTGTATGTTTTGTAATTAACATACATTCAGATTGTATGTAAAGGTGGAAAATGCGACGCAGTAATAAGGAACGGACCGAAAGCATGCGCCTTGCCCTGATGGCGGCCGCACGCGCGCTCTTCGTCGAAAAAGGCTATGCCGACACGGCGACCCCGGAGATCGCCAGTGCCGCCGGCGTGACGCGCGGCGCGCTCTATCATCACTTCGAGGACAAGAAGGCGCTGTTTGCAGCCATCGTCGCAGAGGAGGCACGGCAGGTGGGCGTTGAGATCGAGGCTAAAGCTGCCGGATCTCCCAACGCGCGCGACGCTTTGCTTGACGGCGCACACGGCTATTTCGATGCAATGGCTGTGCCCGGCCGCACACGGCTTCTTCTGCTTGAAGGCCCCGCCATCCTCGGTATTCACAGCCTGCAGGACATGGATGTTGAGCATGCGGAAGGTAGCTTGAAGGTTGGCCTCGCAGATCTGTTTGCAGCAACCGGCAAGGACCCCGCGTTGCTGGACGCATTAGCCCAGCTTTTGTCCGCATCCTTCGATCGTGCAGCACTGGCGATCGAGGCAGGGGCGAAGCGCGACGATTACGAAAATGCCATCGCCGCCCTGATCGACGGCATTTCCATCAAATGATCTGCGCCGGCAGCTCAACCAGCGGTGCCGGCATCTCGCTGGTCTTCTCCGCTGCCTTGCAGATATCGGCAATGACGCAACGCTGACATTCCGGTTTGCGCGCCTTGCAGCAATAGCGCCCGTGCAGGATCAGCCAGTGATGGGCATGGTAGAGATAGTGATCGGGAATGATCTGCATCAGCTGGTGTTCGATCTCGTCCGGGGTCTTTCCCGGTGCCAGACAGAGCCGGTTGGCGATGCGGAAAATATGCGTATCGACCGCCATGGTCGCCTGCCCGAAGGCCATCGACAGCACCACATTGGCGGTCTTGCGGCCAACGCCGGGCAGGGTGATCAGTTCCTCGCGGGTACGCGGGACCTCGCCGCCGAATTCGGCGATCAGTTTTTCGCTGAGCGCGATGACGTTCTTCGCCTTGTTGCGGTAAAGCCCGATAGTCTTGATATACTCGCGAACCTTCTCTTCGCCGAGTTCAACCATCTTTTCCGGCGTGTCGGCAGCGGCGAAAAGCGCCCGCGTCGCCTTGTTGACCCCCGCGTCCGTCGCCTGCGCCGACAGTGCCACCGCAACCAGCAGCGTGAACGGATTGACATGCTCCAGTTCGCCCTTCGGCTCCGGGCGCTGGATCGAGAAGCGGCGGAAAATCTCCTCGATCTCTGCCTTGCTGTAGATCGTTTTCGGCTTTGTCCTGGCGCGGCCGGTTGTCGCGGTTTTCGCTTTCGCCGGCTTGACTGCTGATTTTGGCTTCACGTTTTTCATGATGCATCTATAGTCATTCGCCATGAACGATGGCAACGCCGAGATATGGAGTGAGGAGCAGCCGGTTTTCGCCGCCGAGTTGACGCCCTACCGTTCGCTTGGGATCAGGGGCTTCAAGGTCTTCCTGTTCATCGCCGCCCTGATGAGCCTCGTCCATATCTTCGTTTTCGTCGTCATCGGCGCCTGGCCGATCGTCTTTTTCTTCGGGCTGGATTTCCTGCTGCTGTTCGGCGCCTTCTGGCTGAACTATCGCTCCGCCCGCGCCCGCGAGGAAATCCGCGTTTCCCGCACCGATGTCTCCGTGCGCAAGTTCACCCCGGCCGGCCGGATGACCGAGCACCGGTTCAATCCATTCTGGGCGCGGTTCAACATTTCCCGCCATCAGGAAATCGGTATCGTCTCGATGCAGCTGAGCGACCGGCAGCGGACGACCGATATCGGCTCTTTCCTCAACCGCGACGACCGCGAAACCTTCGCCGCCGCCTTTTCCGGTGCCTTGGCCACGGTGAAACGCCGATAGATCAAGAATCGGGTGGCGATGGACCACTCCGAATGATTATCTCTGGTCTCAAGGAGATACGTTCATGGATATCAAGACATCGATTCCCACCGATATCACGCCACACGGCAGCGATTACGAAACCGTCAGCCGCGTCGTCGAATTGCTGACCGAGAACTATCGCGATCAACCGTCTCTCGACGCCATTGCCAGCGATCTTGGCCAGTCGCCGACGCAACTGCAGAAGACGTTTACGCGCTGGGCAGGCCTGTCGCCGAAGGCGTTTCTTCAGGCGGTGACGCTTGATCACGCCAAGCGCCTGCTGCGTCAGGAAGAATTGCCGCTTCTGGAAACCAGCTTCGAACTCGGCCTGTCAGGCCCGTCGCGCCTGCATGATCTGTTCGTCACCCATGAGGCGATGTCGCCGGGTGAGTGGAAGCTGCGCGGTGGCGGACTGACCATCCGTTATGGTTTCCACCCATGCCCCTTCGGGGTCGCGCTGGTGATGACCACCGATCGCGGCCTTGCCGGCCTGGCCTTCAATGATGCCGGCGATGAAAAAGCCAGCTTCGAGGATATGGCCAGCCGCTGGCCGAATGCCCAGTTTATCGAGGACAGTGCAGCCACCGCCGGATACGCGGCCCGTATTTTCGATGCCAGGGAATGGAGCGCAGAAGAACCGTTGCGCGTCGTGCTGATCGGCTCCGATTTCCAGATCCGTGTCTGGGAATCGCTGTTGAAGATCCCGATGGGCAAGGCCGTGACCTATTCCGACATCGCCTGCGATATCGGCCAGCCCACTGCATCGCGTGCCGTTGGCGCTGCTGTCGGCCGCAACCCGATCTCGTTCGTCGTCCCCTGTCATCGGGCGCTCGGCAAGAGCGGTGCCTTGACCGGCTATCACTGGGGCCTCACCCGCAAGCGGGCCATGCTGGGCTGGGAAGCCGGCAAGGTCTGACATGATAAGGGCCGCAGATGCGGCCCAAATCGTCTTGCATGAAACGAAATGCGCTCAATGCGCGCCGGACATGTCGCCGAGCACTTCCTTGGAAGCGACGGTGGAATCGGCCTTCAGCTTGTAAACCATCGGCACGCCGGTCGCGAGGTTGACTGAGAGGATCTGTTCGCGGTCCAGCCGGTCGAGAACCATCAGCAGCGAGCGCAGCGAATTGCCATGGGCGGCAACCAGCACCTTTTCGCCCGCCAGAACGCGCGGCAGGATGTCGGTCATGTAATAGGGCCAGACGCGGGCGCCGGTGTCCTTCAGGCTTTCGCCGCCCGGCGGCGGGACGTCATAGGAACGGCGCCAGATATGCACCTGCTCCTCGCCCCACTTGGCGCGGGCATCGTCCTTGTTGAGGCCGGAGAGGTCGCCATAGTCGCGCTCGTTCAGCGCCTGGTTCTTGATGGTTTCCAGATCGGGCTGGCCGAGATTGTCGAGGATGAGCTTCAACGTATGCTGCGCGCGCGTCAGCACCGACGTGAAGGCAACATCGAACTTGATACCGTAATCGGCCAGCGCCTTGCCGCCGGCATTGGCTTCTTCGATGCCAAGCGGCGTCAGGTCTGGGTCCTTCCAGCCGGTAAACAGGTTTTTCAGGTTCCAGTCGCTCTGGCCGTGACGCACAAGGACGAGGGTGCCGCTCATAGAAATTCCTCCGGGGAGTTTTAGGGGTCAGGACAGCCCGAGCACGTCGAGCATGGAATAGAAGCCGGGTTTCTGGTTGCGTGCCCAAAGTGCCGCGGTAATGGCGCCGCGCGCAAAGATCGCGCGGTCGGTTGCCGAGTGGGACAACGTCACCTGCTCGCCTTCGCCGGCAAGGATGACGGAATGCTCGCCGATAACGGAGCCGCCCCGCAGCGTGGCAAAGCCAATGGTCCCGGCAACACGCGCGCCGGTATGGCCGTCGCGCACCCGCACCGAATGCTCGGCAAGGCCGATCTCCCGGCCCTTGGCCGCCGCTTCACCAAGCAAAAGTGCCGTGCCCGACGGCGCATCGACCTTGTGCTTGTGGTGCATTTCGAGGATTTCGATATCCCAGCTTTCCGGCCCGAGCGCGCGGGCCGCCTGCTCAGTCAGCACGCCGAGAAGATTGACGCCGAGGCTCATATTGCCGGATTTGACGATCCGGGCATGCCGCCCGGCCGCCTTGAATTTTTCTTCGTCGTCCACCGAGCAACCGGTGGTACCGATGACATGAACGATGCGGGCTTGCGCGGCGAGCCCGGCAAAATCCACGGAAGATGCCGGCGCGGTAAAGTCGAGAACACCTTCGGCCTCGACAAAGGCTTCGAGCGGCTTGTCGGTGATCACGACACCGGTCGGTCCAAGCCCGGCAATCTCGCCGGCGTCCCGGCCGACGAAGGCGGAGCCCGGCCGTTCGACAGCGGCAAAGACGGTGGCGCCCGGCATGGCATTGATGGTGCGGATCAGCGTCTGGCCCATCCGGCCTGCCGCCCCGACCACCACGAGTTTCATGTCTGTCCCGCTCATGCCAGCCTCATTCCCTCAGATCAGTGTTTCGGCGTCCGCGACCGGTTGTGATCCCGCCGTCGTGCCTTGCAGATTGTGCAGGCGAGCGTAGAGGCCGTCACTGCGCTGCGCAAGCGCCTCATGGGTGCCTTCCTCGACCACGATCCCGTCCTTCATGACGATGATCTTGTCGGCATTGACCACGGTCGACAGACGGTGGGCGATGACCACGACGGTTCGGCCACTCATGGCGTAGTCGAGTGCCTTTTGCACGGCTGCTTCCGATTCCGTGTCGAGTGCAGACGTCGCCTCGTCGAGAAGCAGGATCGGCGCCTGACGCACCAGTGCGCGGGCAATCGACAACCGCTGACGCTGACCGCCGGACAGGGTCACGCCGTTTTCGCCGACCGGCGTGTCGTAGCCTTGATGTTGCATGATGATGAAGTCATGCGCGTAGGCAAGCTTTGCGGCTTCCTCGACCTCGGCATCCGTCGCCTCGGGACGGCCATAGCGGATATTGTCGCGGATCGAGCCTTCAAACAGATAGGGCTGCTGGGAAACATAGGCGAGCCCGTTGCGCAACGATTGTTTGGTGATGTGGGCAATGTCCTGCCCGTCAATCAGGATCTCGCCGCCGGAAGGATCGTAGAAACGCGGAATGAGGCTGATGACGGTCGATTTCCCGGCACCAGACGGCCCAACGAGCGCCGTCGTCTTGCCGCCCTCTGCGACGAAATTGACACCTTTGAGAATATCGTCGCCCTGTGCGTAGCTGAAGCGCACGTTCTTGAATTCGATCTTTGCCGTACCGAGCACAAGGTCGCGGGCATCCGGCAGGTCCCGTTGATGCGGCACGGTGTCGAGGATTTCGTAGATCATCCGCGCGTTGACAACGGCGCGCTCCAGCGAGACCTGCAGCCTGGCAAGACGCCGGGCCGGATCATAGGCCATCAGCAGCGCAGTTACGAAAGCAAAGAAGGCGCCGGGCTGTACACCGTTATAGATCGAGCGGAAGGCGGCATAGGCCAGCACGCTGGAAATTGCGAAACCGGCGAAGGTTTCCGTCATCGGCGCGGTTCGTTCACTGAGGCGGGCGATGCGGTTGGCGCGGTTTTCGGCACGGTTGATGATCGACTCGACCTTTTCTTTCAGCTGCTTTTCCATCGTAAAAGCCTTGACGATGGTGATGCCCTGAATGGTTTCCTGCATGGCGCCGAGGACGTGGCTGTTGATCTCGACGGCTTCGCGCGTTGCTTGCCGCAGCCGCCGCGAGATGTAGCGAAGGCCAATTAACAACGGCGGCGCGATGACGAAGACGATCAGCGTCAGCAGCCAGTCCTTGCTGATCATTACGCCGATAAGCGCCACCAATGTCAGGAAATCGCGGGCAAGCGAGGTGACCGTCATGTTTAGCACGTCGCGGATGCCGGACACATTCTGGCTGATCTGGGCGGAAATACGGGCGGAGCGGGTATCGCTGAAATAGCCGACGCTGAGTGCCATAAGATGCGCGTAAAGCCGGCGCTGGTAGCTTGCGACAATGCTGTTGCCGATCTTCGACAATGCCACAGCTTGGCCATAAGTGGCAAAGCCCCGCACCACGAAGGCCAGAAAGATCGCCCCACAGATATAGAGAACGATGTCAGCCCGCTTGTTGGCAAAGGCTTCGTTGACGACCGACTCCATGATCCAGGCGGTAAATGCCGTGGTGCCGGCGACGAGGACGAGGCAGGCGATTGCAAAAGCGTAACCGCGCAAATGCGTACGGCCGTTTTCGGCAATAACACGCTTCAGAACACTGGTAATCGTCTCGCGATCGACGGCAGGCAACTTTGGTTTGGCTTGTTTCAAGCTGGTTTCCTTAAAACCCGGCGCGTGCTTTAGGGCGCCTTATTTCACCGGGCTCTATAGTCCCTTGATCCCCGTTTGGCGAGTCTGGCTGCTGACAGGGGCTCAAGTTCTCCAGCGGCGTCCCTCAGTTGCCACACCGAAGCGCGCCGGTGTGCGCGAATAGGCAGCAAGACCGGACAGGGCCGCAGTGGGGTGGGTAACCACAAAAGTCGGAATGGTCTTCAGCAGCGCGGAATGCGGCGCTTTGTCCTCGAAGGCCTGACGGAACTCTGGTTTTTTCAGCGCCGGCAGGATCTTTTGCGAAATACCGCCGGCAAGGAACACGCCGCCACGCGCCATGAAGATCATCGCCATGTCACCAGCGACGCGGCCGAGATAGGTGGAAAACAGCGAGATGGTCTCCACTGCCGCCTCGTCGCTGCCGGCAAGCGCATTGGTGGTCACGGCTGCCGGATCGGCAAGCTTCGGGTCCCATGCCCTTGATTCGCAGACGGCGCGGTAGATGTTCATGATGCCGCGGCCGCACAGCAACTGTTCGGCAGAAATGCGTCCCTCGATCGGCTCGAGGAAGGGCCAGATCTGATAGTCGCGCTCGGTGCGTGGTCCAACATCGACATGGCCGCCTTCGCCGGGAACCGGAAACCAGGTGTGCTGGGCATGGACGAGACCTGCGACGCCCAGACCTGTCCCTGGTCCAAGCACGGCGCAGGAGGCGGATTCGAGAATGGAACCAGGGCCGATCTGTTCGCGGCCCTCGTCGCCGATCGAGGCGATGGCGAGCGCCTGTGCCTCGAAATCGTTGATGATGATCACATCTTCCAGCGACAGCGCCGTCAGCATGTCTTTCGGCTTGATTACCCAGCCGGCATTGGTCAGCGGAATGTCGTCGCCCTTGACCGGACCTGCCACCGCGATGATTGCCGAGCGCGGCTGGACCGACGTCTTGTCGAGAATGCTGGTCTGCAGCGCTTCCTCGATGCTGGCATAGTTTGTCGTCGGAATGATCGGAAACAGCTTCGGCTCGGCAAAGGCGTCGAGGAGCAGCGCAAAGCGGGCATTGGTCCCGCCGATATCGCCGATCAGGATCGGGAAGGTGAGGCCGCTGTCGGTATCTGGGAGCGTGGGCATGGCGGGTTCCGTTATGATCGTGCGGACTGAAGGCTGTTAAGAGCTGTATCAGGGTTGGTTGAAGTCGATCAACCGTTCTGCGGTCGCCCGGTTCAGCGCCATCGGAATATCGTAGACGGTGGCAAGCCGCATCAGCGCCTTGACGTCGACATCATGAGGCATGGCGGTGAGGGGATCGACGAAGAAGATCAACATCTGCACGTCGCCGGTGGCGATCATCGCGCCGATCTGCTGGTCGCCGCCCAGCGGGCCGCTCTTCAGCCGGATCACATCGAGACTTGGACAGGCCTCCTGCACCCGGCCGCCGGTGGTGCCGGTCGCAACGATCTTCCAGCCGGCAAAGACGGCTTCGTTGGCCTGCGCAAACGCGGCCATGTCGTCCTTCTTCTGATCGTGCGCAATCAGCGCCACGCATGTCTGGCTGGCCATCACAGAACTCCCGGCTTGACACCGACCAAGAAAAGTCTCGAATTAAATCGATTTGATTTTCTCTACAGCACAGTTCGGCGGTTGAAAAGCACCGAAAGTTTCGGCGCCTCAAGCCTATTGCATGGCGGGACGAGCCAGGGGGATTGGAACCTCACTGTCCGGCAGGTCACTGTTTGCCGCATGAATGGCCTGCTGGATCGCCGCATCGCCGGATGTAGGCTGCGGCGCCACATACGCAGTGCCGAAAGTGGCCGACTGTTCGGCGGCCGCAGGTGCTGCAAGCAGCGCCGTGCAGGCTTTGGGCAAATCCGACAGGGTTGTAAAGCGCGGTTTCACTGGCTTTGCATTGGGATCTTTTTTCGGTGTGGCCCATGGTTCCTTGGTGAACCACCAGGCAAGCGACTTGTCGCACCCGTCGCCGCTTGCGACCGGCGCCTGCGCCTTGCAGCTCGGCGTGCCGGGCGGGCAGAACATGCGAATATGGAAATGCTCGTCATGACCATAGACTGGCCGCACCTTGCCGAGCAGGTCGCGGTCGCCGGTCCAGGTCTCGCACAGTTTCTTCTTGATCGCCGGGTTGACGAAAACGCGCTCCACCTGCGGATAGCTTGCGGCCTGCATCACCAGCTTGGCGTGGGTCGGCGTCCAGCGAGCCGGGTTGACGGTGAGGAACTTGCTCTTGTCGAGCATCGAGATGAACGGCATGTCCTCGCGCGTCTGCACGGAAAGCGGCTGCGTAGGCTTGGGCTGAAACCAGATATCGGCATCCAGCCCGATCTGGTGGGAAGCATGTCCGGTAATCATCGGCCCGCCGCGCGGCTGGGAAATGTCGCCGATCAGGATGCCCGATCCCCATCCAAGCTGCACTGCGTCCTGAGAAAACCTTTCCAGCAGCTGGATCATCGCCGGATTGCCCCAGCGGCGGTTCCGCGACAGACGCATCGCCTGCCAGGTCGGCCCGTCGGTCGGGATCGCCACGGCGCCGGCCATGCAGCCCTTGGCGTAAAACCCGATCGGATTCGGCGCGGCTTCACTCGGAAGCTTTACCTTGCCGAAGATCTGCTTTGCAGGCGTATCGTCGGCCGCTGCTGCATCGCCTGCAACAAGGCTCAGCCCGATCATCCCAACCAGCGTGACTGATCCCAGATGCCGAAGAAAGCCTGCATGTTTCGGTGTCATATGCCGTCCGTTTCCTGATAACGCGTGGCGATCCGCACACAAGCGATGCCCAACTGCGATTTGCCGTGCCGAGATTGACACCCCGTCTTTGTGTCAGCCTTGCGGGACACACAACCGTGACCCAAAAAAAATGCCCGATTTGAGGCGGCTTCTGTCAATTGCCCGGATTTTGCCTATTCTGTCGTTCAAGCAGCGGGAAAATGAAAACCGGAAGAGGCGAATTGGCATGAATTTCAGACGCGCATTGGCTTTGACAGCAACCATCTTCCTGGCAACTGGACCGGTGGTGGCTCAGGAGCCGGTCTGGCACGGCGGCATTTCCACGATTGGCGAGCTGAAACATAAAGACGGCTTTGCCCGCTTCGATTATGTCAATCCGGATGCGCCAAAAGGCGGCGAGCTGAAGCTCTCCGAAACCGGGACCTACGACACGTTCAACCCGATCCTTTCCAAGGGCGAGGCGGCGGCCGGCGTCACGTCTCTTGTCTTCGATACGCTGTTGAAATCTGCCGAAGACGAGGTCACCGCCTCCTACGGGTTGCTCGCCGAGGGGGTCTCCTATCCCGACGACTTTTCCTCCGCGACGTTCCGGCTGCGCGCTGAGGCGAAGTGGGCGGACGGCAAGCCGGTCACGCCGGAAGACGTCGTCTTCTCCTTCAACATGTCAAAGGAGCATAATCCCCTTCTCTCCAACTATTACCGCCATGTGGTCTCGGCTGAAAAGACCGGCGAGCGCGACGTCACCTTCCGCTTCGACGAGAAGAACAATCGTGAGCTGCCGAACATTCTCGGCCAGTTTCCGATCGTGCCAAAGCACTGGTGGGAGGGCCAGGATGCGAAGGGCAACAAGCGCGATATCAGCCGGACCACGCTGGAACCGGTCATGGGCTCGGGGCCATACAAAATCACCTCCTTCCAGGCAGGCAGTTCGATCCGCTTCGAATTGCGCGACGACTACTGGGGCAGGGACGTTAACGTGAATGTCGGCCAGAACAATTTCGGCACGATCACCTACACGTTCTTCGCCGACAAGACCGTGGAGTTCGAGGCTGTGCGCGCCGGCGATGTCGATTTCTACAGGGACAGTAGCGCCAGCCATTGGGCGACAGCCTATGACTTCCCGGCCGCGAAGGATGGCCGGGTGATTCGCGCGGAGATCGAGAATCCGCTTCGCGCCACCGGCATCATGCAGGCCTTCGTGCCGAACATGCGCCGCGAAAAGTTCAAGGATCAGAAGGTGCGCGAGGCGCTGAACTACGCCTTCGATTTCGAGGACCTGAACCGCACGCTTGCCCATAACGCCTATCAACGCGTCGACAGTTATTTTTGGAACACAGAACTTGCCTCCTCTGGCCTGCCCGAGGGCCGCGAGAAGGAAATCCTGGAGGCGCTGAAGGACAAGATACCTGCTGCCGTCTTCACCACACCCTACACGAACCCCATCAACGGCGATCCGCAGAAGGTACGCGGGAACCTGCGCACGGCGCTCGCCCTCTTCAAGGAGGCCGGCTACGAGCTCAAGGGAAACCAGCTGGTGAACACGAAGACCGGCGAACCTTTCGGCTTCGAAATCCTTCTGTCCAACCCGTCCTTCGAGCGCACGGTCTCGCCGTTCGTCAACAGCGTGAAGAAAATCGGCATCGATGCCCGCATGCGCACTGTCGATGACTCGCAATACACCAATCGCGTCCGAAGCTTCGATTATGACATGATCTACGGCATCTGGGCGCAGACATTGGTGCCCGGCAACGAGCAGAGCGACTATTGGGGCTCAGCCTCGGTCGATCAGCAGGGGTCGAAGAACTATGCGGGCATTGCCGATACGGCGATCGATGAACTGATCAGTAAGATCGTCTTCGCGCCGAACCGGGAGGAACTGGTGGCGACCACAAGGGCGCTCGACCGCGTGCTTTTGGCGCATCACTATGTCGTGCCACTGTTCTATTCCAAGGCTGTACGCGTCGCCTACTGGAATCACCTGACCCATCCGACGGACTTGCCCTATTACGGCATGGGATTCCCGGATGTCTGGTGGTCGAAGCCTGCCGGAACCCCATGAAAGCCTTGCGCACGGCTCGTCATGTACTCCAAATGCACATATGCGAATCAGTTTGGGCGTTCTGGCCGGTTTGGCAGGGGCGCCTTCAAGGAGACGAACGGATTGACTGAAAACAGGTGGCAGGCCGCTGGCGGATCGGATCGTGTTGCTGGAAACGGCGGCAGGCGGGAGCAACGCTGATGGGTGCCTACATCCTGCGACGGCTTCTCTTGATGATCCCGACGATCGTCGGCATCATGGCCATCTCCTTCGCCGTCATCCAGTTTGCGCCCGGCGGTCCCGTCGAGCAGGTGATTTCCGATCTGACCGGCCAGCAGGGCGGCGACCGGTTGTCCGGGAGCAGCGGTGATCTGGGGCAGTCTTTCTCCGATGATTCCTCTGGAAGGTACCGCGGCGCGCAAGGGCTTGATCCGGAATTCATCAAGAAGCTGGAAAAGCAGTTCGGCTTCGACAAGCCGCCGCTGGAGCGCTTCGGCCAGATGATGTGGAACTATATCCGCTTTGATTTTGGCGAAAGCTTCTTCCGCAACACCTCGGTCATCGACCTGATTCTCGACAAGATGCCGGTCTCGATCTCGCTTGGCCTGTGGATCCTTTTGTTTTCCTACGCGATTTCCATTCCGCTCGGCATCAAGAAAGCCATGTCCGACGGCTCGACTTTCGATGTCTGGACGTCGGGCGTGATCATTGTCGGCTATGCGGTTCCGGGCTTCCTGTTCGGCATACTCTTGATCGTGCTGTTTGCCGGGGGCTCGTTCTTCGACTGGTTTCCGTTGCGGGGCATCGTCTCGGATAATTTCGCGCAGCTGAACTGGTGGCAGAAGATCCTCGACTATTTCTGGCACATGACGCTGCCGCTGATCACGCTTTTGATGTCGGCCTTTGCAACGACGACGCTGCTCACCAAGAATTCCTTCATCGACGAAATCAAGAAGCAGTATGTCACGACAGCGCGGGCCAAGGGGCTCAATGAGCGCCAGGTGCTCTACGGCCATGTCTTCCGCAATGCCATGCTGATCATCATCGCCGGTTTTCCCGGCGCGTTCATCACCGCCTTTTTCACGGGCTCGCTGCTGACGGAATACATCTTCTCGCTCGATGGCCTTGGGCGTCTGGGCTATGACGCCATCGTCAAGCGCGACTATCCGATCGTCTTTGCAACGCTCTACATCTTCTCGCTGATGGGCCTGTTCGTCAGCCTTCTGTCTGACCTTGTCTATACCTGGGTCGATCCGCGCATCGATTTCGACAGGAGGGACGTTTGATGGCTGCCGACATCGTCTCCGCCGATCCAGCTTTGGTGACCGGCCGCACCGGCCGCCTGTCGCCGGTCAACCGCCGCCGCTGGGATAATTTCAAGGCCAATCGCCGCGGTTTCTGGTCGTTCTGGATCTTCCTCGTCCTGTTCGGCCTCAGCCTCGGTGCCGAGTTCATCGCCAATGACAGGCCGATCCTGGTCTCCTACAAGGGCGAGCTTCTGGTCCCGGCTCTGGTGCAGTATCCGGAGGAGAAATTCCTCGGCGACCTGGGGTTCCTGGCAATCACCGATTATAGCGCGCCAGAGATCTCCGAGGAGATAAAGGCGAACGGCTGGATGATCTGGCCGCCGATCCGCTATTCCTACCAGACGGCTAATTCCAACATTCCGCATTCGGCGCCCACAAAGCCCTTCTGGCTGATGGACAAGGCCGAGCGCTGCTCCGGCTATCCGCAGGGCGAAAACGACCCCGGCTGCACCCTCGGCAATCTCAATTGGCTGGGCACCGACGATCAGGCGCGCGACGTTGCGGCGCGGATGATCTACGGTTTCCGCATCTCCGTCCTCTTCGGCCTGTGCCTGACCATCGCCTCCGCCATTGTCGGCGTCACCGCCGGTGCCGTGCAGGGCTATTTCGGTGGCTGGACAGACCTGCTGTTGCAGCGCTTCATCGAGATCTGGTCGTCTATGCCGGTTCTCTACATCCTCTTGATTATCGCCGCGATCCTGCCGCCCGGCTTCTTCATCCTGCTCGGCATCATGCTTTTGTTCTCCTGGGTCGGTTTTGTCGGCATCGTGCGGGCCGAGTTCCTGCGGGCGCGCAATTTCGAATATGTGCGGGCCGCCCGGGCGCTGGGCGTCAACAACCGGACGATCATGTTCCGCCATCTTCTGCCCAATGCCATGGTGGCGACGCTGACCTTCCTGCCGTTCATTCTTTCCGGCTCGATCACGACGCTGACCTCGCTCGACTTCCTTGGCTTCGGCATGCCGCCCGGATCGGCCTCGCTCGGCGAGCTGATCAGCCAGGGCAAGTCCAACCTGCAGGCCCCCTGGCTCGGGCTCACCGCCTTCGTCGTCATGTCGGTGATGCTGTCGCTGCTGATCTTCATCGGCGAAGCCGCTCGTGATGCCTTCGACCCAAGGAAGACGTTTCGATGAGCACGACGATGACAGATACTCTCCTTTCCGTGCGTAATCTTTCGGTCGCCTTCCATCAGGGCGGCAAGACAACGACGGCGGTGGATGGCGTTTCCTTCGATATCAGGCGTGGCGAAGTGGTGGCGCTGGTTGGCGAATCCGGCTCGGGAAAGTCTGTTTCGGCCAATTCGATCCTGAAACTTCTGCCCTATCCGGCCGCCAGCCATCCGGGCGGCGAAATCCTCTTCAACGGCAAGGATCTGATGACGGCCTCGGATGCCGAGCTGCGCCAGGTGCGCGGCAACGACATCACGATGATTTTCCAGGAGCCGATGACGTCGCTCAATCCGCTGCATTCGATTGAGCGGCAGATCGCTGAAATTCTCGACTTGCACCAGGGCATCACCGGAGCGGCCGCGCGCGCCCGCGTGCTCGAACTGCTCAATCAGGTCGGCATCCGCGAGCCGGAAAAGCGCCTTGCTGCTTATCCACACGAACTGTCCGGCGGCCAGCGCCAGCGCGTCATGATCGCCATGGCGCTCGCCAACCGGCCGGAACTTCTGATCGCCGACGAACCGACGACCGCGCTCGACGTGACCGTGCAGGCGCAGATCCTCGAACTGTTGAAGCAGCTCAAGGACGATCATGGCATGTCGATGCTGTTCATCACCCATGATCTCGGTATCGTCCGCAAGATCGCTGACCGGGTCTGTGTCATGACCAAGGGCAAGATCGTCGAAACCGGCCCGACGGCCGAGATTTTCGCCAACCCACAGCACGCTTACACCCGCCATCTTTTGGCCTCCGAGCCAAAGGGCGTCCCTCCCGTTTCCGACACGTCGAAGCCGGTGGTGATGCAGGCGCAGGACATGAAGGTCTGGTTCCCGATCAAGGCCGGCTTCCTGCGCAAGGTGGTCGATCATGTGAAGGCGGTCGATGGCATCGACCTGACGCTGCGGGCCGGCCAGACGCTCGGCGTCGTCGGCGAATCCGGCTCCGGCAAGACGACGCTTGGCCTGGCGCTGACGCGGCTGATCTCGTCAAAGGGCCGTATCAGCTTCATCGGCAACGAGATAGCCGGCTATTCGTTCAAGCAGATGCGCCCGTTGCGCAACCGCATGCAGATCGTCTTCCAGGACCCCTTCGGTTCCCTCAGCCCGCGCATGGCCATCAGCGATATCGTTGCTGAGGGTCTGAAGGTGCATGAGCCGGCGCTCTCGGAAAAAGAGCGTGATGCCCGCGTGGCGGCAGCACTCGAAGAAGTCGGTCTCGATGCGGCGACGCGGTGGCGTTACCCGCATGAGTTCTCCGGTGGCCAGCGGCAGCGTGTCGCCATTGCCCGCGCCATGGTGCTGAAGCCCCAGTTCGTCATGCTCGACGAGCCGACATCGGCCCTGGATATGAGCGTGCAGGCGCAGGTGGTCGATCTCTTGCGCGATCTGCAGGCGAAACACTCGCTCGCTTATCTCTTCATCAGCCATGACCTGAAAGTCGTGCGCGCCCTTGCCAACGACATGATCGTCATGCGGCTCGGCAAGGTCGTCGAGCAGGGCCCTTCCGAGCGTATTTTCACCGCGCCGGAGGACGATTATACCAAGGCGCTGATGGCCGCCGCCTTCAACATGGAAGCGGTCGATGTGCCCGCCGTCCGCCAATAGAGTCTGTTGTCATGTCCGCGAAAAGCCCCGTCATCGTTGATCTGAAGTTCATCCCGCGTGAGGTGGAGGACGGCCTGAAGGGCGCGTTCCCCGGTCGCGAGGTCCTCAATCTCGCCGACCCCGGCCACAAGGGCCGCGATCTCACCGGCATCGATTATGCCGTCGTCTGGAAATCAGACCCGGATCTGTTTTCGCGCGCGCCTGATCTGAAGGTGGTGTTTTCCGGCGGTGCCGGCGTTGACCACGTCCTGACACTGCCGGGCCTGCCGGATGTACCGCTGGTCCGCTTCGTCGATCGCAGCCTGACGACGCGGATGAGCGAATGGGTGGTGATGAACTGCCTCATGCATCTGCGCCAGCACCGGGCCTATGAGGCGCGGGCCAAGGCGCATGTCTGGGAAGATCTGAGCCAACCGGAAGCGGCCGATATTACCGTCGGTGTCATGGGTCTCGGCATTCTCGGCCAGGACGCCATCCGCAAACTTGGCGTCATGGGTTTCAGGACGATCGGCTGGTCGCGCTCGAAAAAGACAATCGATGGCGTCGAGACCTTTGACGGAGACGCGCTGGATGCCTTTCTCGCCAAAACCGATTTTCTCGTCAGCCTGCTACCGCTGACGGCAGAGACAAAAGGCATCCTGAATGCCTCGCTGTTTTCAAAGCTTAACCGCAAGCGACCTTTCGGCGCGCCGGTTGTGATCAACGGTGGCCGCGGTGGCAGCCAGGTCAGCACCGACATCATCGCGGCACTCCAGTCGGGCGTCCTTGGCGGCGCCTCGCTCGATGTGTTCGAGCAGGAGCCGCTGGCTAGTGACAGTCCGTTCTGGGACATGGACAGTGTCTACGTCACGCCGCACGTTGCGGCATCCTCGGATGTGAAAGCGCTTTTCGTCCACGCCGAGCAGCAGATGAACCGCTTCGAAAGCGGCCTGCCGCTGGAACATCTGGTGGATCGCAGAGCCGGCTATTGATCAGGGGCGGCGGAAACCGGTCGGCTTGTTATAAAGCCAGCCGATCCGTTGGATCGATTCCTCGAGCCCCTCATGCGAAACGCTCATCGTATGGCCGTTGGCATGCAGCAGCGTCCTCTCGTCTTCCATGATCGCCACATGGCCCTTCCAGAACACCAGATCGCCACGGGTAAGCTCGCTGCGGTCAATTTCCGTGCCCAGGCTCTTGGCTTGCATGTCGGTATCGCGCGGCGCATTCCTGCCCGCCATCATCATCGACAGCTGCACGAGACCAGAGCAATCGATACCGAAACCGGAGCGGCCACCCCAGAGATAGGGGGTTTCGAGAAACCGTTCTGCGATCGCGACGTAATCGCCGGAGAGCGGCTGTCCAACTTCGGCGCAGTGATTGGCAATCACCGCCTGCCCGCCCTCTAGCAGGAAGTAGCGCGTACCGCGTGTCTCGCGCTCATCGATAACGGCGATGCGGTTGCCCATCGATAGTGCCTGCACGGTCGGGAATTTGAGGTCCGGCCCGGAATAGATGAAGGTGCGCGGCGCGGTGACGATATGGGTGAGGCTGCGCACGACAGGCGAAACGGCATAGTCCGGGATATAGCCGACATAACCGTCGAAATCGGACTTCACCCAGGCCCAGCCTGCATCGGTATCCAGCACACGCACCGTCTCTCCGAGCAGTAACTCGGTATCGGTGCCACATTCGAGCTCCGGCCTTGCCCGCATCTGCACCACCGGCACGCAGATCAGGCCGGGTGAGCCGCTGACATAGTTGCTCGCCTCGACGACGCCGCGCAGGCGTTCCTCGGCAAGATCGGTGCGATAGGCATTCAGCCGGCGGTCTGGAAGATCAAGCATGGTTTCTCAAATAGACAGTTTGCGTCCCTGATCAATGATCAGATCGCCAAGTTTTTCAAGATAAAGCGCACCATCGACGGTGCGCTTGATGATCACATTGCGTTTGTCGCGTTCGTCGCGCGAGCGGGTGACGAGCCCGAGATCGCCCATCGTGTCGAGCGCACGGGTAATCACCGGCTTGGTAACGCCGAGAATTCCGGCAAGTCCGCGCACCGTGTGCGGCGGCGGAACGAGGTAGATATGCAGCAGGATGGAGATTTGCCGGAGCGTCAGGTCGCGATTGTCGATCCGCACCTGTTCAAGCGAAACGCTGTGCCAGAGGTTCAAAGCCTGCGAAGCTGATAATTCCACCGGCATCGGGCGCCCTCGGTTCAATCAGCCTCTATTTTAGCGATCAGACCGTTACGGAAGCGTTTCTTTTCGTGACGGTTCGGCGCACTCAAATCTGCTTGAGCGCCTTTTCGATCCTCGCCAGATGGGCTGCGCGTCGCGTTGCGGTCACCCGGTCCATGTCATGCAGCGAGATCATCCGGAATTTGACATCCCTGGCGCAGAAGGCCGCGATCCCGCGTTTCAGCAGGCGGCGGACCGGGTTGCCCATGTAAAGCTTGACGACCCACCAGGGCGATCCCGTCGTCGTCAGCGCCCAGAACAGCTTGATGTTCGTCAGGCGTGGAAGGATGCGGCCGCCGGATTGCTCGTGGTCGAAGGCGACGCCCGGCGCAAACACCCGGTCGAAGAAACCCTTGAGGATCGCCGGAAAATTGAACCACCATTGTGGAAAGACCAGGATCAGTCCATCGGCGGCTCTCAGTCGCGCAACAATCTCGTCGACACCGGCGGTGTCATAGAGCGTATCGAAATAGCCGCGCCGTTCCTGTTCCTGCAGGCGCGGATCGAAGCCTTCCCGGTAAAGGTCGAGCAGATCGACGCTGTGGCCGCTTTTCTCCAGCGCTGCCTTCGCGGTCGCGGCGACGCCTGCGGCAAAGCTGTCGGTCAGCGGATGGGCGAGAACGAGGAGAATACGCATCCTAGAACAGACTGCCCTGTTTGGACGGTGTTGCGTCCGCCGGTTTGTCGGCGCGTTTCTTTGGCGGCTGTGGCGGCGGTGTCGCGCTGCCCTCGGCCGTCACCGCATTGATCGAACCATCGGCAAATTCGATGGCGATCGTCTGGTTGAGAGACAGGGCCGCGGCACCCTTTACCGGCGCTCCCGTCTCGTCGCGCACCAGCGCATAGCCGCGCTTCAGCACGTTGCGATAGGACAAGGATTGCAGGATGCGGTCATGCGCCGTCACCGCGCTGCGCCGGCGCCGCAGGTCGGCGAGAAGCGCACTGTCGGCCCTGCCGGAAAGACCGGTCAGGCGATCCTGGGACCGGTGGATCTGGCTCAGCAAGCGGGCAGGAAGCGTACGTAAGGCGGCGTCGGCGGAGGAAACCCGTGAGGCGGAACGCTGCAGCAAACGCTCGACGATGCGCTCGGCACGGATCATCCGCTCGCCAAGCTTCTGCCGCCGTTCGTCGATCCGGTTCGAGAGAACGTCCGGCCTCAGATGCGCAGCGATCCGCTCGAAGGCCCGCCGCTTGTTGGCCGTATTCATCTGCAGCCCGCGTCCCAGCCCTGCCGATGCCTCGTCGAAACGGCGGCGCGGCAAAGCCAGCAGCTGATCGAGCGAGGGCAGGGCACGGGTCAGCGCGCGCAAGCTCTGCCGGCGATTGTCCATATGCCGCCCGACGGCCGATTTGAAGCGTGCGGAAAGCGCCGAGACGGCGGCTTCCAGATCGGCCTTCACCGGCACGGCCATTTCCGCAGCACCCGTCGGTGTCGGCGCCCGCTGGTCGCTGGCATAATCGATCAAGGTCCAGTCGGTCTCATGGCCAACGGCGGAGATCAACGGGATCTGCGAATTGGCCGCCGCCCGCACCACGGCTTCGTCGTTGAAGCTCCAGAGATCCTCCAGGCTACCGCCGCCGCGCGCAACGATCAGAAGGTCGGGCCGGGCGATCGGGCCGCCAGCGGTAAAGGCATTGAAACCTTCGATCGCTGCCGCCACTTCGTTGCCGGAGCCTTCGCCCTGCACGCGCACCGGCCAGACGATGACATGGACCGGAAACCGGTCGGAGATGCGGTGCAGGATGTCGCGGATAACGGCGCCGGTCGGTGAGGTGATGACACCGATGACCTTCGGCATATAGGGCAGCGGCCGCTTGCGCGACGGATCGAACAACCCTTCGGCGCCGAGCTTGCGCTTGCGCTCCTCGATCAGTGCCATCAGGGCGCCCGCGCCTGCCGGCTCCAGCGTCTCGATGACGATCTGATATTTGGAGGAGCCGGGAAACGTCGTCACCTTGCCGGTGGCGATCACTTCCATGCCCTCTTCCGGCCGGAATTTCAGCCGGCTCATTGTGCCCTTCCAGATCACGGCATCGATGCGCGCCTTGTCGTCCTTCAGGGAAAAATAGGCGTGACCCGAGGAATGCGGGCCGCGATAGCCGGAAATCTCGCCACGCACCCGCACCTGGTCGAATGCCTGCTCGACCGTGCGCTTGATGGAGCCGGACAATTCTGAGACCGAATACTCGGCGAGATTGGAGGGCGAATCGGATTCGAAGAACGAGCTCATCCGGCTATTTTGCCGCGCCCGGCGGAGGATAGCCAGCCTTTGACGCTGCTCTCAACAAAGCTTTCACCATACCCGCGGTTTCATGGCTGCCAAACCGGGTGCGTGGCGTCAGGCACGTTGAAATTTAAGTCAATTTTAGCGCCCCCGGCGCAGTGTCGCCGCATCGTGGCTTTGGCGGGAGGGTCGGATGATAATCTTGACCGCATTTGCAATCGGATTGTTGGCGGCGGGCACGCGCTCGCTGATTTGTTATTGCATGACGCCGTGGCTGATCATCATCGCTTTTACTCTCGCAGCGCTCTGTTCGCTGGGAAATGTATCGCTGCTCGCACTCGGGCTGGCGATTTTGGCGTATAATGCCGGCATGGCCGCAACATTTCTGATCGCGCTGGTCGTGGCGCTGCGCTCCGAGGCATAGACATCCCGATCCGGGATGCCGGTCGTGCAAACCCGCCGCGCTGCCGCCGGCGGGTTTCTGTTTGGTGTGACGCGGTTCAGACCAGTTCCCAGCCATCCTTCTCGCTGGCGCGGTAGATGGCGTCGATCAGTTTCTGATTGTTGACCGAGCTTTCCAGCGTCACCACTTCTTCCGCTTCGCCCTTGGCGGCGCGCGAAAAAGCTTCGGCTTCCAGCTTGTACTGGCGCGCGTCCTGGAAGCGGAAAAGCTGGGACTGCGAATGGTTCTGGTTGGTCAGTTCCAGTTCTTCGGCGCCGTAACGGTCGGCGTTGAACGGGGATTTGACCTCGATGAAACCCTTGTCGCCGTGGAACACCATGATCTGGCGGGCGGCCAGCTGGGTCGAGATGTAGAAGCTCAATTCGAAATCGCCGAAATCGGCGCGGACGCTCGAATAGATGTCGGTGCCGAATTCTGGATCGCGATCCGTGTTCGCCTGCACCCGCAACGGTTCCTTGCCGGTGACGAAACGGGTCGAGATCGTCGGATAGACGCCGATATCCGGCAGCCCGCCGCCGCCGAGTTCAGGAACGTTGCGCATGTTGCCGGCATCACGGTTGTAGTAGGTGAAGGCACCCTGCACATGCCGCAGCTTGCCGATCGCGCCTTCCTTGAGCAGCGAGCGCACCTTGAGCCAGACGGGACTGTAGGTGACCATGTAGGCTTCCGACACCAAGACCTTGTTGCGGTCGCGCGCCTCGATCAGGGCGTCGATCTCCGATGCTTTCAGGGCGATGGGCTTTTCGCAGAGCACATGCTTTCCGGCATTTGCCGCCTTGACCGTCCATTCGACATGCTGCGAGGTCGGTAGCGGTATGTAGACGGCGTCGATCAGGTCGGAAGCGAGCATCTCTTCGTAGGAGCCGAAGGCATGCGGCACCGAAAAACGATCGGCCATCTCGCGCGCCCTGGACAGGTCGCGGCTGGCAATTGCCGTCACGACGCAGTTTTCCGCGTCCTGAATGGCGGGAACAACGAGTTCGCGGCCGATCTTGGCCGTCGATAGAATACCGAAACGCAACATGATGTGTCCTCTCCGTTTTGGCGGCACAGTATCCCCGAGGTACGTGCCTATCAAGCTATCCTTGCCGGAATAAAATTACCGCCCCTGTATGTAAAAGCGCTGTACCCGGCCTATGTCCCTGGTGCAGACTTCACGCCTCCCAAGCGATGACCCCAAAACAATCTGGAGCGACCCCCATGCAAAAGCGAACCCTCGGCCGCACAGGCCTGCCGATCGCGCCGCTGGTTTTCGGCGGCAATGTCTTCGGCTGGACCGCCGATGAAAAAACCTCCTTCCAATTGCTCGACGCCTTTTTCGACGCGGGCTTCAACGCCATCGACACCGCAGATGTCTATTCCTCCTGGGTTCCCGGCAATGCCGGTGGCGAGTCCGAGGTGATCATCGGCAAATGGCTGAAGGGCCGCGCCCGGGACGAGGCCGTCATCATCACCAAGGTCGGCTCCGAGATGGGACCGGGCAAAAAGGGCCTTTCGGCCAAGTGGATCATGCAGGCAGTGGAAGACTCGCTTCGCCGGCTCCAGACCGATCATATCGATGTCTATCTTTCCCATTGGCCGGATGAAGAGACGCCCTATGAGGAAACACTGGGCGCCTATGACAAGCTGCTGCAGCAAGGCAAGATCCGCCATGCGGGCGCCTCAAACCTGAATGCGGCGCAGCTGCGCGCGGCCCTCGATGTTTCCGCGGAAAAGAACCTGCCGCGCTACGACGTGCTGCAGCCGGAATACAATCTCTATGACCGGGCCTCGTTCGACGGGCCGTTGCGCAATCTCTGCATTGCCGAGGATATCGGCGTCATCAGCTATTTCGGCCTGGCGCGCGGCTTCCTGTCGGGCAAGTATCGGTCGCATAAGGACCTCGAAGGCTCGGCGCGCGGCAGCGGTGTCGGCAAGTATCTCGATGGGCGCGGCATGCGCATTCTCGGCGCGCTGGACGAAGTGGCTGCCGATACCGGCAATACGCAGGCGGAAATTGCCCTGGCCTGGATCATGGCGCGCAAGGGAGTGACGGCCCCGATCGCCAGCGCCACCAGCCTGAAACAGCTGGAAAGCCTGGCGAAATCGGCTGCGATCACCCTTTCCGACGAAGCCTGCCAACTGCTAAATGAAGCCAGCGAATAGGCGCGACGGGAGAGAAGAACATGACGGTTGAAATACGCGATGCGGCACCCGGTGACGAAGCTGAGTGGCGCAGGCTCTGGGCCGGCTATGTGACGTTTTATAGGGTGGCTGTATCCGCGGAGGTGACGACCACGACCTGGGCGCGGATCATCGACCCTGCGACACCGCTGTTCATGCGGGTTGCCGTTCTGGATGGCCAGGTGGTCGGCTTTGCCATCTGCCTGCTGCATGAGGCGACCTGGGTCAAGGAGCCGGTCTGCTATCTGGAAGATCTTTTCCTTGATGAGGCTGCGCGTGGAAAAGGCATCGGCAAGGCCCTGCTCGACGATCTCATCGCCAAGGCCAAGACCAATGGCTGGGCGCGCCTGTACTGGCACACCGACGAAGGCAACGAGACGGCGCGAAAGCTCTATGATCAGTATGTCGAGGCCGATGGCCATGTGCGCTACCGGATGAGTTTTTAGCAGGCCGCTGACAAAGTCATTTTCTTGGCATTTTGCGGGTTGTTTGGGAAACTGTGCGATCGCCAGATTCTCCGTCATCCCTGTGCTCGTCACAGGGATCCAGCCGGATCAAGTCCTTGAGCCGAAAGAGTCTTTTGACCCGACAGACGTCGGGTCGCTGGATGCCCGCCACAGGGGCGAGCATGACGGAAAATAGGGCGCCGCTCCCGCTGCGCAATCTTATTCCGGGCTTGCCAGCAGGCTGTTAGAGCGACGGGAAGCCCCTGTAAAAATCCGCATGGCTACCGGAATGGTTGGGCATGCCCTCCTTGGTCAGAAGCCCGGCAGGCGCGATATAGCTGCGGATGCGGCGGACCGGCCGTTCGTGCCACTGGATGTTGACTGCCCAGAGCTTCGGGAAGAAGCAGAGCGAGGCATAGGGCAGGTGGTCGTGGATCCACCAGGCCAGCGACTGCCAGCCGCCAAGAGTGGCGCGCCGGTCCCAAACCCAGGGAACGACGATGCAGGCCGTGGCGCCCATGCAGCCATCCGCGTCGCGCATGTCCCAGATATGATCGGCAGCACTGGCGGCATTGGTCGAGCAGTTGAGCTTGTTGCGATTGCCGAAATCATTCACCGAGCGGGACCGATAGCCGGAGCGGATATGCAGCCGCCCGAATGTCCGTTCAAGCGGTTCCAGCAGTTCCTCGCAAAGCTTGGTCCCGGCGGCGATCGCCAGTTGCGGATCGTCGGGAATATTCGGCATGCCGTAGAAATCGGCGATTTCCGAATGCAGGAAGTCGCGCAGGAAGAAGTTTTCCGATAGCCGCGCCCGGCCCATGTCTTCCAGCGCTCGCATCGATCCCGGCTTCTTCATCGGATTCTCCTTGGTCCTGGACAAGATTATGCCGGGGGCGGTCGGTGATCCACCCGTTTTCTGCGCGGCGGGTCGAAGGCCAATCTGCCCTCTCGCCTTCATTCGACCGCGCCTTCATGCTAGAATTGGCCCGTCAGCAAGGGAGAGAAGCATGTCCGACGAGCAGGCAATAGGCGCGGTTGTTCACCTTTATGTCGATGGCATGGCGTTCTGCAACGAAGCGGCGCTGCGCAAGGCTTTCCACCCGGATGCCAAGATCATCGGCAATTACGAAGGCGCCGTCGAGTGGATGTCCCGCGACGATTTCATCGCCGCCACCCTCGCCGAGCCGCCAGCCCCTCCCGGAACCCAGCCGCTGATGGATATCGAGATCACCGACATCGAGGGCGACGCCGCCTTCGTCAAGGTCGCCGACGAGTTCGCCGGCATGCGGTTTAGCGATTACTTGTCGCTGCTGAAGATCGACGGCCGCTGGGTGATCGTCAACAAGCTGTATCATCTGCACCGGTAGGTAGGTGTGGCTGTTGCAGTCAGCAGCGGCATTTTCCGGACGTTTTTGTTCGAGGTGACGCTCCCAGTTTCCCC
>UBTA01000014.1 GCA_900468065.1 Hyphomicrobiales bacterium | reverse complement strand
CCGCAGGGGAGAAGAGGGATCAAACGCCGAGCCCCCTGCGCGTCCGCCTGACCCTCAGCCCCACCGGCGAAATCGCCATCACCACCGCCCCATTCTCCCCGCTACCGCAGGATACGGTCTGGCGCGTCTCGAACGCCACGGTCCGGCTCGATTCCACCAACAAGCTGCTGCGCCACAAGACCACAAGGCGCGACATCTACGAGGCAGCGCGCGCCGAATATCCGGCCGAAATCGCCGATGAGGTCCTGCTGCTGAACGAGAAAGGCGAGCCCTGCGAGGGCACGATCACCTCGATCTTTCTCGATGACGGCTCCGGAATCCTGAAAACACCGCCGGTCGCCTGCGGCCTTTTGGCCGGCGTGCTGCGCACCGAGCTGATCTGTGCCCGGCGCGCACGCGTCCAGCGCCTCACATTGGCCGATCTGCAGACCGGCACGCTCTATATGGGCAATTCGTTGCGCGGGCTGATCCGCGCAAAGCTCTTGACCGAGGACTGACCATGTTCATTCTGTCGCTGACCTACACGGCCGAACTGTCCGAGGTGGACCGCTATATCGAACCGCATATGGACTGGGTGAATGAGGGCTATGACAGAGGCATCTTTCTCGCATCCGGACGGAAGAACCCACGCACCGGCGGGGTGATTTTTGCACGTGGTACAAGGGTTGAAATCGAGGCGCTCGTTGCCGCAGACCCGTTCACCATCCACGGTGTTGCAGACTACGAAATCACCGAAGTCGCGGTCACCCGGACAGCCCCCGGCCTTGAAGCACTGACGCAATAGTTCAGCGGGCGCCAACCGCCATCCGGTCGCGGCCGGAATGTTTGGCATCGTAGAGAGCAGCGTCGGCGCGCGAATAGATTTCCTTTGCCGTTTCGCCCGGCTGCAAGGCAGCAATTCCCGCCGAGCAGGTATAGGAAAACAGCGGCACCGAGAGCAGCGGTCGGGCCGTGCGCACCGTTTCCAGCACCCGGTCGACGATCCATTCGCC
This sequence comes from Hyphomicrobiales bacterium, assembly GCA_900468065.1. Lineage (GTDB taxonomy): Bacteria > Pseudomonadota > Alphaproteobacteria > Rhizobiales > Rhizobiaceae > Pararhizobium. Next base: position 70,497 of record UBTA01000014.1, on the reverse strand, counting down.
TTCGGCCAGCGTCGTTTCCGGAAAGATCAGCATGAATTCCTCACCGCCGATGCGCCCGAAGCAATCGTGCCGCCGGACGATCGGATGGACCCGACGAGCGAAATCCAGCAGGATCTCGTCTCCGGTCTGGTGGCCGTAGAGATCGTTGATTCCCTTGAAGAAGTCGATATCGAGAATGGCGATGCAGCCGTTGACCGGCCCATCCGCCGGCTGGCTGCGGATCATCGCCTCCAGCTGTGCCATCATGTAACGGCGGTTGGAGATGCCGGTCAGCTCGTCGGTCTGCGATGCCTTCAGCGCAAAATCGCGATCTTGCCGCAGCGTCCGTTCGTCGGCGCGCAGATGGGTGATGTCATTGGCGATGCACAGCATCCAGCCGCTGCGATTGACGGTCTCGGTCATCCAGAGCCAGCGGCCATCGACCAGATCGGTCTCGAACGCCCTGAATGGCACCTTGCCGCGCCGCGACTGTGCGGAAACGACCCAGGCCTCGAAATCCGGCACGCTGATGACAGTGCCGCGACCGAGGGCATGATTGCGCCGCATCAGATCCGGCCAGAGCGGCGTTTCCGTCTCATCCAGCGCAAAGGCAGTGCGAAAAGCCCTGTTGGCATAACGAAGGCGATCCTGCTGATCGTAAAGCCCGATAAAGGCTTCCGTGTCATCCCGCAATGACGCCAGTCTCGCCTGTAAGTCATCCATCGCACAGCTTCCGTATCACCGCATTCATGGTAGCAGCCATATTGTTCACCATGTCAGAATAATGCGGATTGTGAGGCTTCCTCCCGGTAAGCAATTCTTATGCTTAATAAAATCTTTCTACATGTTTCAGCGTGAGACAAGGGTTCCTGTCCGAAACCGATATCAACATCCTTTGACTGCCCGATGACGTTTCGTGGCCACGCGACAAAGGATGACACCCAAGCCAAAACGCGAAAAGCCCCACCGATTCGCAATCGGCAGGGCTTTTGATGGGAAAGGGCAAGCCTACTCGGCGGCGACAGCCGGTTTCAGCACGCCACGGCGGATCTGGTCGGCCTCGATCGATTCGAACAGGGCGCGGAAGTTGCCTTCGCCGAACCCTTCATCACCCTTGCGCTGGATGAACTCGAAGAAGATCGGCCCGATCACGGTCTTCGAGAAGATCTGCAGCAGGATGCGGGTCATGCCGCCATCCACCACGCCTTCGCCGTCGATCAGGATGCCGTGCTTCTTCATCTGGTCGATCGGCTCGTCATGGCCGTTCACGCGGTCATGCGACAGTTCGTAATAGGTTTCCGGCGGTCCCGGCATGAACTTCAGGTCGTTGGCAGCCAGCTTGTCGGTCGCTTCATAAATGCCATCGGTCCCAACCGCGATGTGCTGGATGCCTTCGCCCTTGTACTTGCGCAGATATTCCTCGATCTGGCTGGTATCGTCCTTGGACTCGTTCAGCGGAATGCGGATCTTGCCGCAGGCCGAGGTGATCGCCCGGCTCGTCAGGCCGGTGATGCGGCCATCGATGTTGAAGAAATGGATCTGCTTGAAGCCGAACAGGTTTCGGTAAAAATCCCACCAGGTGTCCATGTTGCCGCGATAGACATTGTGGGTGAGGTGATCGAGATAATAGAAACCGACGCCCTCCGGCTTCGGATTGCGTTCGCCCAGCCATTCGAATTCGGCCTCATAGGGCGAACCTTTCTGGCGGTAAGTATCGATGAAATAGAGCAGCGAGCCGCCGATACCGACGATGGCGGGCACATCGAGCGCCTTGTCGTTTCCTTCGTACGGTGTGGCACCCTTGGAGACGGCGTGATCGAACGCGTGTTTCGCATCGGAGACACGCCAGGCCATCGACGGCGCACAGGGACCGTGATCCTCGACAAAGCGCATGGCATGGCTGCCGGGCTCGGCATTCAGAATGTAATTGATGTCGCCCTGGCGCCAGACGCTGATATCCTTGGAGCGATGCTTGGCAACGCAGGAATAGCCCATGCGGGTGAAAAGCTCGCGCAGCTTCTCCGGCTCGGGATGGGCGAATTCGACGAATTCGAAACCGTCGGTCCCAGCCGGGTTTTCGGTGGTAATGCCGGTCGGCGGTGTATCATGCGGGAAGGGGCCCATCGTTCTCTCCTCTGAACGTCTGAATTTGGGGCCATGATGACGGAAACTCCGTGCATTGTGCTTGCATTCTTGCACGGTTTAGCGAAATCTATGCACGGATCATGCGAATTTTTGAGGATTGCCGCACAGATGGAACAGCTCGACGGATATGACCTGAAGATCCTCTATGAGCTGCAATGCGATGGACGGCTGACCAATAACGAGCTGTCGGAACGGATCGCGCTGTCACCCTCGCAATGTTCCAGGCGGCGGGCGCGGCTGGAGACTGAAGGCTTCATCCAGACCTACCGCGCGATGCTGGATCGCGGCCGGCTGGGGCTCGATCTCATGGTGGTCATCGCCGTCACGCTGGCCACCCACAACCGCGACAATGCCAAGCGCTTTGCAGCGCTGATCGCCGATCTGCCGGAGGTGCTGGAATGTTATGCGCTGACCGGCGAGATGGATTATCACCTGAAGGTCGTGACGCCGGACCTGGCCGGGCTTGCCCATTTCGTCAACGAAGTCCTTCTGCCCCATGACAGCGTCCAGCATGTGAAGACATCGATCGTGCTGGCGACGTTGAAGGATTTTGAAGGATTGCCGGTGCGTCAGCGCGGTAAATCGTAAATGTTAGCCGCCCCGTTTGGCCATTGCCTTTTCGACGGCGTTCAATCCCGATGAAAGGGCCTGCACCCCCTCCTGCCCCACCAGTTCGCAGAGCTCAGCCGAATAATCGCGCGCCAGCCGTGTCAGGTCCCGGTACGCCTTGATACCGGCTGCCGTCAGCTCCAGATGCTCGGCACGGCGGTCGTCCTCGTCCTGCGTCCGCTTCAGCCAGCGCCGCTCCTCCAGCGCAAACACGGCTCGGCTGACCTTGGTCTTGTGCATGGTCGAATGGGCGCCAACCTCGGTCGCCGTCATCCGGCCGGAGCTGCCCAGGGCCGCCAGCGTGCGCCATTCCGGCCGCGTCAACCCGTATTCCGCCTTGTATGCGGCAGCAAATCGCAGGGCGATGAATTCCGCCGCGCGATTGAGGCGGAACGGCAGGAATTGTTCGAGATCGAAATCACCTATGACATTTCCGGCGCTCATGGCTTCCTTGATAGTTACAAAATAGACAGTTACATTTGTAACCATATATGTGAAGGAGGATCAAGCCATGCTGGAAAAAACCCGGACGGCCACCGTCGATGCGCTGGCCAACAGCCCGCATTATATGCCCGGCTTCGGCAATGACTTCGAAACGGAATCCCTTCCCGGCGCGCTGCCGCAAGGCCAGAACAGCCCGCAGAAATGCAATTACGGGCTTTATGCCGAGCAACTGTCCGGCTCCCCTTTCACGGCACCGCGCGGCACCAACGAGCGCTCCTGGCTTTACCGCATCCGCCCGAGCGTGCGCCACACGCGCCGTTTTTCCAATGCCAGCTATCCCTTGTGGAAATCGGCGCCGTGTCTGGACGATCACTCACTGCCGCTTGGCCAATTGCGCTGGAACCCGATCCCGGAACCCACCGGAAAACTCAACTTTCTCTCCGGCATCCGCACCATGACCGCCGCCGGCGACGTCATGACCCAGGTCGGCATGGCCGCCCATGCCTATGTCTTCAACGACGACATGATCGACGACTATTTCTTTAATGCCGACGGTGAACTGCTGGTCGTGCCGCAGCTCGGCACTATCCGCGTGTTCACCGAAATGGGCATCATGGATGTTGAACCGTCCGAGATCTGCCTCATCCCGCGCGGCATGATGTTCAAGGTCTCGCGGCTCGGAGAAGGCTCCGCATGGCGCGGCTACATCTGCGAGAACTACGGCGCCAAGTTCACTTTGCCCGACCGCGGCCCAATCGGCGCCAACTGCCTTGCCAATCCGCGCGACTTCAAGACGCCGGTGGCAGCCTACGAGGACAAGGAAACCCCGTGCCGGGTGCATGTGAAATGGTGCGGCAAGTTCTATGTCACCGAAATCGGCCATTCGCCGCTCGATGTCGTCGCCTGGCACGGCAATTACGCGCCATTCAAATACGATCTCAGAACCTTCTCTCCGGTCGGTGCCATCCTGTTCGACCATCCCGATCCGTCGATCTTCACCGTGCTGACGGCACCAACGGAGGAAGCCGGCACCGCCAATGTCGATTTCGTCATCTTCCCGCCGCGCTGGCTGGTGGCCGAGCACACATTCCGCCCGCCATGGTATCACCGCAATATCATGAGCGAATTCATGGGCCTGATCCATGGCCAATACGATGCCAAGGAAGAAGGCTTCGTGCCCGGCGGCATGAGCCTGCACAATATGATGCTGCCGCACGGCCCGGATGCACCCGGCTTTGAGAAAGCCTCCAACACGGACCTGAAGCCAGTAAAGCTCGACCACACCATGGCCTTCATGTTCGAGACCCGCTACCCGCAGCAGCTCACCCGCTATGCCGCCGAACTCGAGACCTTGCAGGACAATTATCTCGAATGCTGGGATGGTCTGGAGCGGAAATTCGACGGTACGCCGGGCATTAAGTGAGTTAGCCACAACAGCGGCCCCTCATCCGCCCTGTCGGGCACCTTCTTCCCGTCGAAACGGGGAGAAGGAACAAGCGGCAAACTCCGTCGTCCCCTCTCCCCACCTGCGGGGAAAGGGCTAGGGTGAGGGGCAATCCAGCCCGAAATACATCTGACCGTGCCCCGTGAATAAAGAACGGAAACCAAAATGAAGCTCGCCACACTCAAGGACTCCACCCGCGACGGCCGTCTGGTCGTCGTCTCCAGGGATTTGACCCGCTGTTCCGAGGTCGGCCATATCGCCCGCACGCTGCAGGCGGCGCTGGACGATTGGGCTTATGTCGGCCCGCGGCTCGACGAGGTGGCGGAAGGGCTGGAAACCGGGGCGCAACCCTCCATGCGCTTTCACGAAAGCGAAGCAGCATCCCCCCTGCCGCGCGCCTATCAGTGGGCAGATGGGTCGGCCTATGTCAATCACGTCGAACTGGTCCGCAAGGCCCGCAACGCCGAGATGCCGGCGACATTCTGGACCGAGCCCTTGATGTATCAGGGCGGCTCGGACGCTTTCCTTGGTCCCCGCGACCCGATCGTCATGGTCGACGAGGCCTATGGCATCGACATGGAAGCCGAGATCGCCGTCATCGTCGACGACGTGCCGATGGACGCAACACCAGAGGCAGCAAGGGCCGCGATCCGCCTGATCATGCTGGTCAACGACGTCTCCCTACGCGGTCTCATTCCAGCCGAACTTGCCAAGGGCTTCGGCTTCTTCCAGTCCAAGCCGTCCTCGGCCTTCTCGCCGGTCGCGGTGACGCCGGAAGAACTCGGCGAGGCCTGGGATGGTGGAAAGCTACACCTGCCACTGCTCGTCGAGCTCAACGAAAAACCCTTCGGCCGCGCCAATGCCGGCATCGATATGACCTTCGATTTCGGCCAGCTCATTGCCCATGCGGCAAAAACCCGGCCGCTTTCGGCCGGCACCATCATCGGCTCGGGCACCGTCTCCAACAAGCTCGACGGCGGCCCGGGCAAGCCGGTCTCGCAAGGCGGCGTCGGCTATTCCTGCATCGCCGAAATCCGCACCATCGAAACCATCGAGAAGGGGGCCCCCACCACACCTTTCATGCATTTCGGCGATATCGTCCGTATCGAGATGAAGGACGAGGCGGGACATTCGATCTTCGGGGCAATCGAGCAGACCGTCATGAAATATGACCCGGCTCAAGGCAATCCCGATGACTGATACGGTTCTGTTCGACTACTGGCGCTCTTCGGCCAGCTACCGGGTGCGGATCGCGCTCAATATGCTGGCGATCCCCTATGGTTCCGTTTCCGTCGATCTCCTGAGCGGAAAACACAAACAGCCGGAGCATCTGGCCCGCAATCCGCAGGGGCTGGTCCCGGCTCTTGAGATCGATGGCCATATGCTGACGCAGTCCCTTGCCATTATCGAATATCTGGCGGAAACGCGGCCGGACACCACTCTCCTACCCGCCGATCCGCTTGGCCGTCACCGTGTCCGGGCACTGTCCTATGCCATTGCCATGGACATCCACCCCAGCTGCAATCTCGGCATCGTCGCCTATGTCATGCAGCAGGCGAGCGATCCGGATGCGGCGCGCGCAGCCTGGATGCGCAAGTTCATCGGCGAAGGTCTTCAAGCCTTCGAGCGCCTGCTCGACAATGCGGCAACCGGCGACTTCTGCCATGGCGGCAAGCCGAGCATGGCCGATCTCTGCCTCGTGCCGCAGATCTATAATGCCCGGCGCTGGGCCGTCGATTTGACTGTCTGCCCCCGCACGATGGCCATTGCCGACAGATGTGCCGCACTGCCCGCCTTTGTTGCGGCCCATCCGGATCAGGCCGCACCAAAATAACCGAAGGTCCAACAGGCTGCTTTCCGCCGAAGGCTGTTTTTGACATAAGGACCGCCTCGGCCGATGACGGCCGTCTCGGCAAACAGGCGCGGACTTCATCATGGATCAGGACTTTCTCATCGACGGCCCAGCCAACGCAGCCCTGACCATCCTGCTCGCCCATGGCGCCGGTGCACCGATGGATTCCACCTCGATGAATGCCGCCACGGCGGCCCTCGTCGTGGAGGGATTTCGCGTCGCCCGCTTGGAGTTCGGCTATATGGCTGCCCGCCGCACCTCCGGCACGCGCAAGCCGCCGCCAAAGGCAGAAAAGCTGATCCCTGAATATAGGGCAGCCGTCGCGCGGCTCGGTGCAACTGGACCACTGATCATCGGCGGCAAGTCGATGGGCGGCCGCGTTGCCAGCATGGTAGCCGATGACCTTTTGTCGCGGGGGGCGATCACTGGTCTGCTGTGCCTCGGCTATCCGTTCCATCCACCCGGCAAGCCTGAAAACCTGCGCACGCAACATTTGACAGAGCTGAAAACACCGACACTCATCTGCCAGGGAACCCGCGACGAATTCGGAACGCGCGAGGAGGTTGCAGGCTACGCGCTATCCGGCAACATCCGCATTCTCTGGCTGGAAGACGGGGATCACGACCTGAAGCCACGCAAGACGCTGTCCGGTTTCTCCACTGCCGACCACCTGAAAACGATGGCCAAGACAGTCAAGGCATGGTCTGCTGAAATAACGGCGACAGTCTGAGAGCTGCCTCTCCTGCCATCCACAAACCTGTCATCGGCAACGTGCTACAAACCGGCTGAGTTGCCGTGTCACCCTTTATTGTGACAGAAATCTATGCTCTAGGGCCTTTCAACCAAAGGGCAGGCACGGTATGCCGTTCCAAACCCAGACGAACCCGTCCGCAGGAGACTAAGCGAAATGGCAGAAACAACCTACCCGGTTCACGGCGAAATCACCGGCCCGATCGTAATGATCGGCTTTGGCTCCATCGGCCGCGGCACCTTGCCCCTGATCGAGCGCCACTTCAAATTCGACAAGAGCCGGATGGTTGTCATCGACCCGCGCGAAGACGCGGGCGACATGGAAATCCTTGCCAAGCATGGCGTTCGCCACATCAAGGAATATGTCACCAAGGACAACTACAAGGACCTCTTGAAGCCGCTCCTGACCGAAGGCGAAGGCCAGGGCTTCTGCGTCAACCTGTCGGTCGATACCGGTTCGGTTGACCTGATGAAGCTCTGCCGCAAGCTCGACGTGCTTTACATCGACACGGTTATCGAGCCTTGGCTCGGCTTCTACTTCGACAAGAACATGAAGAATGCCGACCGCACCAACTATGCGCTGCGCGAAACGCTCCGCAAGGAAAAGGCAAAGAACCCGGGTGGCACAACGGCCGTGTCCACCTGCGGTGCCAATCCGGGCATGGTCTCCTGGTTCGTCAAGCAGGCTCTGGTAAACCTTGCCAACGATCTCGACATCAAGTTCGACGAGCCGGACCAGCATGACCGCGAAGGCTGGGCCAAGCTGATGAAGAAGACCGGCGTCAAGGGTATCCACATCGCCGAACGCGATACACAGCTGACCAAGAACCCGAAGCCGCTCAACGTCTTCTGGAACACCTGGTCGGTCGAAGGCTTCATTTCCGAAGGCCTGCAGCCTGCAGAACTCGGCTGGGGCACCCACGAAAACTGGATGCCGAAGAACGCCAAGAAGCACAAGAAGGGCAACAAGGCGGCTATCTACCTGGAACAGCCGGGTGCCAACACCCGCGTCCGCACCTGGTGCCCGACACCTGGCCCGCAATACGGCTTCCTCGTCACCCACAATGAATCCATCTCGATCGCCGACTATTTCACGGTGAAGGACAAGGACGGCGACGTCACGTTCCGCCCGACCTGCCATTACGCTTACCATCCGGCCAATGACGCAGTCCTGTCGCTGCATGAAATGTTCGGCAACGGCGGCAACGCGCAGCCGGTTCACCACGTTCTCGACGAGCACGAACTGGTCGACGGTATCGATGAACTTGGCGTCCTGCTCTACGGTCACGACAAGAATGCCTACTGGTTCGGCTCGCGCCTGTCGCTGGAGGAAACCCGCCGCATCGCGCCGTATCAGAACGCCACTGGCCTTCAGGTGACCTCGGCTGTTCTGTCCGGAATGGTCTGGGCTCTTGAAAACCCGACCGCCGGCATCGTCGAAGCCGACGAGATCGACTACAAGCGTTGCCTGGAAGTGCAGACACCGTATCTCGGCCCGGTTGAAGGCCACTACACCGATTGGACCCCGCTCGACGGCCGTCCGGGCCTGTTCCCGGAAGAACTCGACACCAAGGATCCGTGGCAGTTCAAGAACATCCTCGTTCGCTGAACTGACTGATTACGCTTGAATATCGAACGCCCGGGGAACGATCTCCGGGCGTTTTTCGTTGTAGATCGAATAATACCTGCCGTGCTGATGCCCCACTCTTGCTTTCAACTCCTGATCACGGCATGGTTTTTTCAATCGAAAGACAGCTTTCCGCGCAGCCTCCGGGAGACCCATATGAAGCCGATCGCCATCCTGACAGTTCTGTCCGCCATAACTCTGGCCTCCTGCCAGGGCGGGGGCCAAGTGCGGGAACTGCCGCAAAACCGCCAGGTCGCACCGGCTGGTGTCGAAGGTGCATGGGTCGATCCGAACGGTATAGTCTCGACATTCTCGGCGGGAACGTTCACGACCCGCACCACCGACACCAACCAGGTTCTGGCGTCCGGAAACTACATCAATCTGTCGCCGAAGCTGGTCGAGATCAATATGACCTCAATGGTCCGCAAAACCCAGTCCAAGGTCAATTGCGCCATGGTCTCGATGTCGCAGCTCAACTGCACCACGGATTCCGGTGCACAGTTCTCGCTGTCCCGCAAGGTTTGATCAAGCGCCAGCTTATGGCCCTGAACACCAAGAACCCTCCGGCCCTGGGCCTGGAGGGTTTTTCTTTTCAGAGGGCGCTGACCGGCGGGGATGCCGCAGCCAGATCCGCCATGGCCTTGGCAGTTTCAACGTTTGCGGGAAAGAACGCTTCGATCGCGACTTCCGACAGCGTCACTTCGGTCGCCGTACCGAAGACCGTTGTGGTGCTCAGAAAAGACAATGGCCCTGCTTCACTCGTCAGGATGAGCGGTACCGCGATATCCGCATGCGCTGTGCTGGAGCGGCTTGCTGGCGGCCGCGCGGCGAACGGCACCGGATAGGATTTAAGTTCATCGAGCAGCGTGGCAAGCAACGGATCGGCGGACACAGCGATTTCATGGGCAAGCCGCTTGAAGATATGGCTGCGCCATTCCCTGAAATTCACCACACGGCGGGCTAGCCCGTCCGGGTGCAAGCTGACGCGCAGGACATTAACCGGCCCGGCAACCAGATGACCGGCAACGCCTGCGAGCAGCATACCCACCGCCCGATTTGCTGCCAACAGCGTCCAGTGCCGGTCAACCGCCAGTGCCGGATGGGGATCGTGACCATCAAGGATGCGCTGGATAATCGAGAGTGCTCCGGCCAGTTCCGGTGAATTCAGCGGGCGGTCGCGGTAGATCGGCGCAAATCCCGCGGCGATCAGGATGGCGTTGCGCTCGCGCAGCGGCACGTCCAGTTGTTCCGCCAATCTGAGGATCATGTCACGGCTGGGCAGCGAGCGGCCGGATTCCACGAAACTCAGATGGCGCTGGGAAATATCGGCGTCGGTCGCAAGCGCGAGCTGGCTTAACCGGCGTCTCTGGCGCCAGTCCCTGAGCAAGTCTCCAGCAGAAATCGTGTCCTTCAGCATAGGGTGACTATGAGACCACGAGGTATCTTTGACAATTACCTCGGGCGTAATCGACGGCCGTAGCAAACTGCCGCAGGATCGGGATCAAGGCACTGCAATACCTGCAGGCCTATTGGTAAGAGGAAAGATCAGATCATGGCTAAAATCAACGCGTTGACCCTGAAGAGCCTGCTGGTGGCGGATGCGCTGACTTGCACGGCGATGGGCGCAGCCGTTCTCGTTGCATCCGCGCCGATCAGCGCGCTCACGCAGATACCGCAGACCCTTCTGCACTGGGCCGGCCTCAGTCTTTTGCCGATTGCCGCCTTCATGGCCATCACAGCCGCATTTGCCCCCGCCTCCCGCTGGGCCGTCGGTCTGATCATCATCGGCAACGTCCTATGGGTCGCCGCCAGCCTTCTGCTGCCTATCGGCGGTTATATCTCCCCGAACACGATTGGCTGGGTGTTCCTGATCGGCCAAGCAGTGATCGTTGCCATCGTCGCCAAGCTGGAGTTCGATGCGTCAAGAAGCGCACTGACGACAGCACCGGCATGAGCGACACCGGTCTCACTGCAAACGGACAAACGCCGCTCCCCCAAGCGGCGTTTTCTTGAATCCCGCCTTCATTTTAACCTTGCCGGGAGCCCGCGCAGGGATAGATCGATTTAGTGCTTGATGTCGGTGCAACCAAATGAAACCATCTACTCCGACCCAAGTGTCACAGCAGTGCTCTATGCTGCTGACAACAAAAACCAGGAACAGGAGACATCCATGATCAGACATTTGCGAACCGGGCTGATGACAGCCTCGATCCTTGCGCTTTCGTCCGGTGCCGCCTTCGCCGATTATGAACTGAACATCCTGCACATCAACGATTTCCACTCGCGCATCGAATCGATCAACAAATTCGATTCGACATGCTCCTCCGAGGAAGAGGGCAAGAACGAGTGCTTTGGCGGCGTCGCCCGCCTGAAGGTCGCGATCGACCAGAAGCGCCAGGAATTGACCGGCAAGAACGTGCTGTTGCTGAACGGTGGCGACAATTTCCAGGGCTCGCTGTTCTTCACCACCTACAAGGGCGCGGCCGAGGCCGAATTCCTCAACCTGATGAAGTTCGACGCCATGACCATTGGCAACCACGAGTTCGATGAAGGCGAAGAGGGCCTGATCCCCTTCCTCGACAAGGTCACCTTCCCGGTCATCTCTTCCAACGTTCTCGCCGGTTACAAGTCCAAGCTCGTCGATCGCATCAAGCCTTCGCTGGTGCTCGATGTCGGCGGTCAGAAGGTCGGCATCGTCGGCGCGGTCACCAACGACACCACTGAAATCTCCTCGCCGGGCGACAATGTGCTGATCGGGCTCGATGTCGATACCATCACCACGGCCGTTCAAGACCTGAAGAAGCAGGGCGTCAACAAGATCATTGCCCTGACCCATGTCGGCTATCCGCGCGACCTCGCCGTTATTGCCAAGATCCCCGATGTCGATATCGTCGTTGGCGGCCATTCGCATAGCCTCTTGTCCAACACCGACGAGAAGGCCGAAGGCCCCTATCCGACGATGGTCGACAATCCCGGCGGCTACAAGGTTCCGGTTGTCCAGGCCGGTTCCTACAGCAAGTATCTCGGCGATCTCGTCGTCAATTTCGACGATAACGGCGTCGTCAAATCCGCCAAGGGCGATCCGATCCTGATCGATTCCAAATTCAAGCCGGATGAAGCAGTCCTTGCCCGCGTCAAGGAGATGGGAAAGCCGATCGAAGAGCTGAAGGCCAAGATCATCGGTAAGACCGAAGCACCGATCGACGGCACCCGTGACTCCTGCCGCGCCAAGGAATGCGAGATGGGCGACTTGGTGGCCGACGCCATGCTCGACCGCGTCAAGGGCCAGGGCGTAACAATCGCCATCACCAATGGCGGCGGCTTGCGTGCCTCGATCGACGCTGGCGACGTATCGATGGGCGAAGCAGTGACCGTCCTGCCGTTCCAGAATACGGTTGCGACCTTCCAGATCAAGGGCGCCGATATCAGCGCCGCGCTGGAAAATGGCCTCAGCCAGATCGAAGAAGCCGGCGGCCGCTTCCCGCAGGTGGCCGGCATGAAGTTTTCCTTCGATAGAACCCGCCCGATTGGCAGCCGGATTTCGGTCGTCGAGGTCAAGGAGGGCGAAGCCTATGTGCCGCTCGATGCGGCCAAGACCTACAATGTCGTCACCAACAACTTCATGCGCAACGGCGGCGATGGCTACAGCGTCTTCAAGACCAAGGCCGAAAATGCCTATGATTACGGCCCGGGGCTGGAGACGGTTCTTGCCGACTACCTGACGGCCAACAATCCCTACAAGCCGAAGACTGACGGCCGCATCACCGAAATCGCCGCTGCGACCCCGGCTGAGCCATCGACCCAGACCAGCACCGACACAGCCGTAACCACCGATGCCAAGCCGGCTGCGACGGAAACAGCGACACCGGAAGCCAAACCTGCGGCAACTGCCGAAAACAAGCATGTCATCGTCAAGGGTGACACCCTCTGGGATCTGGCCAAGGCCGTCTATGGCAATGGCGAACTCTGGAAGACCATTGCTGGCGCCAACGGCAACCCGGCTCCGAGGCACCTGGAAATCGGCAAGGAACTGACGATTCCTGCCAAGTAAGACAATATGTCTCTAGTTGAAAAACCGGTCCGGGGTTCCCCGGGCCGGTTTTTCTTTTTAAGAACGGCATGAACCGCACGCGCCCCTTGTCGTATAAGAGACGCCACCCCGTACACCGCAGGATATGCCATGACCGCCGCCACCGAGATGACCGCCCCGAACCATCCGCCCGTCAAGTTTGGCAAGGTGGGTGTGCTGCTGGTCAACCTCGGCACGCCCGATGGCACCGACAAGGTGTCGATGCGGCGCTATCTCAAGGAATTCCTGATGGACCGGCGGGTGATCGAGTGGTCGCCGTTCTTCTGGTACCCGATCCTGTTCGGCATCGTGCTCAACACACGACCCGCCAAGGTCGGCAAGGCCTATGAGACGATCTGGAACAAGGAGCTGAACGAGAGCTACCTGCGCACCTATACGCGCAACCAGGCAGAGATCATGGCGAAATCCTTCGCTGACCTGCCGAATGTCCGCGTCGATTGGGCCATGCGCTACGGCCGGCCGTCGATCAAGTCGAAGATGGACGAACTGCAGAAGGACGGCTGCGAAAAGATTCTCGTCTTCCCGCTCTATCCGCAATATGCGGCGGCAACGACCGCGACCGTCAACGACGAGGCGTTCAAGGCCCTTTTGAAAATGCGCTGGCAGCCGGCCCTGCGCACGGTTGCGCCCTACCATGACGATCCGGTCTACATCGAGGCGCTGGCCAATTCGATCACCAGCCACCTCGCCACGCTCGACTGGGAGCCGGAGGTGGTGCTGACATCTTTCCACGGCATCCCGCAATCCTATTTCGACAAGGGCGACCCCTATTATTGCCAGTGTCAGAAGACGGCACGGCTGGTGCGCGAAAAGCTCGGATGGTCCAAGGAAAAGCTGCAGGTCACCTTCCAGTCCCGTTTCGGCCCGGAAGAATGGCTGCAGCCCTACACCGACAAGACCGTGGAGAAGCTCGGCAAGGAAGGCGTCAAGCGCATCGCCGTGATCAATCCTGGTTTCGTCTCCGACTGCCTGGAAACGCTGGAGGAAATCGCGGTGGAAGCCGCCGAAACCTTCCACCATGCCGGCGGCGAGAAATTCGCCCATATCCCGTGCCTGAACGACAGCGAGGGCGGCATGACCGTACTGGAGCACGTGGTACGCCGGGAACTGATGGGCTGGGCTTAACCCTTTCCTGTTGCAGAATTTTCGGCCATCCGAGAAATTTGGCCAGCCTCTTGCAAATAGGCTGACCAATCGTCACGTCTTGTCCTAGAGTGCATCCAACAACAAGACGCACCCAAAAGGAGAATCACCCCCATGCCTCTGGCCGGACTGGACATCGTCGTCATCGCCTTCGTGATCCTCGTCATCCTTGTGCTGTTCGCCGGCATCAAGACAGTACCGCAAGGGTATCGCTACACGGTGGAACGTTTCGGCCGCTATACCAGAACCCTTGAGCCGGGCCTCAACATCATCATCCCGTTCATCGACAAGATCGGTGCCCGGATGAACGTCATGGAGCAGGTGCTCGACGTTCCGACGCAGGAAGTCATCACCCGCGACAATGCCAGTTGCGCTGCCGATGCCGTTGCCTTCTATCAGGTGCTGAACGCCGCCGAGGCCGCCTATCAGGTCTCCGACCTGCAGAGCGCCATCCTCAACCTGACGATGACCAACATCCGCTCGGTCATGGGCTCGATGGACCTCGACGAACTCCTGTCCAACCGCGAAATCATCAACGACAAGCTGCTGCATGTCGTCGATGAAGCCGTTGGTCCGTGGGGCATCAAGGTGACCCGCGTCGAGATCAAGGACATCCAGCCGCCGAAGGATCTGGTCGATGCCATGGCCCGCCAGATGAAGGCCGAGCGCGAAAAGCGTGCCCAGGTGCTGGAAGCCGAAGGCTCGCGCAACGCCCAGATCCTGCGCGCCGAAGGCGCCAAGCAGTCGGCCATCCTTCAGGCCGAAGGCCAGCGCGAAGCCGCCTTCCGCGATGCCGAAGCCCGCGAACGTCTGGCCGAGGCCGAAGCCAAGGCCACCAAGATGGTCTCGGAAGCGATCGCTGCCGGCGATGTGCAGGCGATCAACTACTTCGTCGCCCAGAAATACACTGAAGCCATGGCCGCCATCGGCACCGCACCGAATTCCAAGATTGTGCTGATGCCGATGGAAGCCTCCGCGCTGATCGGCTCGCTCGGCGGCATCGGTGCGATTGCACGCGAAGTCTTCGGCAATGGCGGCGGCGATACGCCTGCCCCGGCCCGCCAGCCCCTCCCCCGCACCGTCCCGGTGCGCAATCCGTTCGATACGGCCAAGCAGGAAGGCTGATCGATGATCGAGCGCGTCATCCTCGAACTTGGTCCCTGGAGCTGGTGGGTGCTGGGCCTGGTGCTTTTGGCAGCCGAAGTCGTCGCGCCCGGCGTCTTTCTCGTCTGGATCGGTATCGCCGCCATTCTCACCGGCGCCCTGTCGCTTCTGCTCTGGGACGCCGGTTTCTGGGTCTGGCAGGCACAGCTGGTGTTCTTTGCCGTGCTCTCCGTCGCAGCGGCGGTCATCGGCCGCCGGCTGCTCGCCCGTTCGGGTGATACGACCGACGAACCGCTACTCAACCAGCGTGGCGCCCGCCTCATTGGCCGCACCGCCGCTCTCGAACAGCCGATTAGCGAGGGGCGCGGCCGGATCCGGCTCGACGCGACGACCTGGCCCGTCAACGGACCGGACCTGCCCGCCGGCACCCGCGTCAAGGTAACAGGCAGCAGCGGCAGCCACCTGATCGTTGAAAGCGCCTGAAAACAAAGCCCAATGCCGTTTCGGAAAGGAATGGTTAACCACATCCGTTTACGGTTGCTCAACACTGGTAAACGGATTTCCGGGCATTCGGCAGATGACGCCATTCTATCCACGCACGAAGAGGACGACGCTTGCGCGCCCGGCAGCCACTGCCGCTTGGCTGATGGCCAGCTGCGCGCTGTTTTTGCCGCAAACCGTCTCCGCCCAGGCTCTTCTCCCCGCATCGGGCGGCACGGCAACAGCAACACCAAACACAACAACGGTACTGCCGGGCACAACGCCTGCACCGGATGCAGCGATCACCACCGGTTCGATCAGCACCGATGCCGGTGAACCGCTGCTCAACGACCCCACGGTCGATGAGGACATGGCCCGCACCAACCTGCGCGAAAATACCGTCGATGGCCTCCGGTCGCAGCTCGATATCGACCGCAACGATGCACAGGGCGTCCGGTTTGGCAGTTTCGTTCTGAAACCGACGCTCGGCCAGACCTACAATTTCGAAAGCAACAAGACCGGCAGCTCCAAGGAAAAACGCAGCTATCTCGAGACCGGCCTGAAGGGCACGCTGACCTCCGACTGGTCGCGCCACCAGCTGACGGTGACCGGCGAAGGCACATGGCAGCGCAATGTCTCCGGCTCCGGCGAGACGGAACCGACAGCCGACCTCGAAGCAGCCCTCAGGCTCGACCTCTCCGAGCAGACGACGGCAACGCTGAAGGCCGGCTATCATTTCGAGCGCGAAGATTCGACCGACCCGAACGCGATCAGCAATGCCAGCGTCCAGTCCGGCATCGATCAATATACGCTCGGCGCAGGCATCGAACGTGATTTCGGCATCCTGCGCGGCTCGGCCAAGATCGATTTCGACCGCTATGTCTATGGCAGCGCCGAACTGGAAAACGGCGGCACGCTGTCGCTGAAGGATAGAAACCGTAACGCCGGTGCTGTCACCGTGCGCGTCGGCTATGAACTGTCGCCAGCGCTTATTCCGTTCATCGAAGCGTCCGCCGGGAAATCGATCTACGACCTGCGCAAGGACACGCTCGGCTTCGAAAGATCCTATGACAGCTATGGTGCGCGCGCCGGCATCGAGGCCGATCTCGGAGAAAAGCTCAATGGCGAGATCGCGCTTGGCTATCAAACCTACCGGTTCGACGATAACCGCCTCAATGATTTGAAGGGCTTTACCATCGACGGTCTGGTCAGATGGTCGCCGCAACGCGGCACGGATGTGACGTACGGCGTCTCCACAGGGATCGAACCATCGACCACCGCCGGCGAAAGCGGTGCGATGGTCTATACGCTGAGCGCCAACGCGACCCACGAACTCCGCTCCGCGCTGGTAGCACGGCTTTCAAACAGCCTGACGCTGCGCAATTTCCAAAGCGGCACGTCCAGTGACGAGAATGTCTGGGCGACAGGTGCCGGCTTGACCTGGGATCTTAACCGCTATCTCGCCCTCACCGGCGATGTCAGCTACGAGCACACCACCCGCGACAGCGGCCCCGCGACCAATATCGCCCGCGTCGGTGTTGGCCTGACGCTACGCCGCTGATCCAAAAACAAAAAAAGAGCCCGCTGGCGGTTCTGCCAGCGGGCTCTTTGACGTCTAACGGCTGGCTTATTTCAGACCTTGCAGCAAAGCCCTCAGAGGACCTTCAACACCCGGCCGGATATCGCCGCGCGCCAGAGCAAACGCCACGTTTGCCAGGATGAAGCCCTCCTTCATGCCGCAATCATAGGTGTTGCCGCGGAAGTGGTAGCCGGCAAAATCCTGCGTCTGCGCGAGCTTCAACATGCCGTCGGTCAACTGGATCTCGTTACCGGCGCCACGCTCCTGGGTGGCAAGGATCGAGAAGATTTCCGGCTGCAGGATATAGCGGCCGTTGATGAAGAAGTTGGATGGCGCTGTGCCCTGCGGCGGCTTTTCGACCATCTTGGTGATCTTGAACCCGTCTCCGACCTTCTCGCCCGCACCGACGATACCGTATTTATGGGTCTGGTCGGGGGCACATTCTTCAACGGCGATGACGTTGCCGCCGCTCTGCTCGTAAAGCTCGACCATACCCTTGAGGCAGCCCTTTTCGGCCTGCATGATCATGTCAGGCAAAAGCAGCGCAAAGGGTTCGTCGCCAACCAGTTCGCGCGCACACCAGACGGCGTGGCCAAGCCCGAGCGGCGATTGCTGGCGGGTAAAGCTGGTGCTGCCGGCAACCGGCAGAATGCTTTCGAGAAGCGTCAGCTCCACCGTCTTGTTGCGCTCGCGCAAGGTCTGTTCCAGCTCGACCTGGATATCGAAATAATCCTCGATCACCTGTTTGCTGCGGCCGGTGACGAAGATCAGGTGTTCGATGCCCGCATCCAGCGCCTCATCCACCACATACTGGATCACCGGCTTGTCGACGACGGTCAGCATCTCCTTCGGAACGGCTTTTGTCGCGGGCAGGAACCGGGTTCCAAGGCCGGCGACGGGGAAAACGGCTTTACGAACTCTACGCTTGTCAGTCATTGACATCTCCAGGATCACGGCACTGTGATTTAAATCGGTTAGGCTTTGTATCAATAGGCAATAAACAGCAAATTGCTATTTTTTTGCAAAGGAAGACCTAACCACCCATTCATGGTAAAGAATTTGTTGACTTCATTTTCGTAAGATTTCGGTTCTGGCGGTTGCCTCCTGGGCTGAATCGCTCGAGAATGGAACCAGTGCATAACCACCTGCACGAAGCTGGCTCTATGACTGTAAATTTGCGCACCGCCGGTCACCCCTGATCGCAGCAGAGCGCCGACCAACGGAAACGACAGCTGATGACAACGACCCGACACACTCTCCTTCGCTGCGCTGCCGCCGCATTCATGACAGCCGCAGCCCTGTTTTCCCCGTCAACAGCCTCGGCTGACGCGGGTTTTGAGACCTGGATCAACAGCTTCTATGCCACAGCAGCCAAGAGCGGCATCACCAAGGCAACCTACCGCCAGGCCTTTGCCGGCGTAAAGACGCCCGATCCCGACGTATTGCAGAAGGCAGCCTATCAGCCCGAATTCAAGAGCAAGATCTGGGAATATATTGACAGCCGCGTCAATCCCTACACCCGCAAGGTCGGGCAGGAAATGGCGGTCAAGCATGGCCGCACGCTCGCGGCACTGGAGAAACATTTCGGTATCGACAGGAACGTGCTCCTGGCCATCTGGTCGATGGAATCCAATTATGGCGCCGTTCTGGAAAAGGACGATCGCCTGCATTACGTGCCGCGCGCGCTCGCCACACTTGCCTATGCCGACCCGAAGCGGGCCAAATATGCCAAGACACAATTGATCGCCGCTCTCAAGATCCTGCAGAACGGCGATGTCACTCCGCGCGAGCTGAACGGCTCCTGGGCCGGCGCCATGGGACACACGCAGTTCATTCCGACCAGCTACCTGCTCTACGCTGTCGATGCCGACGGCAACGGCCATAAGGACATCTGGAACTCGGTGCCGGACGCGCTGGCGACTGCGGCCAATTTGCTCAAGAAGAACGGCTGGCAATCGGGACAGACGTGGGGCTACGAAGTGTCGCCACCGCAGAACGGCAGCCAGTATGCGGACCAGACGAAGACGGTTGCCCAATGGGCAGCCCTCGGCTTTACCCGGCCGAACGGCAAGGCTTTCCGCAACGGCGACACGCGTGCACAACTGAAGATGCCCGGCGGTGCTGGCAGCCCCGGCTTCCTGATGACCAAGAACTTCTTCGTCATCAAGCGCTACAATGCCTCGGACTCCTATGCGCTGGGCGTTGGCCTTCTCGCCGACGAGATCGCCGGCTATGGCGGCATGCAGCAGGCCTGGAGCCGCCCGGACGGTTCGCTCGACATCAAGCAGAAGTTCGAGCTGCAGTCCCGCCTGAAGGAACTCGGCTATTACGACGGCGAAGTCGATGGCAATTTCGGCTCCGGCTCCAAGGCCGCGATCCAGGCCTTCCAGAACCGCAATGGCCTTTCGCCCGACGGCGAACCGACACAGCACCTGCTGAAGGCACTGCGGAAGTAGACGCGATCGAACGCGCTGAACAACGCTCTCAATTGCGGCGCAATCCTTCTGCATCCTTGACGCAACGCCTTTCGAGAGAGAGGCGTTGCGCGTTTGCGTAGAGACACTTTAGACGTCGGGCCAGAACAGTGCGGAACAGGTGCATGAGCGGCAGAGACAGCAGCAGCGGCCTTCACCGGCTGTTCAACGGCCTGATCGTCATCGCGATCAGCCTGACTGCACTCGTCATGGAGCCGCCGCGCCAGGCGCAAGCGCAGGAGCGCCGGACCATTCTCGACATGCTGTTCGGATTTGGGCGGAGGCAACCGCCCCCTGTCTATGACGACGCGCCGATCTACGAGCCCCGGCAAAGACAACCGCAGCAGCAGCAACGTCCGAAGGTCAGAAAGACACAGCAGAAAGCGAAACCGGCCCCTGCCGAGCCCGCCCCCGTCGTCGTCGAAAAGCTGGAGACGGCCAAGAAGGTCCTCGTCGTCGGTGACTTCGTGGCCGGCAGCCTTGGCGACGGACTGAAGACTGCCTTCGAGACGACACCTGGCATCGTCATCGAAACCCGCGCCAATGGCTCATCCGGGCTTGTCCGAGAGGACTATTTCAACTGGCCTGAAAGCCTGCCCGCCTATATCGCGGAAACCAAACCAGCGTTGATCATCATCAGCCTCGGCGCCAACGAGCGCCAGCAGATGTCGGTCGGCGGCGAGAAGGAAAAATTCCGCACCGACCGCTGGCTGGCCGAATATACCCGCCGGGCCGGCGCCTTCGCTGCGCTTGCCCGCAAGGACAAGACACCGCTTCTCTGGGTCGGCATGCCGCCTTTCCAGTCCACATCGATGACCGCCGATATGGTCACGCTGAACAGCATCTTCCGTGCGGAAACCGAGAAGGTGGGCGGCACGTTTGTCGATATCTGGGATGGGTTCGTCGACGAGGACGGCAAATTCGTCATGACGGGCTCCGATATCAACGGCCAGCAGGTCCGCCTGCGCGGATCGGACGGTATCAACCTCACCAAGGCCGGCAAGCGCAAGCTTGCCTTCTATGTCGAAAAGGATATTCGCAAACTGTTGGGCGATGCCGCCGCCTCGGCTCTGGATATCCCCGGCGCCGACGGCATGAAGGACCTGGTCGTTGCCGCCCCGACCGCCAACGAGGATATCATCCAGACCCAGCCGATCGGCCTCGACGATCCCGATCTTGACGGAAGCACCACCCTTCTCGGTGGTGGTGCGGTACTGACCAGCAACGGCAAGAGCCCGCGCGACCGTCTCGTTGAAAAAGGGGAAGTTGCCGAAGCACCGGCGGGGCGGGTGGATGATTTCCGCCTGTCGAAACCGGAAACAGTGATCAGCAATCCGGTGTTCCGCAACTGACGCACTCGGACATAAACAAGAACCCCGCCCTCTTTCCGCAAAGAGGACGGGGAGCCTTCAACAGTTCTTATCTTGCGATTGGAACTGCCAAAGCGTGTTAGGCCGCCGCGAACGGAACGGCGATGAAGGTCTTTTGGTCACCGCGTTCGATGAGCAACAGCACCGACTTGCGCCCGGACTTCACCGCATTGGCGATCGCCGTCTTCACGTCGCTGGCACCAAGGACGGCCTTGTCGTTGACCGAGACGATGACATCACCGGTCTGGATACCGGCGGCGGCAGCCGGCTTGTCCGGGTTGACCTTGGCAACGACAGCACCAGTCACATTGTCAGCCAGGTTCAGTTCCTGGCGGACATCCGGTGTCAGGTCGGCAAGGGCGACGCCGATGCTCGGCCCCGTCTGCATCTTGCTGTCGTCCTTGGTGGCTGAAGCCTGCTTCTGATCGCCATCATTGCCACCGACGGTGACGCTGAGATCGACTGTCTTGCCATCACGCCAGACGGTCATGGCTTCCTTTGCACCAGGCGACAGATCGGCGACCAGCCGCGACAGATCGCGGGGCGACTTCACCGCCTCGCTGCCGACAGTCATGATAATATCGCCGGTTTTCAGGCCCGCATGCGCTGCAGGCGTCCCCGCGTTGACGGCAGCAACCAGAGCCCCCTCCGCCTTGGTGAGGCCGACAGCATCCGCGACATCTGCGGTCACCGGCTGGATCTGCACGCCGAGATAACCATGATCGATCGATCCGGTCTTTTCCAGCTTGGCGACGACCTTCTGTGCCTGATCGGAGGGGATGGCGAAACCGACACCGACACTACCGCCGTTCGGCGAGTAGATCGCGGTATTGATCCCGACGACATTGCCGGAATGATCGACGAGCGGTCCACCGGAATTACCGTGGTTGATCGGCGCGTCGATCTGGATGAAGTCGTCATAGGGGCCACTGTGCAGATCGCGGCCGCGGGCCGAAACGATACCGGCGGTCACCGTCGTGCCGATGCCGAAGGGATTGCCGATCGCCAATATCTGGTCGCCCAGCTTCAATGCGTCGGAATCGCCCCAGGCGATGGTGGCAAGCGACTTGCCGGCCGTGATCTTGAGCACGGCGAGATCGGACTTCGGATCGGCGCCCAAGAGCTTGGCCGGCAGCTCGGTTCCATCATCAAGCGTTACCTTGATGTCGATGGCGTTGTCGATCACATGGTTGTTGGTGACGATGATGCCATCGCTGCTGACGATGAAACCAGAACCAAGAGCCATTGCGTGTTCACCTTGCTGGGGCTGCGGGGCCTGCTTGGGCATCGGAATGCCCTGCTGCTCGAAGAACCGGCGGAACTGCTCATCCATCGGCGAATTGCTGCCGCTGTCGCTGACATCGGTTGCCTTCATGGTCGTGGTAATGGTCACGACCGCCGGCTTGTCGGCAGAGACGACATCGGCAAACGAGCCGTTCGACACCAACGGCGCGGTGGCTGGTGCGGGTGCTGCCATCGCAGTCGTTGAATGGATGGTGAAGGGGAACGCCGCCGCGCCGACCAGGATGGCGGCTCCGACCAGCGCTGCGGCACGGTGAGTCAGGAGAATGTTAGACATGACAAAGGGTCCCTTACGAACTCGTTGGGGTGCGGCGTCATGGTTCCCTGTGACGGGAACGCGGCGTCGGGTGATCGGCAGCGTTCTTTTCAAGAAGAAGCTTCAGAGTACCGTCAGTATTGGCGGAAAATACTGAACTCCCAAGAACTACGCTTGAGATGAATATTATAGGCACTGCGAATATTTACAAATTAAAGGTTTATTACCGTTTCATTGCAGCAAGTTAATGTTGCATCGCATCTCGCCGTCATATTTCAACCCAAATGCAGGCGACGAACGGTTCAACAGAATGGCAAACGCCGCGCACCAGCCCGGCACGCGGCGTTTCCAATTGGGTTTTGTCCCGAGACCGATGGCGGGTTTGACTAGCGCGGCAGGACCGTCGATCCCATCAGCGCTTCGTCGATCGCCCGGGCTGCCTGACGGCCTTCGCGGATCGCCCAGACGACCAGCGACTGGCCACGGCGCACGTCGCCTGCTGCCCAGACCTTGTCGACCGAAGTCCGGTAATCCTTGTCATTGGCGGTGACGAAGGAACCGCCGCGCTTGTCCTTGCCGATGGCAAGTTTGTCGCCCATGTCCTTCAGCACGCTGTCGGTACCCGGGCCACTGAAGCCGATGGCGATGAAGGCAAGATCGGCCTTGATGACGAATTCCGTGCCGGCGATCGGCTTGCGGCGCTCATCGACCTGACAGCACTTGACGCCGGTCAGGACGCCGTCTTCGCCGACAAACTCGAGCGTCGCCACCTGGAATTCGCGCACGGCACCTTCGGCCTGCGACGAAGACGTGCGCATCTTGGTGGCCCAGAACGGCCAGACGGCGAGCTTGTCTTCCTTTTCCGGCGGCTGCGGGCGGATGTCGAGCTGCGTGACCTTGACGGCCCCCTGGCGGAACGCGGTTCCGACGCAGTCGGACGCGGTATCGCCACCACCAACGACGACGATATGCTTGCCACCGGCCAGGATCGGGTCCGACGGCCAGCCGACGCTATCGATGTTTTCGCGGCCGACACGGCGATTCTGCTGGACGAGATAAGGCATCGCATCATGCACACCGGCAAACTCGACACCCGGAATACCGGCATCGCGCGGGGTTTCCGAACCGCCGCAATAGAGCACGGCATCATGCTCTTCGATCAGACTGTCGACGGTGCGGTCGACCCCGACATTGACCCCGCAATGGAAAGTGACGCCTTCGCCGCGCATCTGGTCGACGCGGCGGTCAATGAAGTTCTTCTCCATCTTGAAGTCCGGAATGCCATAGCGCAGCAGTCCGCCGGGCTTCGATTCACGTTCAAACACATGAACCTCGTGACCCGCGCGGGCCAGCTGCTGGGCCGCTGCCATGCCGGCCGGGCCAGAACCGATGATCGCGATTTTCTTGCCGGTCTTGGTGACGGCCGGTTGCGGCACGATATAGCCCATTTCATAGGCCTTGTCGGCAATGGCTTGCTCGACGGTCTTGATCGTGACCGGCGCGTCTTCCAGGTTCAGCGTGCAGGCTTCCTCGCACGGTGCAGGGCAGATACGGCCGGTGAACTCCGGAAAATTGTTGGTCGAGTGCAGGTTGCGGATCGCCTCGTCCCAGTTGCCGTTATAAACGAGATCGTTCCAGTCGGGGATCTGGTTGTGCACCGGGCAGCCGGTCGGGCCATGGCAATAGGGGATGCCACAGTCCATGCAGCGCGCCGCCTGTTTCTGCACTTCCGGTTCCGACATCGGGATTGTGAATTCGCGGAAATGCCGAATGCGGTCCGACGCCGGCTGATACTTCGCCAGCTGCCGGTCGATTTCCATGAAGCCTGTGACCTTACCCATCGTAAATTCCTGATATCTCTAATCCGAGTAGACGCTCGCGTGAGCGCGCCAGATGCACCCCCGCGCCTTCGGCTACAGGGGTGCGTTGTCACAGATCGACGGTTACTCCGCCGCGATGCCCATCCGCATGCGCTCCATTTCCTCCAGCGCACGCCGGTATTCGATCGGCATGACCTTGCGGAACTTCGGCCGGAACTCGACCCAATGGTCAAGGATTTCCTTGGCGCGCGGCGAGCCAGTGTAGTGCAGATGGTTGGAGATCAGCTGGTAGAGCCGCTCGTCGTCATGGCGCGTCATGTCGCCTGCGACATCGACCATGCCCTTGTGCATGAGGTCGCCACCGTGATGGTGCAGCTTCTCCAGCATGTCGTCCTCTTCCGGAACCGGCTCGAGTTCGACCATCGCCATGTTGCAGCGTTTCGGGAAATCGTCACTTTCGTCCAGCACATAGGCGACACCACCCGACATGCCGGCTGCAAAGTTGCGGCCGGTTTCGCCAAGCACCACCACCACACCGCCGGTCATGTATTCGCAGCCATGGTCGCCGACACCCTCGACAACCGCGATGGCGCCGGAGTTGCGCACCGCGAACCGCTCGCCGGCCACGCCGTTGAAATAGCATTCGCCGGCGATCGCACCGTACAGCACGGTGTTGCCGACGATGATCGACTTGGCCGCAACGATCTTGGAGTTTTCCGGCGGGCGCACGACGATGCGGCCACCCGAAAGTCCCTTTCCGACATAGTCGTTGCCATCACCGATCAGCTCGAACGTGATGCCGTTCGCCAGGAACGCACCGAACGACTGCCCGGCGGTACCGGTGAGCTTCACCGTGATCGTGTCGTCCTTCAGCCCCTTGTGACGGTAGCGCTTGGCAACTTCACCGGACAGCATTGCACCGGCCGAACGGTCGACGTTCTTGATATCGACCTCGATGCTCACGGGCGTCTTTGATTCCAGTGCCGGCATCGCTGCCGCAATCAGCTTGCGGTCGAGAATGTCGTGGATCGGGTGATTCTGCCTCTCGGTCCAGTAGGTCTTTTCCTTCGGCGCATCGACCTTGTGGAAGATACGGGAGAAATCGAGACCATTGGCCTTCCAGTGCGAGATCATCGTATCCTTTTCGAGCAGCTCGGAAAGGCCGATAACCTCGTCGAACTTGGCAAAACCGAGCGACGCCAGGATTTCGCGCACTTCCTGGGCAACGAAGAAGAAGTAGTTGACCACATGCTCCGGCGCACCCTTGAAGCGCTTACGCAGGACCGGGTCCTGCGTTGCCACGCCCACCGGACAGGTGTTGAGATGGCACTTGCGCATCATGATGCAGCCGGCGGCAATCAGCGGTGCGGTCGAGAAGCCGAACTCGTCGGCTCCCAGTAGCGCACCGATAATAACGTCGCGGCCGGTCTTCAGACCACCATCGACCTGCAGCGCGATGCGCGAACGCAAGCCGTTCAGCACCAGCGTCTGATGGGTTTCGGCAAGGCCGATTTCCCAGGGGGAACCTGCATGCTTGAGCGATGTCAGCGGCGAAGCACCGGTGCCGCCGTCATAGCCGGAGATGGTGATATGATCGGCGCGTGCCTTGGCAACACCGGCCGCAACCGTGCCGACGCCGACTTCGGAGACCAGCTTGACGGAAATATCCGCTTCCGGATTGACGTTCTTCAGGTCGTAGATCAGCTGCGCCAGATCCTCGATCGAATAGATGTCATGGTGCGGTGGCGGCGAGATCAGGCCGACGCCCGGTGTCGAATGCCGGGTCTTGGCAACCGTCGCATCGACCTTGTGGCCGGGCAGCTGGCCGCCTTCGCCGGGCTTTGCGCCCTGCGCCACCTTGATCTGCAGCATGTCGGCATTGACCAGGTATTCGGTCGTGACGCCGAAGCGTCCGGAGGCAATCTGCTTGATCGCCGAGCGTTCCGGGTTACGCGAACCATCGTAGAGCGGCAGGTAACGGTCGGCTTCTTCGCCGCCTTCGCCGGTGTTCGATTTTCCGCCGATGCTGTTCATGGCGATCGCCAGCGTCGTATGAGCTTCGCGCGAGATCGATCCGAACGACATGGCGCCGGTGGAAAACCGCTTGACGATATCGACAGCCGGCTCGACCTCGTCGATCGAGATCGGCTTGCGGCCGATGGCTTCGGCGCCCTTGATCGAAAACAGGCCGCGAATGGTGTTCATCCGCAAGGCTGCGCCATTCACCATCTCGGCGAATTCGCGGTAGCGATCCTCTGCATTGCCGCGCACGGCGTGCTGCAGCGAGGCAACCGCGTCCGGCGACCAGGCATGGCCTTCGCCGCGCATGCGGTAGGCATATTCGCCACCGATATCGAGCGTGTTCTTCAGAAGCGGATCGGCACCGAAGGCCGCCTGGTGGCGGTTGAAGGTTTCCTTGGCGATCTCTTCAAGGCCAATGCCTTCGATCTGCGTTGCCGTGCCGAAGAAATACCGGTCGATCAGCTCCGAGTTCAAGCCGATTGCATCGAAGATCTGGCCGCCGCAATAGGACTGATAGGTCGAGATGCCCATCTTGGACATGACCTTGAGGATGCCCTTGCCGACCGCCTTGATGTAGCGATAGACGACTTCGCTGCCATCGACTTCCTTGGGGAATTCGCCACGTTTGTGCATGTCGGTCAGTGTATCGAAGGCGAGATAAGGGTTGATCGCCTCGGCGCCATAACCTGCCAGCAGGCAGAAATGGTGCACTTCGCGCGGTTCACCGGTTTCGACCACGAGACCAACAGAGGTGCGAAGCCCCTTGCGGATCAGGTGATGGTGGACGGCTGCCGTTGCCAGCAGCGCCGGGATCGCCATGCGGTCCGGGCCGATCTGGCGGTCGGAGAGCACGATGATGTTGTAGCCGCCCTTGACGGCCGCTTCGGCCCGCTCGCACAGCCGGTCGAGAATTTCCGGCATGCCTTCGGCACCGCGCGTCACGTCATAGGTGAAGTCGAGCGTCTTGGTGTCGAAACGGTCTTCCGTGTGACCGATCGAGCGGATCTTTTCGAGATCGCCATTGGTCAGGATCGGCTGACGCACTTCCATCCGCTTGGCATGAGCCATGCCGGCATGGTCGAGCAGGTTCGGGCGCGGGCCGATAAAGGAGACGAGGCTCATCACCAGCTCTTCGCGGATCGGGTCGATCGGCGGGTTGGTGACCTGTGCGAAGTTCTGCTTGAAATAGGTGTAGAGCAGCTTGGTCTTGTCCGACATCGCCGAGATCGGCGTATCGGTGCCCATCGAGCCGATGGCTTCCTGGCCGGTCGTCGCCATCGGCGACATCAGGATTTTGGTGTCTTCCAGGGTATAGCCGAACGCCTGCTGACGATCGAGCAGCGACACGTCGCGGCGCAGCGCCCGGGGCTCCACCGGCTTCAGGTCTTCCAGAATGAGCTGGGTGTTATCCAGCCACTGGCGATAGGGGTGCTGGTTGGCAAGGGTCGACTTCAGCTCCTCGTCGGAGATGATCCGGCCTTCTTCCATATCGATGAGCAGCATCTTGCCCGGCTGCAGGCGCCACTTCTTGATGATGCTCTCTTCCTTCACTGGCAGCGTACCGGCTTCAGAAGCGAGGATGACGCGGTCATCGTCGGTGACGAGATACCGCGCCGGACGCAGGCCGTTGCGGTCAAGCGTTGCGCCGATCTGCTTGCCATCGGTAAAGCAGACGGCGGCGGGGCCATCCCACGGCTCCATCAGGGCGGCGTGATACTCGTAGAATGCCTTGCGCTCGGGCGCCATCAGCTGGTTGCCGGCCCAGGCTTCCGGGATCAGCATCATCACAGCATGCGACAGCGGGTAGCCGCCCTGAACGAGGAATTCGAGCGCGTTATCGAAACAGGCGGTATCCGACTGTCCCTCATAGGAAATCGGCCAGAGCTTGGAGATATCTTCGCCGAACAGCGGAGAAGATACCGACGCCTGACGCGCGGCCATCCAGTTGACGTTGGCGCGCAGCGTGTTGATTTCACCGTTATGGGCGACCATGCGGTAGGGATGCGCCAGCTTCCACGACGGGAAGGTGTTGGTCGAAAAGCGCTGGTGTACGAGGGCGACCGCCGATTCAAACCGCGGGTCGGCCAGATCCTTGAAATAGGCAGCAACCTGATAGGCCAGGAACATGCCCTTGTAGACGATGGTCTTGGTCGACAGCGATACCGGATAAAAACCGGTTTCGGCGCCTTCGAAGGCATCGTAGATGCGGTTGGAAATCACCTTGCGCAGCGTGAACAGGCGGCGCTCGAATTCGGCATTGGTCGCAGCATCGCGGCCGGCACCGATGAAGACCTGCACATGGTGCGGCTCGGTCGCGGCAATGTGTTCAGCCTTGGACAGAGAAGCGTTATCGACCGGCACTTCGCGGAAGCCGAGCAGCGTCTGGCCTTCTTCGGCCACGACCTCGGTGATCACCTGCTTGAAATGGGCGATCTGTGCCTCATCCTGCGGCATGAACAGGTATCCGACAGCATATTCTCCGGCCTTTGGGAGAATGACGCCCTGCAGCGCCATTTCCTCACGGAAGAAGCGGTCGGGGATCTGCACCAGAATGCCGGCACCATCGCCCATCAAGGGGTCAGCACCGACAGCACCACGATGCGTCAGGTTTTCCAGGATGAACAGGCCATCCTTGACGATCTGGTGTGACTTCTGGCCCTTCATATGCGCGACGAAACCGACGCCACAGGCATCATGTTCGTTGCGCGGATCATAGAGACCCTGTTTTTTCGGCAGGCCCGGAAATGCGGTATTTTTTTCAACCGTCGCCGTTGGGCGCGCAGTGTTGAAACCAGTTACGGTGGATGGCGTAAGGTCCGTCATCGTCTTCCCTCCTGTTAACCCGGCTAAGACCGGATATTTCCGCAATCCAGGCAGGCTTTTGCGGGCAAGAGTCCCGTTAAGGCCGGCACCGGCATTATCGTTGCATGATCCTGATCCGGTCGCAAATGAAGCATGGACTGCATCCGGCACAGAGTGCTCGCGACCATCGCGATTGTCCCGCCGGCCCGGACAGGAAAGCGTCCGGCGCGGTCAACAATCGTCAGCCAGAAGCCGCGTCGGGCGGGCTTTCCGGCATCCTTCCGGTCTTGAGACCGAAATAGGACAGTCATACTGTCCTATTTCATAGGTTCTATGCCAGAAAGCACCCTCCTCCGCAAGACCACTAATGCAAAATATTCGACCCTATTTTGCCGAACATTGCGGTTAATTTCACGTTTTTGTAATTTTATTTCGCCAACCCCTTCTTTTCTTCAATTTGGTTTCAAACTGGTCTGATATTGTCCCTATCTCGCGTTGCCTGGATTGATTGCCGCGTCGGCATCCGTATGGTCTCCCCTGACCATTCAATTCGGGGCGAATTTGCCCAAAACAGCAGGATCGCATCATGATTTTCTCATCCGACAACTGGGCGGGTGCCCATCCCGTGATTGCCGAAAGCCTCGTCAAGGCGGCCGGCGGCTTTGCGTCTGCCTATGGCACGAGTGACCTCGACAAGAAGGTCGAGAAAAGACTGTCGGAGGTGTTCGAGCGTGACGTCGCCGTGTTCTTCGTCGCCACCGGAACCGCGGCCAACTCGCTGGCGCTGGCCAGCACCAATCGTCCGGGTGGCCACGTACTCTGCCACCGTGAAGCGCATGTGAATGCCGATGAATGCGGCGCTCCGGAATTCTTCTCGCATGGCGCAAAGCTTGCCCCGGTCGATGGACCGAATGGCAAGATGGACCCGAGCCGGCTGGAGAAAGAAATCCAGCGCACCCGCGCCGGCGGCGTCCACGGCGGCCAGCCGATGGCAATAACCATGACGCAGGCGACCGAGGCCGGCACCGTCTATAGCCTCGACGAAATCGATGCGATCGCCGCCATCGCCAAGTCGTCCAGGCTGCCTTTGCATATGGACGGCGCGCGGTTTGCCAATGCGCTGGTGACGCTCGATACGACACCTGCCGAAATGACCTGGAAACGCGGCATCGACATGCTCTCCTTCGGCGGCACCAAGAACGGCTGCTGGTGCGCTGAGGCATTGATTCTGTTCGATACGTCCAAGGCCGAGGAAATGGGCTACCTGCGCAAGCGCTCCGCCCAGCTGTTTTCAAAGTCCCGCTTCATCGCCGCCCAGTTCGACGCCTATCTCGAAGGCGGCCTCTGGCTCGACCTCGCCCGCCACGCCAACAGTATGGCGGACCGGCTTGCCGCAGGCATCGCAGTATCGAACAGCGCCCATCTTGCGTGGCCGACCGGCTCCAACGAACTGTTCGTCGTCCTCAAGAAAGAGACTGCGGCAAAACTTCAGGCCGATGGCGCAGTCTTCTACGATTGGCCGGTACCCCACACGTTGTCAGACTCCGTTGCTGAGGACGAAGGCCTCTATCGCTTGGTCACCAGCTTTGCGACGACACCGGATAATGTTGACCAGTTCCTGAAGGCCCTCTGATCAGAACGTTGATTTGCCTGTCGCGGATGCGGTCTGCGGGCCGCCGACCGTAGTCAAAATCTCGCCGGACAGGGCTTCCACCAGCGCCCTGTCCGCGCCGCGCCGCGCCACCAGCACGAATTCCACATCCTCAAGCCGCGGCAGCCTATCGGAGGTAATTTCCCGCAAACCCGCCGGCGCCATGCTGCGTGGCTGCACCAGAACGCCCATTCCAGCACGCGCCGCAGCAGTCAGTCCACTGAGACTGCCGCAAGTACAGACGATCCGCCACGGCACCCCTGCCCGCTCCAGCGCTTCCAGCGCAACGCTTCGGGTAATGCTTGGCGGTGGAAAGGCGATCAGCGGCAGCACATCGCCGCGCATCCCCCGCTCCGGATCGCGCGCCAGCCAGACCAGCGG
Organism: Hyphomicrobiales bacterium; assembly: GCA_900468065.1. Lineage (GTDB taxonomy): Bacteria > Pseudomonadota > Alphaproteobacteria > Rhizobiales > Rhizobiaceae > Pararhizobium. The sequence continues at coordinate 39,173 of UBTA01000014.1, read as the reverse complement.
CTCGCGGTAAACCAACTGACCCCGCGCATCGCCGATCCGCCGCTTGGCCAGCACCAGGTCAAGCGCACCCTCATCCTGCATCTGATAGAGCGTACCACTCAAGGCTACGGTCAGTTCGAGATCGACGGAAGCATGCGCCCTGGCAAAATCCTCAAGCACCGCCGGAAGCCGGCTCATGACGAAATCTTCCGAGACGCCGAGATGCAACCGGCCATGCAGGCTGCGCTCGGCAAACAGCGATTTCACCTGCCCGTCCAGCGACAGCATGGCCCGCGCCGGCCCCAGCAACGCCTCGCCGTCGGCCGTCAGCGACACCCGATGCGTGTCGCGCTCGACCAGTTTGCGGCCGAGATCGGCTTCCAGCCGGCGGATATGCTGGCTGACCGTCGATTGCCCCAGCCCCAGCCGCTCCGCCGCCAAGGTAAAACTTGCCATCTGTTCGACCGCGAGAAAACTGCGAAGCTGCACCAGATCGAGCATCGGTCATCCTGAAATGTGATAATCGTTATTTCTTGCATTCGATATCACAATGACAATGATGCCGCCATTCGCTTCCCTTCATTATCCGGACGATCGATATGCGCCGCTTCCTGCCCGATACCTTCACCATCCTCCTCGTCTGCACAGTGATCCTTGCATCGCTGCTGCCAATTTCCGGCGAACCGGCGGACTGGTTTGGCCTCGCGACGAAAATCGCCATCGGCCTGCTGTTTTTCCTGCACGGCGCGCGGCTGTCGCGCGATGTCGTGGTAGCGGGCCTGCTGCACTGGCGGCTACACATCGTCATCCTGGCCTCGACCTTCGTGCTCTTCCCCCTGCTCGGCCTTGCCGTCGGCTTCCTGCCTGAAAGCGTTCTGCCATCGGCGCTCTATACCGGCATCCTCTTCCTCTGCGTCCTGCCCTCGACCGTGCAATCGTCGATCGCCTTTACCTCGATGGCGGGTGGCAATGTTCCGGCCGCCATCTGCGCAGCATCGGCTTCCAATATTTTCGCCATGTTCCTGACGCCGCTGCTGGTCGGCCTGCTGTTTACCTCCGGCGGCCAGGGAGGCTTCTCGCTTGATGCCCTGGAACAGATCCTGCTGCAGCTGCTCGCCCCGTTCATCCTTGGCCAGATTCTCCAGCCATGGATCGGCGATTTCATCCGCGCCCGCAAAAAGTTGCTGAAGCCGGTCGATCGCGGCTCGATCCTGATGGTCGTCTACCTCGCCTTCAGCGAAGCGGTGACGGAACACATCTGGAGTACGTTCTCCGTCCTCGACATCGCCGTCGTCATCGCCCTCGACATCCTGCTTCTGGTGGTCGTGCTGGTCGTTACCATGTATGGCAGCCGCCTGATGGGTTTTTCCCGGGAAGACGAAATCGCCATCACCTTCTGCGGCTCGAAAAAGAGCCTCGCCAGCGGTGTACCCATGGCCAACGTCATCTTCGCCGGCCAGGGCATCGGCAGCATCGTCCTACCTTTGATGCTGTTTCACCAGATCCAGCTGATGGCCTGCGCGGTGATTGCCCAGAAATATGCCGAACGCTCACGGCGCCTCGCGGTTGCCGCAGCCGAATAGGAGTTAGAAAAACTCGTCCAGCAACTGGTAATAGTCGAGCTTGGCCCGATCCGGCTGGGGGACACCGTAGAGATCAAGGAAGGCTTGTCCCCAAGCCTCGCCAAAATCGTCACAAATACTGCGATAGGCAAGCGCCAGGTCCTGATAGCGGTCAGCGACGCCCAGACGGGCACAGTCGATAAACCCGCTGAAGTGGCCATCCTGCGCCAGCAGGTTCGGCAAGCACGCATCGCCATGGGTCACAACGAGATCGGCACCGTCAGGCTTTTGTGTTTCAAGAAGCCGGAAAAGGTCCTCGGCCGATTGACCAAGCCGCGCCTCATCAAAGTCGTCCTCGTCGACCTCGCCCGCCTCCATCCGCGCCTTGGCAACCGCCAGCCGGCTGGAAAGGCTGTGGTCGAACGGGCAGGTCCGGATATCGATGGCATGCAACAGCTGCAAAGCGGTGGCCAATATCTCGATGCACTGTTGCGGCGTGATCGCGGCGACAGACAGATCCCGGCCCGGCATAGCGCTGATCAGCAGCCAGTTCCGTCCGGCATCAACCTCCTGCGCAATCACAGTCGGGCAGGCAAGGCCTACGCCCGCCAGCCATTGCAGCCGTATTGCCTCATCGGGCAATTCAGCGAATGGGCCAGCCGGCTCGACCTTGAGAAAGAGGCCCGGCTCTCCATCCGAGACAAGCTTGAAGACGCCGGCCGATGAGCGGCCAACCTCGTCGCGTTCGAAGTGATAGGGCGATAGACGAATGCGCCACTCTGGCGGCAGATCGCCGGCATGCAGCACACATAACCGTTCGCTCATTGAATCCCTCTTCAGCAGGCTACTGATAAATTCTGAAATGATTATCTGCCAGGATCATCACCCACTCTCCGTCATCCTCGCCCCTGTGGCGGGGATCCATCGACCCGATGTCTGTCGGGTCAAAAGACTCTTTCAGCTCAAGGACTTGAGCTGGCTGGATTCCTGTGACAAGCACAGGAATGACGGTGTTTCCACAACCAACTAATGTCCCAAATGACCTACAAATACCGGGAAAATGACTGCGTCAGGAGCCTGCTATACCTCCAGCGCATGATCACGACATTCAAGCCATATAGCCGCGAAGTCCCTCACAAAAAAGCCGTCTGCAACACGCGGCTGCAAACGGCTCTCGATTGTCAGCAGCGCCCCTTCGGGCGCCGCATCGTCATATCCTCGGCAACGGCTTAGTTGGCGCTGCCGTTGACCTGGGTTGCTTCGATCTGCTTCGGCGCCGACTGGGCGGCGACGATGTCGATGCGGCGCGGCTTGGCGGCTTCCGGAAGCTCGCGCAGGAGATCGATGTGAAGCAGGCCGTTCTTCAGCGAAGCGGACTGGATTTCCATGTGGTCGGCCAACTGGAAGCGCCGCTCGAAGGCGCGCTTGGCAATACCGCGATACAGGAACTGGTTGTCGTTCGCCTTTTCCTCGCTCTTCTCGCCCTTGACGGTCAGCGTGTGCTCGCGGGCTTCGATCGAAAGTTCGCTTTCGTCAAAACCGGCAACGGCCATGGTGATCCGGTAGGTGCTCTCGCCGGTCCGCTCGATATTGTAGGGCGGATAGGTCTGCGACTGGTCCGGCTGGCCGAGACTGTCGAGCATGGTGAAGAGACGGTCGAAACCGACGGTGGAACGGTAAAGGGGGGAAAAATCAACGTGACGCATGATGTCCTCTTTTGAGCAACTGGTGTGCGATCTTGGCTCTGTCATCCCTGGAAGCGGCGATGGCAGAACCGGTGAACGAGCCCGGTTTCGGCGCCCGTGAGGATGAGATGGGAATTAATTTTGCGGCCTTCAAGCCCCCAGGCGGACAAGTTCCAGCACCCGCTTGATCCGCCCGGCCGTCGATAAACGCAGGATGAACGGCCGGTTCGAGCTGCGTTCAGCTTTGCCGCGATAGAACAGCAGCATCGGAAGACGAGGCTGGCAGCGGCGGTGAACGTCCCTTCTCCCACATGCTGCCTGTCCTCAACCGACCGACTGTCTCTGGCCGGGAACGGTATATCGTCCCCCACCGTTTCCGGCCCTTTTTCCCAAGTCATTTTTCTTTGACCGGGCAGATCGCCTCCCCTATCCCTAGGCCTGCACCGTTCCTTAATCGGTATCGATCAAGGATGAGCCATCACAAATCCGGTGCATTGCCGGCGCACTCTTGTGCCGCCATCGCACCCTCAAAAACCCGCCGGACACGGACTTGCCCATGACGCCTATGCTTCATTCCACCCCGGATAACCCGATCCCCGGCAATCACACGGTGGGGTTCTTCGAGGGCGTGGGTAACCGCAGTATCCGCTATGCGATCTTCAAGTCGGAGACGTCCGTCGCCAAGGGCACCGTCGTGCTCTTGCAGGGGCGCAATGAATCGATCGAGAAATATGCCGAAACCATCGGCGAGCTCACCGCGCGTGGCCTGTGGGTGGCAACCTTCGATTGGCGTGGCCAGGCTGGCTCGGATCGGCTGCTGAAGAACCCGCGCCGCGGCCATGTCCGGCGCTTTGCCGACTACGAGAGTGATCTTTCGACCTTCCTCGAAAAGATTGTCCTGCCGGACACCCGCCTGCCCTTCTTCATGCTGGCCCATTCGATGGGCGCGCTGATCGCCCTGTCGCAGGCGCCGATGCTCGCCAGCCGCATCGACCGGCTGGCCATCGCCGCCCCCTTCATGGCGCTGGGCGGCCAAAAGGTCGGCCATGGCATGATCAGCCTCATGGCCACTGTTTTCACCCTATTGGGCCTCGGTTCGCTGCCCTTGATGCGCGACAAGGGCTCACGGCCCTTTTCGGAAAACCTTTTGACCTCGGATGCGCGGCGCTTTGCCCGCAACAAGGCCTTGACCGACGCCCATCCCCAACTGGCGCTCGGCCCGCCCACCGCCCGCTGGCTGCATGAGACTTTCCAGGCGATCAAGCGCGTTTCAGCCCGCGAACATCTGACGCAGATCCGCGTGCCGACCATCGTTCTCGCCCCGACGCAGGACAGGCTGGTGCCGCATCTGGCCGTGGAAAATCTCGCCCGCAATTTTCGCGCCGGCCACATGATCCCCATCGACGGCGCCCGTCACGAGCTTCTGCAGGAGGCCGACCATTATCGCGCCCAGGCGATCGCCGCCATCGAGGCCTTCATCCCCGGCAGCAGCGAGGATCTGGCCATGGTGGAAAAAGAGGACCTGTCAGCGTAACTCGGTTTTCAGCCCTTCAGGATAGCCAAAGCCTGTGCGTGGATTTCGGCGCTGCCGGCCGCAATGACTTCGCCGCCCATTTCCGCCGGGCCGCCATTCCAGTCGGTGACAATGCCGCCGGCCTGTTCGATCAGCGGAATGATGCCACCGACATCATAGGGCTTCAGGCCGCATTCGATGACGATGTCGATATGCCCGGCAGCGAGCAGCGCGAAGGCATAGCAATCGCAGCCGTAGCGGGCGAGCTGCACCTTGCTCTGCACCGCCTCGAAGCGGGTCTTGATATCGCCAGTATAAAGATGTGGCGAAGTGGTGAACAGGATTGCCTGGCTGAGATCGGCGCAGGGCCGTGTCGAAACCACCTTGTCTTCGCCCGGTCCGCGATAATGGGTGTTCTTGCCATCGGCGAAATAACGCTCGCCGGTAAACGGCTGGTCCATCAGCCCCATCACCGCCTCACCCTTGTGATAAAGGCCGATCAGCGTTCCCCAGACCGGCAGGCCGGAAATGAACGCCCGGGTGCCATCGATTGGATCGATCACCCAGACGTAATCGCGGTCGAGCCCGACATTGCCGAACTCTTCGCCGAGAATACCATGATCCGGGAAATGCGCCTCGATCAGAGCGCGGATCGCCGTTTCGGCGGCACGGTCTCCCTCGGTCACCGGGTCGAAACCGGCAGCCTCCTTGTTGGCGACACTGATACCGGTGCGGAAACGCGGCAGGGTTTGCGCTTTGGCAGCATCGGCAAGGCGGTCGAAAAATTCACGGTCCGGCAGCATGAAACCTCACGAAGATCGGGAAATGGAAGGCTGAATCTGCTTATGGCACATTTTTTTGAAAAAGAAGTCTTCCGCGGAAAAATCGGTAAAAATCGAGCGGATGGGCAGATACGTAAGCAGTCTTGCCCCGGATTCCCGAAGAACGTGCCTCAAAAATCAAAAAACGCGGCTAAACCGAGCATTTCAGGGCAGTTCGGCACCCCTTGGTTTTGGCGCACCGCACCAATTGCGGCCAAATCTTGCTTGACAATGGTGCGGTGCAATATTAGCTTTTCCCTACAGTCACTTGTGACTGTAAATACCCTCCTTGGGTGTTTCCTCCCTAGACTTAGCCGCGCCAAAAGCGCGGTTTTTTTTGTCTTTATGTCAGGAAGAAAAGGCCGGCCTATTCGGCAGCCAGCGACGTGATTGGCGTGTACGTCTGCACATGCGCCGCCAGCCCACTGAGGAACATCCTGATGGCCTCAGCCAGCATCGGAAAATCCTTCTTCTTCTGCAGGGTTGCCTCGTCGACATAGAGACCGCGATTGATCTCGATCTGCAGCGCATGCAGCCCGCGCGCCGGGCGCCCATAATGCTCGGTGATGAACCCACCGGCATAGGGCTTGTTGCGGGCAACGGAAAACCCGAGATCCTCCAGCAACGACACGGCGGCACGTGACAGATCGGCCGATGCGCTGGTGCCGTAACGGTCGCCGATGATGAAATCCGGCCGCTGGCCCGTCCCGGCCAGCCGGATATTGCCGGGCATCGAATGACAATCGATCAGGACCGCCAGCCCGAATTGCACATGGGTGCGGGCAATCAGCCGCCGCAGGCAGGCATGATAGGGCTTGTAGATGGTCTCGATCCGCTCGAGCGCTTCGGCGACAGGAAAGCGGCCACGGTAGATTTCCATGTTTTCCGCCACCAGCCGCGGCACGGTGCCGAGACCACCGGCCACCCGCATCGAACTGATATTGGCATGCGGCGGCAATGGCCCGTCGAACATGCGCGGATCGAGTTCATAGGGCTCGCGGTTGACGTCGAGAAAGGCGCGCGGGAAATGCGCCATTAACAATGGCGCGCCCAGATCTGTTACGGAATGGAACAGTTCGTCGACGAAATGATCCTCCGACCGGCGGATCGACAGATCGTCCAGACGGGATTTTTCCAGGAAGGAACGGCTGTAGACCCTGCCGCTGTGGGGGGAATTGAAGACAAAGGGAATGCGCTGCATTTCCGGCTCGCGAACTTCGAACTGTTCGGTTTCGCTGACGTTCTGCGTCATCGCAGCCCTTTTTTACCATGTCACAATCTTGATGCTTCGTGTATGTTGCCAGCAGGCAGCAATCATGTCCATAGTCGTTTCCTGCCAGTGAGCGAGGCTTGACCTCAAGTCTTCACCGGATATTTACCCACATGCGGTTTCATGACGTTACCGCAATTCCCGACATCGACACGTAAGGTGCAACGGCTTTAATCCATGAGTCCAAAAATCCTCCTCGCCGAAGACGATAACGACATGCGCCGGTTCCTGGTGAAAGCCCTGGAAAAGGCCGGCTATAAGGTTTCGTCGTTCGACAATGGCGCCAGCGCCTACGACCGGCTGCGCGAAGAGCCGTTTTCGCTTCTTCTCACCGACATCGTCATGCCCGAAATGGACGGCATCGAGCTTGCCCGCCGGGCAACCGAACTCGATCCTGACCTCAAGGTCATGTTCATCACCGGCTTTGCCGCGGTGGCGCTCAACCCTGATTCGAAAGCTCCAAAGGATGCAAAGGTGCTGTCGAAGCCCTTCCATCTGCGCGATCTTGTGGACGAAGTGAACAAGATGCTGGCCGCATAGGCCTGCGCCGCAAGGGCCGTAAAACTTCCTGTCAAAAAGCCGAAAAAAGCCTATTGACGCCCCAGGAGGTTTATGGTCTATGCGCCGACATTGGATGGGCGTATAGCTCAGCGGGAGAGCACTACGTTGACATCGTAGGGGTCACAGGTTCAATCCCTGTTACGCCCACCATCCAGTTTCTAAAGGCCTTTCGGGAAACCGGGAGGCCTTTTTCGTTTGGCGTATTGCCCGAATAACAGCACGTCACGGCCAAGGAACGGACCGGTTGACTTTAACGTTGACCGTCCGGATCATGCCCCTGCATCAGACTGCACCCCACCAGAACAGCCTCTCGATGAAACCCTGCAACCAAGGACGATTTCGCCTGTGAACGAACCGCGTTACGATCTGCGTCAGGAAAAGAACGGCACATGGAGCGTCATCGATGTGATCACGCACCTGCCTGCAGCCTCGGACGGCCGCGATCTGTCTGGTCTTGACCGCGACGACGCCAGAGACATCATGGAGGCGCTCAACAGAGACCATCTCGCCGGGCGCAAAAGCCCGCTGGTATAGACCGGGAAATCCCCTCCCCGTTACCGGAGAGGAGATTTGTACAATGGTTTTCGTGATGAAATTGCCGGGTTTGCAAAGTGTCCAGCGGCGGCAATAAAGATTGAAACGGCTCGTCACGCATCCCCCAAACGGGTGATCCAAAGCCGTTCCGCTTCGAAATCAAGCGGTTGAAACGGATATGTCACGGCGCGGTGACGGTATCGGCGCGCATCCAAACCGCGACCGCCGCAGGTATCACAGGAAAACCCCGCAGCGTGCCCGGTGACCGGGCAGGCAGAAACCCTTCTTCTCCCGACCAAAAAACACGAAATATTGTTACGAAATTCGTGACGCGGGCGCAGTTTTGCGCTAGGAACCGCTGCAATTGTGGTCCCTGAACCCTATATCTGCCGTTAACCCAGACAAGATCAAGGAAGACGTCCATGCCTGCCTATCGCTCCCGCACCACCACCCACGGCCGCAACATGGCCGGCGCTCGCGGCCTCTGGCGCGCGACGGGCATGAAGGACAGCGACTTCGGCAAGCCGATTATTGCGGTGGTGAACTCATTCACCCAATTCGTACCGGGCCACGTGCACCTGAAGGACCTTGGCCAGCTGGTTGCCCGCGAGATCGAAGCCCACGGCGGCGTCGCCAAGGAATTCAACACCATCGCCGTCGATGACGGCATCGCCATGGGCCATGACGGCATGCTCTATTCGCTGCCCTCGCGCGAAATCATCGCCGACAGCGTCGAATACATGGTCAACGCCCACTGCGCCGATGCGATGGTCTGCATCTCCAACTGCGACAAGATCACCCCCGGCATGCTGATGGCGTCGCTGCGCCTCAACATCCCGACGATCTTCGTTTCCGGCGGCCCGATGGAAGCCGGCAAGGTGCTGCTTTCCGACGGCAAGATCCACGCGCTCGACCTGGTCGATGCCATGGTCGCCGCTGCCGACGAAAATATGTCGGACGAGGACGTCCAGACCATCGAGCGCTCGGCCTGCCCGACCTGCGGTTCCTGCTCCGGCATGTTCACCGCCAATTCGATGAACTGTCTGACTGAAGCGCTTGGCCTGTCCCTCCCCGGCAATGGCTCGACGCTGGCGACCCATTCCGATCGCGAAAAGCTGTTCCTCGAAGCCGGCCGCCGCATCGTCGGTCTTGCCAAGCGCTACTACGAGCAGGACGACGAAACCGCCCTGCCGCGCACCATCGCCTCGAAGGGTGCCTTCGAGAATGCCATGGCACTCGATATCGCCATGGGCGGCTCGACCAACACCGTTCTGCACATTCTCGCTGCCGCCCATGAAGGCGAAATCGATTTCAATCTGGACGATATCGACCGCCTGTCGCGCAAGGTTCCATGCCTCTCCAAGGTCGCACCGGCCAAGGCAGACGTGCATATGGAAGACGTGCACCGCGCCGGCGGCATCATGGCCATCCTCGGCGAGCTCAACCGCGCCGGCCTGCTGAACGCTGACCTGCCGACAGTGCATGCCAAGACGCTTGGCGACGCCCTGTCGCAATGGGATATTTCCGTCACCGACAACCCGGCAGCGCTCGAACTGTTCAGCGCCGCCCCCGGCGGCGTGCCGACGCAGGTCGCCTTCAGCCAGAGCGCCCGCTGGAAGGAACTCGATCTCGACCGCGAAAAGGGCGTCATCCGCGATGCCCAGCATCCGTTCTCCAAGGATGGCGGTCTGGCGGTCCTGAAGGGCAATATCGCCCCCAACGGCTGCATCGTGAAGACGGCCGGCGTGGATGAATCGATCCTGAAATTCTCCGGCCCCGCCCGCGTCTTCGAAAGCCAGGATTCGTCGGTCAAGGCGATCCTTGCCAATGAGGTCAAGGCCGGCGACGTCGTCGTCATCCGTTATGAAGGCCCCAAGGGTGGCCCGGGCATGCAGGAAATGCTTTATCCGACCAGCTACCTGAAATCGAAGGGTCTCGGCAAGGCCTGTGCGCTGATCACCGACGGCCGCTTCTCCGGCGGCACATCCGGTCTCTCGATCGGCCACGTCTCGCCGGAAGCTGCCAATGGCGGCCTGATCGGCATCGTGCGCGAAGGCGACATGATCGACATCGACATCCCCAACCGGACGATCTCGCTGCGCGTCAGTGAGGCCGAAATCGCCACCCGCCGCGCCGAACAGGACGCCAAGGGCTGGAAGCCGGTCGAACTGCGCAAACGCAAGGTGACGACCGCGCTGAAAGCCTACGCCGCCTTCGCCACCTCGGCCGACCGCGGCGCAGTCCGCGATCTCGGCGATCTCGGCTAAACCTGCCGCCTGAAGAAGGCGCATCGACGCGAAAGCTTGTCGCACGGACAGGCTTCGCGTTTTGTTTTTGCGGTACGGTTCTCATATTTTCTCGGCGATTAACCGCACGCCGAAACCGGCCAGCAGCGTTCCGAAGAGACGCTCGATCCAGACTGAAAATTTCTGGTAGATCACCTGAACAGGCCGGGTGGAAAGCAGAATGGCGGCGAGCCCATACCAGGCGATATCCAGGATGAGTCCCCCCAGGAGAATCACCGTCTTCGCCCAAAGCGCAGCCTCCACCGGGACGACCACTGCAAAGATGCTCACGAAGAACGCAATGCTCTTGGGATTGGACAGTTCGAGCAACAGGCCCATGCGAAACCCGCGGGCAGCATTATCCGCCACACTCGGCCGGGTATCACGCTGTGGCGTGACAGCCGGGCTGAACCAGGATGCCAATCCCAGATAGATCAGGTAGCAACCCCCGGCGATCTGAACAGCCGTCATCAGCCAACCGACACGGGTGATGATCAAGGCCAACCCGGTCATCGAGAGAATGGCGTAGGTCGCAGCGCCAATCGAAAGGCCCAAGGTCGCGCCCAGCGCCGCGCGGCGCGCTCCCGATGCCGCAAGACGCGTCACAAGAGTAAAGCTTGGCCCGGGGCTCATGACGCCAGCGGCATAGATCGCCAGCGCAGCAAGGATCATGCTCAACTCCTGCCCCATTTCCCTTGCCCCCTAGCAACAATATGTCCCGCAAGCTCTAGCGTATGGCTTCCTTCTTAAGGAGCATTTTTGCGTAGGACCGGCAAAGAACATGCGGCCGTGCATGCGCCAAGAAACCTGCGGTGTGACGATGGATACGCGCGAAAGCCGCTATTCGGCCGTCATTCCACTCTAGGCAGACGCACGAAACGCGCCCACAATCCCCCATAAGCCCGTCCCAAAGCCCACCACACTCCGAGCAGACCCATGCAAGCCGAACAGACCGTCCTGAAAATCTCCATTGGCGTGACGATCCTGATCGCCTGTTCCGGCATCGCATTCGGCATCGTCACCGGCTCCTTTTCGATCGCCTTCGACGGGGTCTATTCGCTTGCGGATGCCAGCATGAGCACGCTCGCCCTGGTGGTCGCCAAACTGATTGCCAGCGATACCGATCCGAGCCGCGGCAAGGGCAAGCTTCGGGCGCGGTTTTCCCTCGGCTTCTGGCATCTCGAGCCGATCGTGCTCGGGCTGAACGGCATCCTGCTGATGAGCGTTTCCGTCTACGCGCTGATCAACGCGATCATCAGCATCCTCTCCGGCGGCCATACGCTCGAATTCGACTACGCGATCCTCTACACGGCGGTGACGCTGCTGGCATGCCTGACCATGGCCACCGTCGTGCGCAAGAAAAACGCCACCATCCGCTCCGAGTTTCTAACGCTGGATGCCACCGCGTGGCTCATGTCCGCCGGCATCACGGCCGCCCTTTTGATCGCCTTCATCGGCGGCTTTTTCGTCGAAGGCACATCGCTTGCCTGGATCGCACCCTATATCGACCCGGCCGTTCTGGCGCTGGTCTCCGTCGTCATCATCCCGATGCCGATCGGCACGGTGCGCCAGGCGCTGTCCGATATCCTGCTGATGACGCCAGCGCCATTGCGGGCAAGGATTGATGAGGTGGCTGAGGAGGTGGTCCAGGAACAGGCCTTCCTCTCACATCGCGCCTATGTCGCCCGGATCGGCCGGCTGATGCAGGTGGAACTCTATTTCATCGTACCGCCCGGCATGCCCGCCCGAACGATCGAGCAATGGGACCAGTTGCGCGATGACATCGGCGCCCGCATCGGCAGCGAAGGCCCCAACCGCTGGCTGACCATCGCTTTTACGGCAGACACGGAATGGGCGGAATAGCCCTTCACCCTGACATTCCGTCTATGGTTTGCCGTTTCGCCTGACGGCACCCAAGTCACAAATACCGCGTCTCCGCCGGCGCATTCCACCAGTTGTTGTGCAGGCCGTCCATGTACTGGATCGGCAGCGCTGCCAGCACCGCCGGATCCATATCATCCAGGCATGCGACATTGACGGAAACATAGGCGCCGCCGATTTCCTCGACGTAACCATGACTATAAGCCGCGACGCCACAGGTGGTGCAGAAACGGTGATGACCGCTCATCGTCCCGAACTGGTAGTCGCCGGCGGCAGTTTCGTCCGACATCAGCCGGAAATCCTCCGGCTTCACATTCACGCCCCAATAGCGCCGCTTGGCACAACTGGAGCAGTTGCACCGCCCGGTGCCCTGATCGAGATCGATATCCGCTTCGAACCGCACCTTGCCGCAATGGCAGCTTCCCTTGTAGGTCATTTTCATATCGGCTCTCCCTTGCCTAAACCGCCCGGACATGACAACGTATTGTCATATTCACATCCTACAGAATGACAATATGTTGTCAACATGAAGAAACCAGATCGAACCGCGGCAGGTGATGCTTTCGCCCTCTTTTCCATTTCCGTCATCCGGCTGGCCGCACATCTGACGGCAGAGGGCGACGCGCTGGCGAAACCGGCGGGGCAGACCAGCGCCCGCTGGCAGGTGCTGGCCGCGGCAAGCCACGCCAGCATGCCGGTGGCCGAGATTGGCCGCGTGCTCGGGCTCGCGCGCCAGGGCGTGCAGCGCATTGCCGATGTTTTGGAAACGGAAGGTCTGGTCCGCTATGAGGACAACCCGGCCCACCAGCGCGCCAAGCTGCTGGTGCTGACCGAAGAGGGACGCGCGGTGCTGCGCGACATCCAGACGCGGCAGGCGTCCTGGGCAAATGCGCTCGGAGCAGACATCGGCGCGGGCGATCTTCAGGCGGCGACGGCGGTCCTGACCCGTATTCTCGATGGCCTGGTCAAGCCAAAACGTTAGCCTTTACTTCCGCGCGGAAACCAGAAGGAACATCGGCCGCTCGCGCTCTTCTGCCCATTCCGGATGGGCAGCAACCTGCTCATGCGACGGCCCCCACTCCTCGACATGCTGTAGCGCAAAGCCGAGGCCGATCAGGATATTGATCAGCGTTCCCAACGTCCGGTGCTGCTTGACGACACCCTTGGCCAGCCAATCCGTCGTGCGTGGACCTTCATGGAGATAGCCGGTGACCGGCCAAGTCGCGCGACCGTCGATATCCTTCGACCAGCCGGGATGAACAGGCGCCATGTAGATCGGATGCTCGATCGAAAACACCAGCTGGCCGCCGGTGACCAGCGCCGCATGCACACGCACCAGCAACGCTTCAAGGTCCTTGAGATAATGGAAGGCAAGCGAACTGTAGACGAGATCAAACGATTCTTCTAGCAGTTCCAGCACCTCAAGATCGGCCTTGGCATAGACGATCGCCGGATCGGACGTTGCCTTGGCCCGCGCCAGCATGTTCTCCGACACATCGAAGCCGAGCACGCTTTCAGCACCCTCTTCCCGCGCAAACCGGCAGAACCAGCCGAAACCACAGCCGAGATCGACAACCCGCTTGCCCTTCAGATCGGGCAGCAGCGCCCGGATCGACGCCCACTCCGCCGCCCCATCCAACCCCTCGACCGACCGGCCAAGCTGGCTATAGCCTTCGAAGAATTCGGGATTGTCGTAAACGTTCTGGGTCATGTTTCACCATGTTCTGTGTAGTCGGTAGACGCATATTGCGATGTTTTGGCCCGTCATGTCAGCATTTTGTGGCGGGAGTTGTGGATTTGGAACGAGTTTTCGCAAAATACAAGGAGGAGGAAATGAGAGGGTACGACTTTAGGCCAGCCTCCTCGCTATCCGTCATCCTCGCCCTTGTGGCGGGGATCCAGCCACGGCGCGTCTGCGCCGTGAAAGGACTGCTTCAACTGTAATACCAAGGAAATCTCGCGCGCCGTGGACACGGCGCACTGGATTCCTGTGACAAGCACAGGAATGACGGAGGAGAGTTTTGAGCACCAAAACCACCGCGAAAGCGAAGGGGGTTGAAGACGCCACCAGCCCCCAATCAATTCGCCGCCTGCGGCTCCATATAGGCCAGCTCCCAGACATGCCCGTCCGGGTCCTGGAAACTGCAGCCATACATGAAGCCGTAATCCATCACCGGCCGCCATTCCTTACCGCCCAGCGACAGCGCCTTGGCCAGGGTCTCGTCCACCTCCTGGCGGCTGCCGGCGGAAAGCGCGGTCAGTACTTCCGTCACCTTGCTGGTGTCGCTGATCTCGTCGATGATGAATTCCTTGAAGCGTGCCTCGTGCATCAGCATGACGAAGATGTTCTCCTCGACGATCATGCATAGCGTATCGTCGCTGGAAAAATCCGGATTAAAACTAAATCCGAGCCCGCCGAAAAACGCCTTCGACCGCGAAATGTCCTGGACCGGCAGGTTTACGAAAATCATCCTCATTGACAGTCTCCTCATTGGTTATGGACTTATCCGCATCCTCAAGCGGACCGGAAATGGATGTTCAGGCAAGCGCCAGAAGGTCGGAGCGCAACCGGTCCGGCCGCCCCTCGCCCAGCGCGTCGTCGACATCGGCATGGGTGCTCTTCCAGATCGGCACCGCCATCGACAACAGGGCATGTCCTGCAGGCGTCAGCTTCATCCGCCGCAGCCGGCGGTCCTTGTCATCGGTCATGGTGACCAGCAATCCGCGCTTTTCCAGCGGCTTTAGCGCCGCCGTCAATGTGGTGCGATCCATGGCAAGCAGGCTGGCAACCGGCCCCATGCCCGGCGGCTGCGGGCGGTTGAGCGACATCAGCAGCGAAAACTGCCCGTTGGTCAGGTCAAGCGGCCGCAAGGCCTCGTCGAATTTGCGCGCCAAAGCCCGCGCCGCGCGCTGCACATGAAGACACAGGCATGTGTCGCGAACATGAAGGGTGGTTTCGAAGGGAATCACGGTGGGCTTTGACATGGACTAATAATGTTGATATCAACGTATTTAGTCAAGCGGAACGAAACGCGATTTTCTGAGGAGGAATGAACGATGTTGAGCAATCCGGTTGTATCCCGCGAAGAATGGCTCGATGCCCGCAGGGCGCTGCTTGCCACCGAAAAGGAAGAGACCAAACTGCGCGACAAGATCCGCGCCGATCGGCAGAACATGCCGTGGGTCAAGGTCGACAAGACCTACACATTCGATACGCCTGACGGCAAAAAGACGTTGGCCGATCTGTTCGACGGCCGCAGCCAGTTGATGATCTACCATTTCATGTTCGGCCCCGATTGGGAGGCCGGCTGCCCGGGCTGTTCGTTCCTGTCCGATCACATCGACGGCACGCTTGCCCATCTCAACAATCACGACGTCACCTATGTGACGGTCTCCCGCGCGCCGCTCGACAAGATCGAAACCTACAAGAAGCGTATGGGCTGGAAGTTTCCCTGGGTGTCGTCGCTCGGTAGCGACTTCAATTTCGACTACCACGTCTCCTTCACCAAGGAAGAGCTGGAAAGCGGCAAGGTCTTCTACAATTTCCGCGAAATCTCTGGCGACGACGCCAATGACGAACTGCCCGGCATGAGTGCTTTCATCCGTGACGAGGCCGGCAATGTCTACCACACCTATTCGGACTATGCCCGCGGCGGTGAGGAAATCCTGACGACGCTGATGATCCTCGATAGGGCACCAAAAGGCCGCAATGAAACGTCAACCTTAAGCTTCGTGAAGCGCCACGACGAATATGACACTGAACCCAAGGCGCATTCCTGCTGCTGACAAAAACTGACCCGCAAGCGCCTAAGAATGTATGCCATGCCGGGTGACGACAATCGCATGTCTGGCATTTGAAAGTGCAATTTTGGCCTGCAGCCAAACAATAACCCAAGCCATAACAGTGAGGAGGACTATAATGAGCGATAAACATGGCGCGTTCGTCTGGTACGAACTGATGACCACCGATACCAAGGCAGCCGAAGCTTTCTACGACGACGTGGTCGGCTGGACCTCTGTCGATTCCGGCATGCCCGATGCGAACTACACGCTGTTCAAGACCAATGACCTACGCGTGGCCGGCCTGATGACGATGCCGGAAAGCGCCCTGACGATGAACATTCCGCCCGCCTGGCTCGGCTATGTCGGCGTTGACGAGGTCGATGCCGCAGCCAAGAAGCTCGCCAAGCTCGGTGGCACGGTGCATCGCCAGCCGGAAGATATTCCAGGCGTTGGCCGCTTCGCCGTTGTCGCCGATCCGCACGGCGCGGTTTTTGCGCTGTTCAAGGGGGACGGCGAAATGCCTGACATCAAGCAGATGGACCCCGGCAGCATCGGCTGGCACGAACTGATGGCCGGCGATCTCGCCACCGATCTCCCCTTCTATCAGGAGATGTTCGGCTGGAAGAAGGATGAGGGCATCGATATGGGCGATATGGGCACCTACCAGCTCTTCGCCCATAACGGCGCGCAGATCGGCGGCATGATGACGAAACCCGCCACCGTCCCCGCCCCGCCCTATTGGGGCTTCTACTTCAACGTCGACGCTCTCGATGCCGCCATTGCACGCTCAACCGCCAAGGGCGGCAAGGTCGTCAACGGTCCGATGGAAGTCCCCGGCGGCGCCTGGGTGGTCAACTGCGTCGATCCGCAGGGGGCCCATTTCAACCTTGTGGCAATGAAGCGGTAACCCGCTCATCCTCTGACCAGGCGCCGGCTCCAAAACCGCCGGCGCCTGGTCGCCCACCGTTCCTGGAGATCCCATGAAGCTGGACGCAATCGAGGTCATTACCCTTTTCATCGACGATATCGATGAAGCCAAGTCGTTCTACCAGACGGTCTTTACGCCCGATATCCTCTATGAGGACGACGTTTCCGCAGTACTGAAATTCTCCGGCACGCTGGTCAACCTGCTCAAGTCCACCGAAGCACCCGAGCTGGTCGCACCGTCAACCGTGGCCAAGCCATCGTCCGGCTCCCGCGTTCTCCTGACGATCAAGGTCGATGATACCGACGCCGTCTGCGCCGAGCTGCACCGCCGCGGCGTGACGCTGCTCAACGGCCCGGTCGACCGCCCCTGGGGCCGCCGCACCGCAGCCTTTGCCGATCCCTCGGGCCATGTTTGGGAAATCGCGCAGGACCTCGGCTAGAGCGCGGATCCGCTCCACCGGACATTCCCTGCCATGGTTGCAAGGGATCGTTTCCGCATCCGCTAAAATATGCTAGATGTCGCCAGTCTTTCGGGGGCACATCTCATGTCCAATTCGCTGCTAGACGCACTTTCCACTGCAGGACTTCTGTGCCCGGTCATCACCGCCGGCCATCAGGATTACGATCGCTACCGCAGGGTCTGGAACGGCATCGCCGATCGCCTGCCCCTCGCCATCGTACGCCCGCAGACTGTCGAGGACGTCCAAAATGCGGTACGCGCCGCCGCCTCATCCGGCGTACTTCTCGCCGTGCGCGGCGGCGGCCACAGCATCCCGGGTTTGTCGACCTGCGATGACGGCCTGGTGATCGATATGTCCCTGCTCCGTTCCACCATCATCGACGACGACAACCAGACCGTCGAGGTCGGCGGCGGCGCGCTGCTTGGTGATCTCGACCGCACCACGGTTCCCAAAGGCTATGTTGTCCCGGCAGGCGTGATTTCCCATACCGGTGTCGCAGGGCTGACGCTGGGCGGCGGCATGGGCTGGGCAAGCCGGAAATATGGCCTGACGATCGACAGCCTGCTCGGTGCTGAAATCGTCCTCGCCACCGGAGATATCACTTGGACGAGCGCCACATGGAACCCGGAACTCTTCTGGGGTATCCGCGGTGGCGGCGGAAACTTCGGCATTGTCACGCGCTTCAAGTTCCAGTTGCATGCGCTGACCGGGACCATCGCCGGCCAATGGACCTATCCAGTGGAAAATGCCCGGCAGGTCCTGTCTTCGCTGCGCGACCGCGCCCGCCAGCAATCCCGCGATTTCACCGTTTCCTTCACTGCATCGCCGTCTGGTATCAACGTCACAGCCGTCTGGTCCGGCGATGCCGGGCTCGCCAGAGCCACATTATCACCCTTTGGAACCTTGGCGGAGGGCGCCAGCGGCGGACTGGAAAACCTGCCGTATCTCACCTTGCAAAGTCGTAATGACGTCGCCTTCGCCTGGTCGCGCCGCTATTATGTCAAGGGCGGCTTCTGGTCCGATATCAGCGATCAGGCGATCGAACACATCATCCAGGCGATCGCCGAAGCGCCGGCGCCGGACTGCGAGATTTACGCCATCCAGCTGGGCGGTGCTGTCAGTGACATACCGGACGATGCAACGGCATATACCGGACGAAACGCCGGATATTATTGGCTGTCCGAACCGATTTGGGACAATATGGCCGACGATGACAAATGCATTGCCTGGGGCCGCAAGACTGGCCGCCTGCTGTCCGATGCCTCGATCATCGGCAATTATGTCAACGAACAGGGCGACACCGGATCAAGCGTCGCCCGCGATGCCTATGGGCCGGAGAAATACCAGCGTCTTGCACGGCTGAAGGCACGCCTTGACCCTGCCAACCTGTTCCGCCTCAATCAGAATATCGAGCCGCAGGAATAGCACTTATCAAGCGCATGCTGATCTTCCCCACGGGAAATGAATCTTCCCTCTGGGAATTGCGCCTTGCAATCTCTCTTCGCATTGCACAAAATCCCTTCAATGGCGGCATAGACCCGCCATCAAGGGGATAAAAATCCGCATGGCGATCAAAGCAAGCATCTATCACCTGACGCATTACAAGTATGACAAGCCGGTGCGGCTCGGTCCCCAGATCATCCGGCTGAAGCCGGCGGCGCATTCCAAGACCAAGGTGATCAGCCACTCGCTCAAGGTCACCCCGGAAAATCACTTCGTCACGCTGCAGCAGGACCCCTACGGCAACTACCTCTCGCGCTACGTCTTTCCCGACCCCGTCACCGAGTTCAAGATCGAGGTCGATCTCGTCGCCGACATGACGGTCTACAATCCCTTCGACTTCTTCATCGAAGAAGAGGCCGAGACTTTCCCCTTCACCTACCCGGAAGATATCCGCGACGACCTGAAGATCTACATGCAGCCGGAGCCGATGAGCCCGGCGCTGGAGACCTATATCAACGGCATCGACCTGACGCCCATGCGCACCATCGACTTCATCGTCGGCCTGAACGCCCGCCTGCAGCAGAAGGTCAACTATATCATCCGCATGGAGCCCGGCGTCCAGACGCCGGAAGAGACCCTGCAGCTGGCGCTCGGTTCCTGCCGCGATTCCAGCTGGCTGCTCGTCCAGATCCTGCGCAATCTCGGCCTCGCCGCCCGCTTCGTCTCCGGGTACCTGATCCAGCTTGCGCCGGACCTGAAGGCGCTTGACGGCCCGTCTGGCACCGAGGTCGATTTCACCGACCTGCACGCCTGGTGCGAAGTCTATATCCCCGGCGCCGGCTGGGTTGGGCTTGACCCGACCTCCGGCCTTTTGACCGGCGAAAGCCATATCCCGCTGGCTGCCACGCCGCATTACCGCAATGCCGCGCCGATCTCCGGCGGCCTCTATGGCGATGCCAACACCACCTTCGATTTCGCCATGACGGTCAGCCGCGTGGCGGAACATCCGCGCATTACCAAGCCGTTTTCCGAGGAAAGCTGGCAGGCGCTGAATGCGCTCGGCGAACATGTCGACAAGGTACTGAACGGCAGCGACGTCCGCCTGACCATGGGCGGCGAGCCGACTTTTGTCTCCATCGACGATTTCGAATCCGAGGAATGGAACACCGGCGCCGTCGGCCCGACCAAGCGCGACAAGGCCGATGAACTGATCCGCCGCCTGCGCGAACGTTTCGCCCCCGGCGGCTTCCTGCATTATGGCCAGGGCAAGTGGTATCCCGGCGAAAGCCTGCCGCGCTGGACCTTCTCGCTCTACTGGCGCAAGGACGGATTGCCGATCTGGCACAATCCTGATTTGATCGCTGCCGAAGGCCAGGATACCAAGGTCACGGACAAGGAGGCGCAAGCGCTGCTCACCGGCATTGCCGCCGAGCTTGAGATCGAACCGGAGATGATCATCCCCGCCTTCGAGGATCCGGCCGAATGGATCATCAAGGAAGGCAGCCTGCCGGAAAATGTCGATCCGGAAAATTCAAAGCTGGAAAGCCCGGAGGAGCGCGCCCGCATCGCCAAGGTGTTCGAGCGCGGCCTGACGACCCCGACCGGCTATATCCTTCCGGTCCAGGCGTGGAACTCCAAGGCCGAGGGCCAGAAATGGATTTCCGAGAAATGGCGCACCCGCCGCGGCAAGATCTTCCTGATGCCGGGCGATTCGCCGATCGGCTTCCGCATGCCGCTCGGCACGCTGCCTTACGTGCCGCCGTCGGAATATCCCTATATCCACCCGGAAGATCCGTCGATCGATCGCCAGCCTCTTCCCGATTACGGAACACCGGCCAGAGCGCTGGCCGAGGCCTCGCGCAAGGCTGCCACTGACGCCCGCCAGAAGCGCGTCGAGCAGGTGCTGGAAGCGGCAAATGCCGATATCCGGGGTGCCGTGCGCACCGCCATGAGCGTCGAGCCGCGCGATGGGCGCCTTTGCGTCTTCATGCCGCCGGTGGAGCGGATCGAGGACTATCTGGAACTGATCGCCGCCGCTGAAAAGGCCGCCGCCGATCTCGGCCTGCCGATCCATATCGAGGGCTATTCACCGCCGCAGGACGAGCGCATCAACGTCATGCGGGTCGCGCCCGATCCCGGCGTCATCGAGGTCAACATCCATCCGGCCTCCAACTGGGCCGATTGCGTAGCGATCACCACGGCGATCTATGAGGAAGCCCGCCTTACTCGTTTGGGTGCCGACAAGTTCATGATCGACGGCCGCCACACCGGCACCGGCGGTGGCAACCATGTGGTTGTCGGCGGCAACAATCCCAACAACAGCCCCTTCCTGCGCCGCCCGGACCTGCTGAAAAGCCTGATCCTGCACTGGCAGCGCCATCCGTCGCTGTCCTACCTGTTCTCCGGCATGTTCATCGGCCCGACTAGCCAGGCGCCGCGCATCGACGAAGCCCGGCATGACACGTTGTACGAGCTGGAAATCGCCATGGCGCAGGTGCCGGTCCCCGGCATGGCGCAGCAGCCGCTGCCCTGGATGGTCGATCGGCTGTTCCGCAACCTTTTGACCGACGTCACCGGCAACACCCATCGCGCCGAAATCTGCATCGACAAGCTGTTTTCACCGGATGGCCCGACCGGACGGCTGGGCCTCGTCGAGTTCCGCGGCTTCGAAATGCCGCCGAATGCCCGCATGAGCCTTGCCCAGCAATTGCTGGTGCGCGCCCTCATCGCCCGCTTCTGGCAAAACCCGGCAGAAGGCAAGCTCGTCCGTTGGGGTACTGCCCTGCACGATCGCTTCATGCTGCCGCATTATGTCTGGCAGGATTTCCTCGATGTGCTCGGTGATCTCCGCGCCAACGGCTTCGATCTCAGGCCCGAGTGGTTTGCGGCCCAGCTCGAGTTCCGTTTCCCCTTCTGCGGCGAGGTCGAATATCTCGGCGCCAAGCTGGAGATCCGGCAGGCGCTTGAGCCCTGGCATGTCATGGGTGAGGAAGGCGCGCCCGGCGGCACCGTTCGTTATGTCGATAGTTCCGTCGAACGCCTGCAGGTGAAGCTCGAAACCGCCAATCCCGAACGCTACACCGTTGCCTGCAACGGCCGCCCGCTGCCGCTTACCAAGACCGGCTTCAACGGTGTTTCCGTCGCCGGTGTCCGCTACAAGGCATGGCAGCCGGTGTCGGGTTTGCATCCCAATCTGCCGGTTAACACGCCGCTTACATTCGACATTTATGATACATGGTCGAAGCGTTCGATCGGCGGCTGCATCTATCATGTTGCCCATCCGGGCGGGCGCAGTTACGACACCTTCCCGGTGAACGGCAATGAAGCGGAAGCCCGCAGACTGGCCCGCTTCGAGCCGTGGGGCCACACGGCCGGCGCATACGCGCTGACGCCCGAAACCCCACTAGCAGATTTTCCCCTGACGCTCGATTTGCGGCGTCCGGCAGGAGTGTAAAGACTGAATGTCCAAGAAGCAGACGGCGGAAGCGATGCACAGCGAAAACCGTATCGGCGGCGATCCGGTTTTTGGCTATCGTGCGCTTCCCGGCATTGCCGACGAAATGCTCGATACGCATGGCAATGTCCGGCCGGTCTGGCAGCATTTTCTTGCCTCGATCGGCCGCATGGACGAGACCGAGCTTTCCAACCGCTTCGCCCGCGCCGACCGCTATCTGCGCGATGCCGGCGTGTTCTACCGGGCCTATGGCACCAAGGAAAATTCGGAACGCAGCTGGCCGCTCTCCCACGTTCCGGTCCTGATCGATGACGTGGAGTGGCAGGCGGTCTCGAAGGGCCTCATCCAGCGCGCCGAATTGCTGGAGCGTATGGCGGCCGATATCTACGGCCCGAACCGGCTGGTCGCGGAAGGCTTCCTGCCGCCATCGCTGGTGGCCGGCAATCCTGAGTTCCTGCGACCGATGGTCGGCGTTCTTCCGGCCGATGGGCATTTCCTGCATTTCTGTTCCTTCGAGATCGGCCGTGGCCCGGATGGCAACTGGTGGGTGCTGTCGGACCGCACCGAGGCGCCCTCCGGTGCTGGCTTCGCGCTGGAAAACCGTGTGGCGACAACGCGCGCCTTCTCTGATCTCTATGCCGAAACCCATGTCCGTCGCCTCGCGGGCTTCTTCGGCGCTTTCCGCGACGAACTGCAATCGCGCAAGAAACATCCGGATGACCGCATCGCGGTTCTGACGCCGGGTGTCGCCAACGAGACCTATTTCGAACACGCCTATATCGCCCGCTATCTCGGCTTCATGCTGCTGGAAGGCGAAGACCTGACTGTGGTTGACGGCCGCGTCATGGTCCGCACCGTGGCTGGCTTGAAGCCGGTCGGCGTGCTCTGGCGCCGCCTCGATGCCGCCTTTGCCGATCCGCTGGAATTGAACCAGAGTTCGCATATCGGCACGCCCGGTATCGTCGAGGCGCTGCGCTCCGGCTCGGTCTCGATCGTCAATTCGCTCGGCTCCGGCATTCTGGAAACCCGCGCCTTCCTCGCCTTCATGCCGACCATCTGCCGCCATCTCCTGGGCGAGGATCCCGTCCTGCCGAGCATCGCGACCTGGTGGTGCGGCCAGCAGCCGGAACGCGATCAGGTGGCCGGCAACATCGAGAAGATGGTTATCGGCCCGGCCTATTCCACCCGGCCCTTCTTCGATGACAACGGCCGCTCGGTGCTCGGGTCATCGCTGCGCGACACCGCCAAGGTCTCGGTCGCCGAATGGCTGCAGACCGACGGCCCGAAACTCGTCGGGCAGGAAGTCGTCACCCTTTCCACCACGCCCGCCTGGATCAACGGCAAGCTGACGCCGCGGCCGATGAGCCTGCGCGTCTATGTCGCCCGCACCCGCGATGGCTGGCAGGTCATGCCGGGCGGTTTTGCCCGCATCGGTTCCGGCGCCGATGCCGCCGCCATCGCCATGCAGGCCGGTGGTTCCGCCGCCGACGTCTGGATCGTCAGTCAGAAGCCTGTGGAACACACGACGCTTCTGCCGGCCGAGGAAAGTTTCATCCGCATCATGCCCGGCAGCCTGCCGAGCCGCGCGGCCGATAATCTCTTCTGGCTCGGCCGTTATATCGAACGGGCCGAAGGCGCGCTACGTATCCTGCGGGCCTGGCACGGACGCTTTGCCGAAACCGCCAATACCGAAATGCCGCTGTTGAAGGATATCACCGACTACCTGGCCGTGCTCGATATCGATACCAAGCAGCCCGTCCCCGACAGCCTGATGGCCAACCTCAACAGCGCCCTGTTTTCCGCCAGCAATATCCGCGACCGGTTCTCCGCCGATGGCTGGCTGGCGCTGAACGATCTCGCCAAGACCGCCCGCAAGTTCCAGTCGACGGTCCAGGCCGGCGACGACGCCACTCATGCAATGACCGTGCTCCTGCGCAAGCTCGCGGGCTTTGCCGGTCTGGTGCATGAAAACATGTACCGCTTTACCGGCTGGCGGTTCCTGTCGATCGGCCGCTATCTTGAGCGCGGCCTGCACATGACCCGGCTGCTCGGCCATATGTCCGGCGAGGACGCACCAGATGGCGCCTATGACATGCTGCTTGAAATCGGCGACAGCGTCATGACCCACCGCCGCCGCTACAACGTCAACACCGCAGCCCTCACCGTCACCGACCTTCTGGCCCTTGACCCGCTCAACCCGCGCTCGATCCTCTACCAGCTGAACGAGATCAAGACGGAGGTCGAACAATTGCCGAACGCCTTCTCCAACGGCCAGATGTCGCCCTTCTACCGGGAAGCCATGAAGCTTCACGCAGGCCTCGCGGTCATGACCCCGGAGGCGATGAGCGCTGAGGTCTACGCCAATCTGGAACGGGAACTCGGCCGCTTCTCCGACATCCTCGCGCAAACCTATCTCGGATAAGATACGACGAACGCAGCACCGCGCCGGATTTGAGAACCCATGCTCTACGACATCAATCTGCGGATCACCTACACCTACGAAGCCCCGGTCTCCGGCGGCCGCCATGTCGTGCGCGTCCTGCCCCTCTCGCTTCCCGATCGCCAGCGCCTCGTGGCCGGCACCGTCACCTGCACGCCCGCACCCGAAGAGCGCCGGGACAGCGTCGATTTCTTCGCCAATCCCTCGACCTCGATCCTGTTTCGCAAGCAGCATGAAAAGCTGGTGATCCGCATGCAGGCCCGGGTCCAGCTGGAACAGCAGGCCCTCGCCGCCGATTTTTCACCCGATCTCACCCGCTTCCCCACCGAGATCGCCAATGTCTGGTCGCTCGACGCCAATTCGCCGCATCATTTCCTCGGCGCCAGCCCGCGTCTTCCCGAGGATGCAGCCATATCCGCCTATGCCCGTGATATCGCCAAGCCCGGCATGACCATTCGCCAGATCGCCACAGCTCTCTGCGCAGAAATCCACAAGGACTTCGCGTACGATCCGAAGGCCACAACGGTCGATACCACTCCGCGCGAGGCCTTCAAGCTGAAGCGCGGCGTCTGCCAGGATTTCACCCATGTGATGATCACTGCTCTGCGCAGCCTCGGCATCCCCGCCGGTTATGTCAGCGGCTTTCTCAGGACCATCCCGCCGCCGGGCAAGGAACGCCTCGAAGGTGCCGACGCCATGCATGCCTGGGTGCGCGTCTGGTGCGGAACCACGACCGGTTGGCTTGAACTCGATCCGACCAACAATATTTTTGCCGGCCTGGATCATATCGTCGTCGGCCATGGCCGCGACTATAGCGACGTGGCGCCGGTCATCGGCGTGCTGAAAAGCTACGGATCGCACAAGACCGAACAGGCCGTCGACGTTATTCCATTGCAGTGACCCGGAATGGGAAGGGCTTCAGTCCCCTTTCTGGACAGGTCCCGCTCCTAAAAGCTCTGCTTTATCAGCACATTCGAATTTACATTCAAATTTTACCGGTGTTTTGAACCGGGCCGTAGGACTTACGGGATAAATATCATTCCATGGAAAATGGAAAAATGATTATTCCAGGTAGGTAACGAAATGGCCCAGCGATCCCGTCTCCTTCAGTCATGCCTCGATTTTGCTGCCGACAAGTCCGGCAATTTTGCAATGCTCACTGCCGTCGTCTTACCCGTGTTCCTGGTTGCGGCGGGATCGGCTGTCGATTTCGGCGTCGCCCGTTCGGAGCGCACCAACCTGCAGGACATCGCTGATGGGGCGGTGCTGGCAGGCGGAGGTGTTTTCGACGGCACCAATTTCTCCACCGCAAAAGCGATGGCCGAGAAATTTATCAAGGCGCAGTCCACCGGCGCGACAGACGAAGAAACCAGCCAGAACGCATCCAGCGAGGATGTCAAGCTCGGGGTATTGCGATACAAGATCAGCGCCGTCGACAAGACGCTGACTGTCGCCATGACAGAGACGGTGCCGACAACCCTGATGAAGATCGCGGCTATCAACTCCGTCAATGTAGGCGTCACCGCGTCCGCTTTGTCGCCGATGAAACCGGAAAAGATCACCTTCACGCCAACCAAGGCGCAGGGCTGGTATTTCAAGAAAATCTCCATCCTTGTTCTGCGCAAGGGAGCAACCACCGAAGAACTCCTCGGCACGGTAACCTATCAGCCGACGACCCAGACCGATGGCGGCCAGGGTACCTATGTCGCCAAGCCCGCAGGAGTTATCGACCTCGGCAAGTATACCAATTTGGCGCTCCGCATGGATATCAAGAATGATGGATGCGACGTAGGATACAAAGCGACGGTCAAAAACAGTGCCGTCACGTGCAACAAGAGCACCAAATCGGCAGACCAGTCTTACAACTCCGTCTTGCGCACCGATGACCCTGCCACCAGCAACCATCTGTTCGTGGACGGCAAGCAGGTTCCCCTCGGCGTCAAGGCATCGCTGGAGAAGTATTTCGGCTGCACGCAAAAACAGGAACATGCCTGGGAAGATGGCGGCGGCTGGGATCGGCAGGACTTTTTCTATACCGTTACCGCGACCTGCGGTGCCGACGGAACTTATGTCCGCCTCGTCAAGTAGACGATGCCAGCAAACATCATCAAATCAAAACCGCTCCCGCGCCTGTGACGGGCGTCCGGGAGCGGTGTGCTGAAATGCGGCGCATCGCATACAACCGGATAACGCTTTTGGCGCCTTTCTCCTGTTGTGTCCCGAAACGGAAATGCCTCTGTCTCTTTTCCGGACACTAAAAAAGCAGCCGAAAGCCTGTGTTCCGGCGTTGATTAAAATTACACTCAATTGCAACCATAGAGGCAAACAGGATCGTAAGACTTACAAGATAGACGTCATTTCATCAAAAAAGCAACGTCTGTTCCGAGTGGGGTATAATGGCAAAGCGATCCAAATTTCTTTATTCCTGTGCAAATGTTATGCGCGACCGCGGTGGAAATTTTGCCATGATCGCCGCTTTGGTACTCCCGGTATTGTTGGCATCGGGCGGCGTCGCGATCGACATGACGAACATGATGCTCGCCAAAAACCAGCTGCAGGACGCGACGGACGCGGCAGCGCTTGCGGCATCGTCCGCGCTCATCAATGACGCGGCGAGCATGGAACAGGCAAAGAAGATCGCCAGAGATTTTGTCAAGGCGCACACCCAGAGCGCGCTGACGGCCGGCATGACCGCCGAAGAGATTGCCGCCTTCGAAGCAGCATTTCTCAAGAACACCACTGTCGATATCACTGCGGATCCCAAAACGGCTACCCTGACCAGCAGCAAGGCCTACAACGTCAGTGTATCGTCGAAATTCGACTTTCCGCTGAATGCCTTCACCCGGCTTCTCGGCCAGAAAAGCACGGAAATTGCGACGGCAAGCAAGTCCTTCAGCTCATCGGAAACGAAGAACGCCGTCTCGATGTTCCTGGTCCTCGACCGGTCCGGCTCCATGGGCGAAGACACGGCGACAGTCGTCGAAGACAAGCCGACCAAGATCGAGCAATATTCATGCGGTAGAAATAACTCGAGGACCTGCGAGCGCGAGGTTCCCAACTACATCACGAAAATCGATGCGTTGAAGGACGCAACGAAGAGTCTGACCGGGTACTTCAAGGCAGCCGATCCGGACAAAGTTCTCGTCAGAACCGGTGCGGTTTCCTACAATGCATCGATGCAGAAACAGACCGATCTGACCTGGGGAAGCGGCACCGTGGACAATTATGTCAAGGCGCTGACGGCAACTGGCGGCACGGACTCCGGAGATGCCTTTGAGACCGCTTACGAGAAGCTCGTCCTGGAGAAAAATGGCAAGATGGTCGAAGAAGCCGAACACTTGGCCAAGAACAAACAGGTTCCGACAAAATACATCATCTTCATGACCGACGGTGACAACAACTACACCTCCGCAGACACTGAGACGGAAAAATGGTGCGACAAGGCAAGGGCAAAAAACATCCAGGTCTATACGGTCGCATTCATGGCGCCTGCGCGAGGCCAGAAACTGCTCGGCAAGTGCGCGACCACGACAAGTCACTATTTCAAGGCTGAGGATGCGGAGCAACTGAACGCCGCATTCAAATATATCGGCGAAAAAGCCTCGGCGATGACTGTTCGCCTGACGCAGTAAACCGCTTTTATCACCGAAATCACAAGCCCGTTCCGGGACACCGGAGTGGGCTTTTCCGTGTTATCCGGGAAATCGCAAGCCGTTTCGAACGTACGGTCTTCTACAATTTTCATCTTATTGAAAACGCTATTGCAAGCGCTTCGTATCGGTGCATAAATCGCTCATATGCCCCGTTGGTGTTCGCCTCCGGTCTCCCAAACCGCACGCAGAGGTAAGCCTTTTCCATGATCGATCGTTTGTCCAACGAGAAAATTCCCAGCGCCGCACCCCGCGCTTCGAGCTCCGAAGTCCTTGCCCAGGAAATCATCGAGCGCCTCACCTATCGTATCGGCAAGGACCCGAAGGTCGCCAAGCCGCATGACTGGCTGACCGCCGCCATCCTGGTGGTGCGCGACCGCATCACCGACAACTGGATGGAATCGACGCGCAAGACCTACGCCACCGATGCCAAGCGCGTCTATTACATGTCACTGGAGTTCCTGATCGGCCGCCTGATGCGCGATGCCGTCACCAATATCGGCCTGATGGACGAGCTGCGCGAGGCGCTGGCCTCTTTCGGGGTCGATATCGACGTTATCGCCGCGCTTGAGCCGGATGCAGCGCTCGGCAATGGTGGTCTTGGCCGTCTGGCTGCCTGTTTCATGGAGAGCATGGCGACCGTCGATATCCCGGCCTATGGCTACGGTATCCGTTATGTCCACGGCCTGTTCCGCCAGCAGATGGCTGACGGCTGGCAGGTCGAACTGCCGGAAACCTGGCTTGCCCATGGTAACCCCTGGGAATTCGAGCGCCGCGAAAGCTCCTACGAAATCGGCTTCGGCGGCTCGGTCGAAACCGTCAATGTCGATGAGGAAGTCACCCGCTACGTCTGGAAGCCGGCCGAGCGCGTCATCGCCACGGCCTGCGACACGCCGGTGGTCGGCTGGCGCGCCAAGCGCGTCAACACGCTGCGCCTGTGGACCGCCCATCCGATCGACCCGATCCTGCTCGACGCCTTCAACGCCGGCGATCACATCGGCGCGCTGCGCGAAAGCAACAAGGCCGAAAGCCTTGCCCGCGTGCTCTATCCCGCCGACGCGACGCCGGCCGGCCAGGAACTGCGCCTGCGCCAGGAATTCTTCTTCTCATCCGCCTCGCTGCAGGACATCCTGCGCCGCCACCTGCAGCAATATCCGGATTTCACCTCCTTGCCGGACAAGGTAGCGATCCAGCTCAACGATACCCATCCTGCCGTGTCGGTTGCCGAACTCGTCCGTCTTTTGACCGACGTTCACGGCATGGATTTCGAGACAGCCTGGGATATCGCCCGCCACACCTTCTCCTACACCAACCACACGCTGCTGCCGGAAGCGTTGGAAACCTGGCCGGTGCCGCTGTTCGAGCGGCTTTTGCCGCGCCACATGCAGATCGTCTATGCGATCAACGCCAAGATCCTGCTCGAGGCCCGCAAACAGAAGACCCATACCGATCAGGAGGTCCGCAATATCTCGCTGATCGACGAGAGCGGCGACCGCCGCGTGCGCATGGGCAACCTTGCCTTTGTCGGTTCCCACTCGATCAATGGCGTTTCCGCCCTACATACTGAGCTCATGAAGGAAACCGTCTTTGCCGATCTGCACCGGCTCTATCCGACACGCATCAACAACAAGACCAACGGCATCACGCCGCGCCGCTGGCTGATGCAGTGCAATCCCGAGCTCGTCACGCTGATCCGCGATGCGATTGGCGATGAGTTCATGGATAATACGGAAGCCCTGCAGGCGCTGGATCCATTTGCCGACAAGCCCGATTTCCAGGAAAAATTCGCTGCGATCAAACGCGCCAACAAGGTCAAGCTTGCCCAGCTGGTGCAGAGCCGCATGGGCATCCGGCTCGATCCGTCGGCAATGTTCGACATCCAAATCAAGCGCATCCACGAATACAAGCGCCAGCTCCTCAATATCATCGAGGCGATCTCGCTCTACGATCAGATCCGCTCGCATCCGGAACTGGATTGGGTGCCGCGGGTCAAACTGTTCGCCGGCAAGGCGGCGCCGAGCTATCACAATGCCAAGCTGATCATCAAGCTGGCCAACGATGTGGCCAAGGTCATCAACAACGACCCGTCGGTGCGCGGCCTGCTCAAGATCGTCTTCATTCCCAATTACAACGTCTCGCTTGCCGAGATCATGGTGCCGTCGGCCGATCTTTCCGAACAAATATCGACCGCCGGCATGGAAGCCTCTGGAACCGGGAACATGAAGTTCGCGTTGAATGGTGCGCTGACCATTGGAACGCTGGACGGCGCCAATGTCGAAATGCGTGACTGGGTCGGTGAGGAGAACATCAAGATTTTTGGGATGACGGCTGACGAAGTCGCCAAGGTGCGCGCTGAGGGCCACAACCCCCGCGCCATCATCGAGCAATCGCGCGAACTGTCGCAGGCCTTGTTTGCGATTTCCTCCGGCGTGTTCTCGCCCGACGATCGCAATCGTTTCACCGGCCTGATCGACGGCATCTACAATCACGACTGGTTCATGGTGGCGGCCGATTTCGATGCCTACACCAAGGCGCAGCGCGAGGTGGATGCGATCTGGACAGACACGGCCAGCTGGTATTCCAAGACCATCCGCAATACGGCGCGCATGGGCTGGTTTTCCTCTGACCGCACAATCCGGCAATATGCCGGGGAAATTTGGAGAGCCGGATGACATCAGTGCCAAAAGACGCCACGCCTACCGTTCCGTCAGCCAGTCTGTCGGCGGAAGAGATTGCGGCGATCCTCGCTGGCACTCATAGCAATCCGTTCGCCGCCCTCGGTGTCCATCCGGCGGGCAAGGAGTTCATTGCCCGCTGTTTCATTCCCGGCGCCGAAACGGTGACCGCCGAAACACTGGCCGGCAAGGAGATCGGCACGCTGACACGGCGTCACGATGCCGGGTTCTTCGAGGGCATCATTGCCGTCAAGAAGGCCCAGCCGCTCCGCTACCGCGCCCGTAACAGCGGCGGCGAGTGGACCGTCACCGACCCTTACAGCTTCGGCCCGGTGCTCGGCCCGATGGATGACTACTATATCCGCGAAGGCTCGCATCTGCGGCTGTTCGACAAGATGGGCGCGCATCCGCTCAGGCATGACGGTGCCGATGGCTTTCATTTCGCCGTCTGGGCGCCCAATGCAAAACGCGTCTCCGTCGTTGGCGATTTCAACGATTGGGACGGCCGACGCCATGTGATGCGGCTGCGACAGGACACCGGCATCTGGGAAATCTTCATTCCCGATGTCCCATCCGGTGCGATCTACAAATACGAGATCGTCGGCAAGAACGGCGAACTGCTACCCCTGAAGGCCGATCCCTTCGCCCGCCGCTCGGAACTGCGCCCGAACAATGCGTCGATGACCACAGGCGAGATCGAACAGGTCTGGCAGGACGATGCGCACCGGGCGCATTGGGCCAGCGTCGATGCGCGCCGCCAGCCGATCTCGATCTACGAGGTCCATGCCGCATCCTGGCAGCGCCGCGACAATGGCGACATGCTGACCTGGGATGAAATGGCCGAGCGCCTGATCCCCTACTGCATCGACATGGGCTTCACCCATATCGAATTCCTGCCGATCACCGAATATCCCTATGATCCGTCCTGGGGATACCAGACCACCGGCCTCTATTCGCCGACCGCCCGTTTCGGCGAGCCGGAAGGTTTTGCCCGCTTCGTCAACGGCGCTCACAAAGTCGGCCTCGGCGTCATTCTGGATTGGGTACCGGCGCATTTCCCCACCGATGCCCACGGCCTGCGCTGGTTCGACGGCACAGCCCTTTACGAGCATGAAGATCCGCGTCAGGGCTATCATCCCGACTGGAACACCGCGATCTACAATTTCGGCCGCGCCGAGGTGTTCTCCTATCTCGTCAACAACGCGCTCTACTGGGCCGAAAAATTCCATCTGGACGGTTTGCGCGTCGATGCGGTCGCCTCGATGCTCTATCTCGACTATTCGCGCAAGCATGGCGAATGGGTGCCGAACGAGTATGGGGGCAACGAGAACCTCGACACGGTCCGCTTCCTGCAGACCATGAACACGGAAGTCTATGGCAGCCATCCCGGCATCATCACCATCGCCGAGGAATCCACCTCATGGCCGAAAGTCTCCGCGCCCGTCCATGCTGGTGGCCTCGGATTCGGCTTCAAGTGGAACATGGGCTTCATGCACGACACGCTGCAATATCTGCAGCGCGAACCGATCCATCGCAAGCACCACCACAACGACCTGACCTTCGGCCTGCTTTACGCCTTCAGCGAAAATTTCGTGCTGCCGCTTTCCCATGACGAAGTGGTGCACGGCAAGGGCTCGCTGATTGCCAAGATGGCCGGCGACGACTGGCAGAAATTCGCCAATCTCAGAGCCTATTACGGGTTCATGTGGGGCTATCCCGGCAAGAAACTGCTGTTCATGGGCCAGGAATTCGCCCAGTGGCAGGAATGGGCGGAAGATCGCTCGCTCGACTGGAACCTGCTCGAGTACCCCTTGCATGAAGGCATGCGCCGGCTGGTGCGGGACCTGAACGGCACCTATCGCAACAAGGCGGCGCTGCATGCGCGCGACTGCGAGGGCGAAGGCTTCGAATGGCTGATCGCCGACGACCGCGAGAATTCGGTCTTTGCCTGGCTGCGCAAGGCGCCCGGCGAAAAGACCATCGCCGTCATTAGCAATTTCACCCCGGTCTACCGGGAAAACTATACGATACCGCTGCCGGTGGAGGGGCGGTGGAAGGAAATTCTCAACAGCGATGCCGAGATTTACGGCGGCAGCGGCAAAGGCAACGGAGGAGCCGTCCAGGCAACGAAAAACAGTGCGGGCGTCATTACCGCCACCATCACCCTGCCGCCTTTAGCGACATTGATGCTGGAGCAGGATTAGCGCACGGAATGGCGGGCTCCCAAGACCCGCCGGCCCCGTGTGTGGGAAGTGCATTTGGAGAGGACGCAGTTCCGAAAGGCGGTCAAACCGCTCCGGAACCATACTATCGGGAGGAAAATCAATGGAAAAACGGATACAGCCCCTCGCCCGTGACGCAATGGCCTATGTCCTTGCCGGCGGCCGCGGAAGCCGCCTGAAGGAACTGACCGACCGTCGCGCCAAGCCGGCCGTCTATTTTGGCGGCAAGGCCCGCATCATCGACTTCGCGCTCTCGAACGCGATGAACTCCGGTATCCGCCGCATCGGCGTCGCGACGCAGTACAAGGCGCATTCGCTGATCCGCCACCTGCAGAACGGCTGGAACTTCTTCCGCCCCGAGCGTAACGAAAGTTTTGACATTCTGCCCGCCTCCCAGCGCGTCTCCGAAACGCAGTGGTACGAGGGCACCGCCGACGCCGTCTATCAGAACATCGACATCATCGAGGATCACGGCGTCGAATACATGGTCATCCTGGCTGGCGACCATATTTATAAGATGGACTACGAGCTCATGCTGCAGCAGCATGTGGACTCTGGCGCCGATGTCACGATCGGCTGCCTGGAAGTGCCGCGCATGGAGGCGACCGGCTTCGGCGTCATGCATGTCGATGAAAAAGACCAGATCATCGCTTTCGTCGAAAAGCCAGCCGATCCGCCGGGCATTCCCGGCAATCCGGAGATGGCGCTGGCCTCGATGGGTATCTATGTCTTCCACACCAAGTTCCTGATGGACGTGCTGCGCCGCGACGCCGCCGATCCATCTTCCTCGCGGGACTTCGGCAAGGACATCATTCCCTATATCGTCCAGCACGGCAAAGCCGTCGCCCACCGCTTCAACCAGTCCTGCGTCCGCTCCGATTTCGAGCGCGAAGCCTATTGGCGCGATGTCGGCACGATTGATGCCTACTGGCAGGCCAATATCGACCTCACCCACGTCACGCCGGAACTCGACATCTACGACGGCACCTGGCCGATCTGGACGTTCGCCGAAATCAAGCCACCGGCAAAATTCGTCCATGACGACGAAAACCGCCGTGGCTCTGCCACCTCCTCGCTCGTCTCCGGCGACTGCATCATTTCCGGTGCATCGCTCAACCGGTCCATGCTGTTTACCGGCGTCCGGGTCAATTCCTTCTCCAGGCTCGATGGCGCGGTCATCCTGCCGAACGTCAAGATCGGCCGGCATACGCAACTCAGCAACGTCGTCATCGACAGCCGCGTCGTCATCCCGGAAGGCCTCGTCGTCGGCGAGGATCCGGAATTCGACGCCAAGCGCTTCCGCCGCTCGGAAAACGGCATCTGCCTGATCACCCAGGCGATGATCGACAAGCTGGATATGTGAGCATGGAAGTTCTGTCCGTCGCGTCGGAAGTCTTTCCGCTGATCAAGACAGGGGGTCTCGCCGACGTGGCGGGCGCCCTGCCGGCGGCAATGAAACCGCACGGCGTGCGCATGCGCACGCTGATGCCCGGTTATCCGGTCGTGATGCAAAAGATCAAGAAGCCGCAGAAGATCGGCGGCTTCGACAACCTGTTCGGCAACCCCGCCTCGATCCTCGCAGTCGACCACGACGGCCTCGATCTTCTCGTCCTCGACGCACCGGAACTGTTCGACCGCGACGGTGGCCCCTATGTCGATACGACCGGCCGCGATTACACCGACAATTTCCGCCGTTTCGCCGCCCTGTCTTTGACCGCAGCCGAGATCGCCGGCGGCCTGCTGCCGAGCTGGAAGCCGGACCTCGTCCATGTCCATGACTGGCAGGCGGCTCTGACGCCGGTCTACATGCGGTTTGGCCCGGCGCATGCGACGCCGGTGGTGCTGACCATCCACAACATCGCCTTCCAGGGCCAGTTCGGGCCGGATGTCTTTGCCGAACTGGCGCTACCGCCGGAAGCCTTTTCGATGAGCTATGTCGAATATTTCGGCGATGTCGGCTTCCTCAAGGGCGGCCTGCAAACGGCCGATGCCATCACCACCGTCAGCCCGTCCTATGCCCAGGAAATCCTCACTCCCGAATTCGGCATGGGCTTTGAAGGCCTGTTGACCGCGCGCCTGTCCAGCCTCTCCGGCATCGTCAACGGCATCGACACCGATATCTGGGATCCGCAGACCGACAGGAACATCGCCGAGACCTACGGCCCAGGCACGCTGAAAAAGCGCGAGGCCAACCGCAAGGCGCTGTCGGCGCAATTCGGCTTCGACAACGCCCCCGGCCCGATCTTCTGCGTCGTCAGCCGCCTCACCTGGCAGAAGGGCATGGATGTGCTCGCCGAGGTGATCGACGATATCGTCGACAATGGCGGCAAGCTTGCCGTGCTCGGCTCCGGTGATCCGGCGCTCGAAGGCGCCTTCATTTCAGCCGCTGCCCGCCATCCCGGCCGCGTCGGCATGGTGATCGGCTATAACGAACCGTTGTCGCACCTGATGCAGGCCGGCAGCGATGCCATCCTCATCCCCTCGCGCTTTGAGCCCTGCGGCCTTACCCAGCTTTACGGCCTGCGCTACGGCTGCGTCCCGATCGTTGCCCATACCGGCGGTCTTGCCGATACGATCATCGATGCCAACGAAGCAGCCCTTGCCGCAAAAGTTGCGACCGGCTTCCAATTCTCGCCCGTTTCTGCTGCCAGTTTGCGCCAGGCGCTGCGGCGTGCGTTTACCGCCTACCGGCAACCGAAAGTCTGGGCTCGTCTCCAGGCCCAGGGTATGAAATCAGACGTATCCTGGGATATGAGTGCGCATCGTTATGCCGACCTCTATTCCAGTCTTCTTGCGAAAGGCTAAGACCATGATCAGAACCGTTCAGACCACGCCCTATTTGGACCAGAAACCCGGAACCTCCGGCCTGCGCAAGAAGGTGCCGGTCTTCCAGCAGAAGAACTATGCCGAGAATTTTATCCAGTCGATCTTCAACTGCCTCGACGGGTTCAAGGGCGAAACGCTGGTGATCGGCGGCGACGGGCGCTATTACAACCGCGAAGCCATCCAGATCGCCATCAAGATGGCGGCTGCCAACGGTTTCGGCCGCATCCTTGTCGGCCGCGGCGGCATCCTGTCGACGCCGGCCGCCTCCAACGTCATCCGCAAGTACAAGGCCTTCGGCGGCATCGTGCTCTCGGCCAGCCACAATCCCGGCGGCCCGACCGAGGATTTCGGCATCAAGTACAATATCGGCAATGGCGGCCCGGCCCCTGAAAAGGTCACCGACGCCATCTATGCCGGCACCCGCACGATCGAGACCTACAAGATCGCCGAGGTGCCGGACATCAATCTCGATATCGAAGGCAGCCAGGACGTCGCCGGCATGGAAGTCGTCGTCATCGACCCGGTCGCCGACTATGCCGAGCTGATGGAAAAGCTGTTCGATTTCCCGGCCATCCGCAACATGATCGGCGGCGGCTTCCGCCTGCTCTTCGATGCCATGAGCGCCGTCACCGGCCCCTATGCCAAGGAAATCCTCGAAAACCGGCTGGGTGCCGCCAAGGGCTCGGTCCTCAACTTCATCCCGCTGCCTGATTTCGGCGGTCACCATCCGGACCCGAACCTGGTTCACGCCCGCGCCCTCTACGAGGAAATGATGAGCGAAGACGCGCCGGACTTTGGCGCGGCATCCGACGGCGACGGCGACCGCAACCTGATCATCGGCAAGGGCATCTTCATCACCCCGTCCGACAGCCTTGCCATGCTCGCCGCCAATGCCAGCCTCGCGCCTGGCTATTCCAAGGGCCTGGCCGGCATCGCCCGTTCGATGCCGACCAGTGCCGCCGCCGACCGCGTTGCCGAAAAGCTCGGCATCGGCATCTACGAGACCCCGACCGGCTGGAAATTCTTCGGCAATCTGATGGATGCCGGCCTCGTCACCATCTGCGGCGAGGAAAGCGCCGGCACCGGCTCCAACCACGTGCGCGAAAAGGATGGCCTCTGGGCGGTTCTGCTCTGGCTCAACATTCTCGCCGTGCGCATGGAAAGCGTTCAGGATATCGCCCGCCAGCATTGGACCACCTATGGCCGCAACTACTATTCCCGCCACGACTATGAAGAGGTCGATTCGGATGCGGCCAACGGCCTGGTGACGGCGCTGCGCGACCAGCTCGCCACCCTGCCCGGCAAGACCTTCGGCAAGCTGAAGGTCGCCACCGCCGACGACTTCTCCTACAACGACCCGATCGACAAGTCGGTCTCGAACAACCAGGGCATCCGCATCCTGTTCGAAGGCGGCTCCCGCGTCGTCTTCCGCCTGTCGGGCACCGGCACCTCGGGCGCCACCTTGCGCGTCTATATCGAACGCTACGAGCCCGACGCCTCCAAGCACGACACCGAAACCCAGGAGGCGCTCGCCGACCTGATCGCCGTCGCCGACGAGATCGCCGGCATCAAGACCCGCACCGGCTGCTCCGAACCGACTGTCATTACCTGAGCGGATGGTCTAAGGAGAGGCATGACCTCCGTCTACCCTCCCCTCGATGGGGAGGGTCGGCGCTTGCGCCGGGGTGGGGTGACCACCACGCGCTCAATCGCATCAGATCACGGACGAACCCCGCCGCAAAAGGAAACGCGACAATGACCGACAACGATCTCGTCGCCCTCTACAAGGCCGGTAAATTCAAGGAAGCACTTGCCGCCGCCATCGGCGAAAACGGCAAGTCCAAATCCACCCCGACCCGCCTCGTCATGGACAAGCAGGCCGGCAAGCTGCGCTGCTATCGCGGCAACAAGCGCGTCGAGAAGGACGCAAACGGCGAATGGCAGCTAGTGAAGCTGCTGCCCTGAGCAGCTCCAGCAAAAAGTGCGCAACGATTTTGCGCTAGCAATTGTTTTAAAACAAGGAGTTAGAGCGTTTTCGTGTTTTGACGGAAAGCGGAAACGCTCTGAAGGCTGGCGTTACGCCACCGGCCGCCCGCTCGCCACTTCCAGAACCTCAAACCAGTCCTGCAGATCGAAATCGATCTCCACCGCCCGCGCCAGCGCCTTCACCCTTTCCGGATCGGTCGAACCGATGATCGGCAACGGTTTCGACGGCAGGCGCAGCAGCCACGCAAGCGCCACCGTGCCCGCACCCTCTACGCCATATTGGGCTGCAAGCCTGGTCAGAAGATCGACGAGAGCCGGATTGCCTTTCTCCCTGTCGAACAGCCGGCCGCCCCCCAGCGGCGACCACGCCATCGGTGAAATCCCGTAATTGACGCATTCGTCCAGCGTCCCGTCATAGAGCGGTGCTGTATGCGTCACCGAAAGCTCGATCTGGTTGACCATCAGCGGAATAGGCAGTTTCGACTGCAACATCGCAAATTGCGACGGCGTATAGTTGGAAACCCCCAAAGCCCGCGTCTTGCCTTCCGCAACCAGCGCCTCCAGAACCTCGGCCACTTCGGCTGCATCCATCAGCGGATCGGGCCGATGCAGCAGCAGCATATCGACATGATCGGTCTTCAGATTGCGCAACGAGTTTTCCAACGACCAGCGGATATGAGCGGCCGTGCTATTATAATGCTTGACGCGATGCTCCGGCCGCGCCGGACCGGTCAGCGCAATGCCGCATTTCGTCACCAGTTCGATCCGGTTGCGCAGGTCAGGACGGGTGGCCAGCATCTCGCCGAACAGCGCCTCGACCCGGTAGCCGCCATAGATATCCGCATGGTCGATCGTGGTGATGCCCGCGTCCAGGCAGGTATCGACGGTGCGGGCAATCGAGGCGATCCCGCTTGTTTCCCGGTTGTCGGCAATACGAAAAGCGCCCCAGACCATGCGCGAAAATTCCGGGCCGTCACGATGGATCTTGATACGGGGTGACATGGGCACTCACTCGACGGTTGGGGAAACGGGGAAATTATTGGGTCACGGCTGCGACCACCAACGTATAGAGTCTCGGCATACCCGGCACAACGGATGCGCGCGACGTTGCCGGATGAAAAAATTCATCCCCGCAAATCCCCGCCCTCAAAACCCGTGCGATACTTCTTCCCGTCCCATCATGGATACACCGGAAAGCGTTGCCGGCGAGGTGGG
>UBTA01000010.1 GCA_900468065.1 Hyphomicrobiales bacterium | reverse complement strand
CGTACCGGTCTGGCCGGACGAAAACCTGGGCCAAATCCAAATGCCGGGCGGCCACGAGGTGGTCATCGGTGGTTGGGCCAAAACGAATGGAAGGTTCCGTTCGCTTCTGGTCGGCGTGAATCGCGGTACAGCTTCGTCTATGATCGTCATCGAGGTGTTCGAATGCTGGCATCAGCCACGCGGGCCGCAAACACGGCGACAACGAACCGGGAGAGCGCGTCATGACCCGGCATGGCAGATCCATTCATATGGCCTACTCAAAGCAGAGCCGGCCAACGGGAGGGCCTGCGCCAGTTCGAACGCCGACGGCTGCCGGGCAAACGGCTCCCAAGCACCAAGAAAATCTCGGCGATCACGCTTGCAAACACCAATGTCGGCCCGCCGGGACGAACAAACGCCGCTCCGATCGGCGGCCCGCCGGAAGATCCGATACACAAAACCCCATAGCTCAGAGAATGCCGACCGCGGGTTCCTGCATGAGAGGCTTTCGTACGCCTGACGGCACCCCGATCCTTATGCCTTCCGGTCGTCCAAACCACTAAAGCTCCCAGAAGCAGTCGTTCTGATTGGCCAGTGATCACGTCCGGAATGCCCCATTCCCAACCGGTGCCTCCGGCCTCTTGTTGTCCGAACAGAACTCGATCGTGCTGACGTCGCAATTACACCACCACCTCATTCTAGCTTTTCCCACCCTCGATACGGGCCAGCACGCTGTCCAGAGCCTGGGTCAGCGCCGCCTTTCCGCCCTTTGTTTCAAATTCCGAGAGCACCTGTTCGTTCAGTCCACCCTTGGTGGCGAACTCCCGGCTCAGCAAGCTGAAGGATTCGATGCCAGGTTTTTGCGCTCTGTCTGCGAGGCTCTGGAAAAGCGGCGCAAGATAAGCTCGCCCCATGGATCTTTCGGGGCCCTTATCCGCCAGCCACTCGGTTGCGAATTCCATGACGCCGAAGTAGGTCGACATCAGTGAGCTGACGGCCGCGAGAAGGTCATATTCCCTTTTCGTTTCGCACTGGACCGCATTACCGAGGGCGTCGAACAAAGCCGCCGCTTCGACGTCCGGCGGATAGATGGCCGTTACGCCGAGACGGTCCTCGACGAACGGAAGCGGGATCGCCTGCACCAGATGCACGTCGGCGCCGATCCAGTCGAGCAGGTTCTGCCGCTCCGTTGCCGCCACGACGCTGATGACCGATTGGCCCTGCCGGAACGAAAGCGCCTCGATGACCTCCTTGGCGATCTGCGGCCGGATGGCGAGAAAGACCGTGTCGCTAAGATCGACGACGGCCTGATTGTCCTTAGCCACGCGCACCGATTTGAAATCAGCGGCGAGCCGCGCGGCTATCTCCGCGCTGCGCGGAGAAAGGTGCACTTCGGCCGCGATGGCGCTGGAGGATGCCGATCGCGCGATTGCCGCTGCCAGGGCGGGCAAGGTGCCGCTGCAGGTCGGTTTCAACCGCCGCTGGGACCAGGCCTTCGCCGAGGGACGCGTAGCGATCGATGACGGAAAGATCGGCACCCCTCAGATGATCCGGTCCCTGACCCGCGACCCCGGTCCGTTTGGTGCTGACCCGGCAAAATTCCGCAGTGGACGATCTTCTACGAGACACTGATCCACGATTTCGACACGCTTCTTTGGCTAAACCCAGGCGCCAAGCCGGTCGAAGTGACGGCTGTCGCCGCTGCGCCCATGTCGAAACGCTTGACTTTGGCACCGACGGAGATCGTTCCTTACGCCGCCAAACTTACCGTCTTTTCGAGAAGACTCAAAGACTCCTATGGGCTGACGCTCGTCTACCATCATCACATGATGATGGTGGCGGAAACCTTCGACGAAATCAGCGCCATCTTCGACGCCGCCGGCCCGGAGGTGGGACTGTTGTTGGACACGGGTCACGCTCGCGCCGCGGGGTTCGATTTCGTCCGTCTCATCGAGCGTTTCGCCAATCGAATTACTCACATTCATCTCAAGGACGTGAGAGCTGAGGTCCCTGGCGAGGGTTAGGGATAGCGACATGAGCTTTAACGATGGCGTCCGGGCCGGCATGTTTACCGTGGCGGGTGACGGTAACGTAAATTTCGCTCCTGTGTTCCACTTTGTCCGCAAAGGCGGTTACAAGGGTTGGATTGTTGTCGAAGCCGAACAGGACGCGAGTATCGCTCCGCCCAAACCTGCCGTCGGCCGGGCGCATCGCTACTTGTCAGAAAGGCTCTTGCTCCGAGACGAGCGCCGAGGCGAGTTGCAACCGATCCGTCGTCGTGTCTGCCTGATCTCCGGCTCCTACTGACGCAAGGCGGCTTCGCGAATTTCCAGTCGGTTGGGTGGCATTTCTGCGGCGACGCTTCGGATGTCTGCTTTTCGAGTTGGCTTCCCTAGCAGCGGAAAGCCCATACACGGCCCCATTTCGGATGGCGAGATTACCGTGCATATCGGCCGCTTCTAGTGTAAGCGTCATTTGTTAACTCTGGGCCGGCTGCAGTTGAGAATTTGCAAGTCTCCGTGCGTTCAGGCCCCCGCAACCGACATAATACAATATCAAATGGGGTCCGGGTAAACGCGGGGCCCTTTCGGCGTTCGCGGGGAGAGGCAATGGACACGGGTGGCGACGCTGGCTTGTGCCACAAGATCGTAGAGCAAAGCACTAGCGCCCGACAGCAGACGATGGGGCTACGATGCTGCGCCAAAAAAGGCTAGACGCGTGAAGATCGTATAGTTCGATTCCGATACCATCAGCGCGACGAAGACTAGCACGAGCAGCGGTGGCAGCAGGATGGCGTAGACGAGCGCCAGCCGTTCCCAGGCCATGTGCATGAAGACGGCAACGATCAGCCCCGCCTTCAACATCATGAACAGAAGGATCAGCGACCATCGCAGATAGCCCTGGATGCCGAGATAATCGACCATGTAGGAAAAGGCGCTGAGCGCGAAGAGAAGCCCCCAGACGGCAAGATAGAGCCGGATCGGATGATGCTGTCCGCTTTGCTGTGCATGCACAGTGGTTTCGCTCATGATCATATTCCTCACCACAGATAGAAGAATGCAAAGATGAAGACCCAGACCAGGTCGACGAAGTGCCAGTAGAGGCCCATGATCTCGACGGCCTCGTAGCGGCCCTTCCGGCTGGTGAAAAAGCCGCGCCGTTCTTCGTCGAAATCGCCTCGCCGGACCTTGCGGGCGACGATGAGGAGGAAGATGACGCCGATCGTGACGTGGGTGCCGTGAAAGCCGGTAATCATGAAGAAAGCCGAGCCGAATTGCGCAGCACCAAACGGGTTTTGCCAAGGACGCACGCCTTCCGATATCAGCTTCGTCCATTCGAAAGCCTGCATGCCGACGAAGGTCGCGCCGAGAAGGGCCGTTGCAAGCATCAGCGCTGCCGTCTTGCTGCGTTCGCGGCGATAGCCGAAATTGACCGCCATCGCCATGGTGCCGCTGCTTGAGATCAGCACGAAGGTCATGATTGCGATCAGGATCAACGGGACGTCCTGGCCGCCGACATGGAGCGCGAAGACCTCGCTCGGATTGGGCCATGCGACAGGCGTCGACATGCGGGCGGTCATGTAAGCCAGTAGAAAGCACCCAAAGACAAAGGTGTCGCTGAGGAGAAAGATCCACATCATTGCCTTGCCCCAAGAGGCCGTTTTGAAGGCGCGCTGATCCGAACCGAAATCGGCAGCAACGCCCCGTAGGCCAGCCGACCGGAGGTCGGGATCGCTGTGTGTCTGGACAGTCGGTGTCATTTGGAAATCTCCTAGCTGAGCAGTTGGCGGCAGAGATCGACGAAATCGTTCGCCCAGCCGGCAAAGAGCGCAAAGAGGATGAGAAAGACGGCGAGCATGAAATGTGAATAGAGGGTGCAAAGATCGATACTGAGGCTTAGTTGCGCCGGCGGGAGATCGGCTGCGAATGCCCTGACGGTGGTGCGGCCGGTCACGGCAAGCCCGCCGAGAATGTGCAGGCCGTGCAGGCCGGTCAGCATGTAGAAGAAACTGTTGGCGGGATTGTCGGCAAGCACATATCCGGCTGCATTCAGTTCCCGCCAGGCCTCAATCTGCCCTGCGAGAAAGAGGGCGGCAAGAAGCAGACCAGCGGCAAGGGCTGGGCGCAGGTTCTCCATACTGCCATGGTGCGCCTCGTTCTTTGCCCATTGCAGCGCGGCGCTGCTGGCGGCGAGCAGGGCGGTGTTCACCCATAGCAGCCCGGGCACCGGCATCCCCCACCAGTCCGAAGAAGCCATGCGCATAAAGTAGGCGCTGATGAAAAGGCTGAAGAGGGCGCCGACAACGCCGAGGAAAACATAGAGGCCAATTTTTATCGCCGGAGCGGGCGGTTCTTCCAGCCCGGTTGCCGTTTTCACCGGGCTCGCTTCAAGCCACGGCTTCGAGGTCAACCGTTGCCCTGCCAACCACCAGGCGATGATGGCGCCAATGACGGCAAGGAAAAGCAGCGTGACGTTCATGCCATGATCTCCCGCGTTACGCCGTCGGTTGCAGGTTGCGTCTGCGGAATGAAATCCTCGGGCGCTCCCGGCACACTGTAGTCATAGGCCCAGCGGTAGACGACCGGCAGTTCCTTCCCCCAGTTGCCATGGGCGGGCGGCGTCTGCGGCGTCTGCCATTCAAGCGTAGTGGCGCGCCACGGATTACCGCCGGCCTCTCGGCCCCGGAAAAGGCTCCAGATCAGATTCAACAGGAAGACCATCTGCGCGGCCCCGACGACAAGCGCCATGACGGTGATGAAGATGTTGAGCGTGTGGGCCGAAGGTGGAACGAAACTTGTTTCACCGATCTCGTAATAGCGGCGCGGCACGCCGAGCAGGCCGAGATAATGCATCGGAAAGAAGATCGCATAGGCGCCGAGAAAGGTGACCCAGTAGTGGATATGACCGAGCACGTCGTTCAGCAGGCGCCCGGTTACCTTCGG
The DNA here is from genome assembly GCA_900468065.1 of Hyphomicrobiales bacterium. Taxonomy (GTDB): domain Bacteria; phylum Pseudomonadota; class Alphaproteobacteria; order Rhizobiales; family Rhizobiaceae; genus Pararhizobium. The sequence continues at coordinate 64,868 of UBTA01000010.1, read as the reverse complement.
GTACCAGTGATAGATCGCCCCGAAGACGACGAGGATCGGTGCCACACCCATGACCATGTGGAAATGGGCGACGACGAACATCGTATCGGACAGTGGAACATCGACGACGACATTGCCGAGAAACAAGCCGGTTAGCCCGCCATTGACGAAGGTGACGATGAAGGCCAGTGCAAAGAGCATGGGCAGCGTTAGGTGAATGTCGCCGCGCCACAATGTCAGCACCCAGTTGTAAACCTTGATCGCCGTCGGTACGGCGATGATCAGCGTCGTGGTGGCAAAGAAGAAACCGAAGGCGGGGTTCATGCCGCTGACATACATGTGATGCGCCCAGACGACGAAACTCAAGGCTGCGATGATTACGATCGCCCAAACCATCATCCGGTAACCGAAGATGTTCTTGCGCGCGTGTGTACTGATGAGGTCCGAGACGATCCCGAAGGCAGGCAGTGCAACGATATAGACCTCCGGATGCCCGAAGAACCAGAACAGGTGCTGGAACAGGATCGGGCTGCCGCCGCCATGCTGCAATTGTGTCCCCATTTCGACGATGGCCGGCAAGAAGAAGCTGGTGCCGAGCAGGCGGTCGAACAGCATCATCACACAGGCGACGAAGAGGGCGGGGAAGGCCAAAAGCGCCATCACCGTTGCGGTAAAGATGCCCCAGACGGTCAAGGGCATGCGCATCAGCGTCATGCCGCGCGCACGGCCTTGCAGAACCGTGACGACATAGTTCAGCCCGCCCATGGTAAAGCCGATGATGAAGACGATCAGTGAGGAGAGCATCAAGAGGATGCCCCAGTTCTGGCCGCCGGGAGTGCCAGACAGAACGGACTGCGGCGGATAGAGCGTCCAGCCAGCCCCTGTCGGGCCGCCGGGGGCGAAAAACCCTGCCACCAGGATCAGCACTGCGAGCAGATATATCCAGTAGCTCAGCATGTTCGCATAGGGGAACACCATATCGCGCGCGCCGACCATCAGCGGGATGAGGTAGTTGCCGAAACCACCGAGAAACAGCGCGGTCAGCAGATAGACCACCATGATCATGCCGTGCATGGTGATGAACTGATAGTAGTGATCGGCGTCAATGAAGGCGAAATAGCCGGGGAAGGCAAGCTGCAGACGCATCAACCAGGAAAGCACGAGCGCTACAAGACCGATCGAGAGGGCCGTGACTGAATATTGCACGGCGATGATCTTGGCATCCTGGCTGAAGACATATTTCGTCCACCAGCTTTTCGGATGGTAAAGCTCCATGTCTTCGACCTCGGCGGCCGGGACGGCGTGTGCGCTGCCGGCTGGAATCTCGACCATGATCTTTGCTTCCTTTCGCTCCGATACCTTCTTGCCGTGTTCAGTTTGCTGGCTGCGGCACTCCCGATGCCAGAAGCTGGGTAAACGTCTGTTGCTGCTCCAGCCATGCCTGATAGTCCGCCGCTTCCTCGACCACGACGGTTCCGCGCATTTGTGGATGGCCGACACCGCAGAGTTCGGCGCAGAGAATATCGAAGGTGCCCGTCCGCGTCGGCGTGAACCAGAAATAGGTTATCATGCCGGGAATCATGTCCATCTTGGCGCGGAATTCCGGTACATAGAAATCGTGCAGGACATCGATGGAGCGCAACAGAATGTGGACCGGCTTGCCGACCGGCAGATGTAACTCCCCACCCTCGATGATGACGTCGTCAAGACCGGTCGTATCGTTCTTGTTCACGCCCAGCGGATTTTCCGGGGTGATGTCACGCGTCTTTGAACGGCCGAGCTTTCCGTCTGCACCCGGCAGGCGGAAGCTCCATAACCACTGCTGGCTGACAACCTCGACCGGTGCGGCATCGTTGGGCACGGTAATGAACTGGTTCCAGACGAAAAGTCCCGGCACCAGCATTGCGGCGACACCGATGGCTGTTCCCGATGCCAGCAGCAATTCCAGCCTTCGGTTTTCCGGCTCGTAGGCCGCCCGGTTGCCCGGCCTGTGCCGGAAGCGCCAGACACAATAGGCTACGAAGGAGACAACCCCGACAAAGACGACGCCGGTGATCCAAAAGGTGATGATGAGTGTGCTGTCAATATAGGTCCAGTTGGACGCGATCGGTGTCCACCACCACGGGCTCATCATGTGGAACAACACGGAGCCCACCACCAACAAGGCGAGGATCAGCACGACAGCCATTTTCGACCCTCCTGAGCCGACCCGACCGTAATTATGAAACCACATCTACAAAAATTTTCTTGGTGCCTCATAGGCGAAAATAGAGCAATTAAAGCAGCTTACGGAGGGGTGTCCGGCCGTCACGCAACCTGTCACTTGGAATATTGCTTCAGATAGGCGATGAGATTGGTTATATCCTGATCGTCCTTAAGGCCGACGAACGCCATCTTCGTGCCCTTAACCTTTACTTTCGGATTGTGCAGATAGTCCCGCAACGTGGTCTCGTCCCAGACGAGACCACTGTTTCCGGCAGCTTTCATCCCCACCGAATAGGCGAAATCCGGATGCGTTCCGGCCTTTCTACTGAATAGTCCGTTCAGCGACGGACCGACCTTGTTCTTGTCGGTATCAACGATATGACAGGTCGCGCATTTCTTGAAAACGGTGGCGCCCGCCGTGGGGTCACCCTCCTCAGCCCGGGCATTAAAAGAAGAAAGAGCGATGATCGATGCGCTAATCAGCAGAATATCACGATAATCCATGGCAAACCTCATCCTCCTACAGGATGCCTAGCCACTTGCACCATCCGCCATAACTCCCGTGCGCATAGTGTTCGCTATCTCTAAAAGTTTAATCCTTCGCCGTAGCAAGTCAATCCGTTCCACATTTTGGAGGCGTGATGACAGAAAGCAATTTGTGGCACAACGCGAACATGGAAGCCCGTTACACTTGCTTGAATCGCAAGTCTCGGTGACGCGAGCCGCACCAATCAATAACCTACAGGTATCAAATAGTTATGGCCTCCCTCGGGAGGTCATTCGTTTTTCGGGACCTTAGCACAACGTTAGAACAACCAGCCCCAGATTTGGCTGGTGCTTGATGTCGTTGATTCCCTGTCCCTACATCAAAAGAAGGGGAATTAGGAGCAGTTATGCCAAGCCATGAAATCTTCCCAGGACTGGTGCAGGTCTACCAGCGCGGGAGACGAGCATGGCATTGTTCGACCTCACTGAAACACCGCACCTCAACCACGCTGGACGCTTCCGTGATCAACGCGAGAAAGCCCAGGCGGGCATTTCTCAAATTTGCCCCTTGATCGTGTGCGGGACGGCGTGGTAACGTTCCCACGAAATCATGCTGAGGAGGGCGTGTTTCGATGGAGAGGCGACGGCCGACCATTATTGATGTTGCGCAAAAGGCGGGCGTGTCGAAGAGCACGGCCGGCCGCGCATTGTCGGGTGCCTCCAATGTGACGGACGAGGCGCGCGAGCGCGTGCTGGATGCGGCAAGGGCCGTGGGCTACGAGCGCAACGATCTTGCGGTGGGCATGCGGTCCGGGCGGACCGGGCTGCTGGGTCTCGTCATTCCCGACATCACCAATCCTTTCTGGGCAGAGGTAGCCCGTGGTGCGCAGGATCGCGCCGCCGAAAATGGCATGTCGCTCCTGGTCTTTTCATCTGATTGGGATCACGGCCGCGAGGCCAGCCATCTGCGCGCTCTGCGGCAGGCGCGCGTCGATGGTGCGATCATCAATCCGGTCGCCGATAATTTTGACGATCTCGACCGGTTCGGACTGCCTTTCGTCCTGATCGGCTCAAGCGCCGAGCGCTTCCCGGCAACCTCCAGCGTCGGCTCCGATATCGCCCAAGCGGTGCGGATTGGCATGGATCACCTTGTATCCAAGGGGCACCATGCTCCGGCACTCATCCTCGGACCCAAGTCTCGTATTGCGCGGGCGCGTTTCCTGCGGACCTTCCATGAGCATTGCGTCGAGCGGGACATCGACCCCGCAGCCCTGCCAATGGAAGACGGAGAGTATACTGTCGAAGGCGGGCATGCCGCGATGAAGCGGCTCTTGGCGCGGGGCCGTGCCGGGCATCTCGCCGTCTTCGCTGCCAACGACATGATGGCGCTCGGAGCGATGGTCGCCGTGCGCGAGGCAGGGCTGAGCTGCCCAGAGGATGTCTCGATCCTCGGGTTCGACGGTGTTCCGGCTGGCGCGTTTTCATGGCCAGGATTGACCACCGTCGCCAAGCCGGGCCGCGAGATCGGTATGCGCGCGGTTGATTGTCTTTTTGATGAAATCGCCGGCCGTCCCGAACATGGCCGGGTGTTCATGCCTTGCCGGCTGGTTGAGCGTGGCTCGCTGGCCGACCTGTCGTTAAGCCAGCCCAGGCGCGCAGCCGCGGCCGGGAGGGGGTAATTCATGACTGATCGCCAACACGTTTTGACTTCGTCGAACGTTGGGAACGTTCCCATAAATGCAACCCGCCGAAAGGCGGGGCGGGTGTCTGCATTCGCTGATGGCTGGCGCCGCTGGTGGCCGTATTACGTCATGATGGCACCGGGTATTCTGTTCTTTCTGGTGTTCCATTATCTGCCGATCTGGGAAACCCGCATCGCCTTCGAGCAGGTTCGTATCGTGCCGCCGAATGTCTGGGTTGGACTGAAGCATTTCCAGGTGCTGTTTTCGTCTTCTGTCTTCTGGCAGGTGCTGGCCAACACGCTGATCATCTCGACAATGAAGATGGTATTCTTCCTGCCGGTGCCCATCGTGGTGGCGCTGCTCTTGAACGAGGTGCGCGGCGGCTCACTGCGCAAGTTCATCCAGTCGGCGATCTACCTGCCGCATTTCCTGTCCTGGGTGGTCATCGCCGGCGTCTTCATTGCCGCTCTGTCGCCAGCGGATGGCGCGGTCAACAATCTGCTTGGCATGGCGGGCATCGCGCCGAGGTCGTTCATGACTGATACCGGTGCCATCCGCTGGGTGCTGGTGTTCACCGAAATCTGGCGCTCGGCCGGCTGGGACAGCCTGTTGTATCTGGCCGCCATCATTGCGATCGACCAGCAGCTCTATGACGCAGCCGAGGTTGATGGCGCCAACCGCTGGCAGAAGATCTGGCACGTCACATTGCCGGGCATCATTCCAACGATTGCGACCCTGTTCATCCTCAACGCCGGAATGTTCCTCAATGCTGACCTCAATCAGGTGATCAACCTGTCCAACGACGTGGTCCGCAGCAAGATCGATATCGTTGATACCTATGTCTACCGAATTGGCCTGCAGACCGGCGAATATTCGCTGGCGACCGCCGCCGGCCTGTTCAAGGCCGTGCTCGGCACGATGATGATCGTCGTCGCGCATTTCATCTCCAAACGCCTGACCGGAAAGGGAGTCTGGTAATGGCCCTGTCGCGAAAGACCCCGATAGAACGCATCGAATACGCGATCATCGTTTCAACGCTGCTGTTGCTCGTCGTTGTAACCGTTCAGCCGATCGTGAATCTTCTGGCGGTGTCGCTGTCGGCGCCGGGCAAGGTGCCGGGCATGAGCGGACTGGCCATCCTGCCGGATGGTTTGTCGTTCGAGGTTTGGAGCGTCCTGCTTCAGCATCCCAATGTGCAGCGCGGCATCATCAACTCCATCTTCATCACCGGCGTCAGTACCCTGATCGGCGTTGTCGGCACGGCACTGATGGCCTGGGGGCTTTCACGGCCGAACCTGCCGGGCCGCAAGGCACTATTCATCCTCGTGCTGGTCACCATCGTCTTCGAACCTGGCATCATCCCAGACTATTTCGTCAACAAGCGGCTTGGCCTGCTCGACAGCTACTGGTCGGTGATCCTCTTCAAGGCGGTCAATGCCTGGTACCTGATTATCCTCATCCGGTTCTTCGAAGAAATCCCGAAGGAGCTTCTGGAAGCGGCCGAACTCGACGGCGCCAATCCCTTTCAGGTCTTCTGGCATCTGGTGCTGCCGCTCGCCAAGCCGGCATTGGCAACGATCTCACTGTTCTATCTGGTCTTTCACTGGAACGAGTTCTTCCGGGCGATGATCTATCTCAACGACCAAGGGAAATGGCCGTTGCAGGTGGTGCTGCGGCAGTTCGTCATTGATGGCGACAAGATCGCGATCGTCGGGGCAGACAGCGCCAACAACAATACCGGTGCGGGCCAGCTCAACCTGCGGGCGCTCAAGGCCGGCATGATCCTTCTGACCATCGCACCGATCCTCGCGATCTACCCGCTGATCCTGAAATTCTTCACGAAGGGCACGATGAGCGGCGCGCTCAAAGGTTGATCGTGACAAGGCAACTACCAAAAAAAGCAAATCTAACGGAGGAAACGAAATGCTCAGAAAACTGGTCCTGACGACCTCGACCGCCCTGGCGCTGTGCCTTGGCATCACCGTGCCTGCCATGGCCGACCCGATCAAGTTCCGGATCGTATCCAAAGATTTCGGTCCGACCAACCCGGACGATGTCAAACATCTTCAGCGCATTGAGGAAGCGCTGAAGGCACAGGGCACCGATCTGGATATTGAGCTCGTGGACCTGCCCTCGTCTGGCTATGCCGACAAGCTTTCGGTCATGCTACTGTCGGGCGATATCCCGGACCTAATCTATTTCCAGGGTGGCGATGCCAAGATGGTCGAGCAGGGGGTGCTTGAAGATCTCGGACCGATGATTGCAGACACGACTTATCTCAAGGATGCGCTCTGGCCGCACAATGTCGAGCGTCTGAAGAACTATCCCTATCTTCTCTATGTTTATCCGGTTCGCGGCCCGCAGCCTGTGATCCGCAAGGATTGGCTGGAAAAGACCGGCCTGAAGGCGCCTGAAACTGTCGAAGACTATGTGACCCTGTTCAAGGCGATCAAGGATGATGATCTCGATGGCAATGGCGTCGCCGACACCTATGGCGTGACCACGGCCGACAACACCAACGAACTGGATTCGATCTTCAATCAGGCGTTCGGGATCACCGGCACGTGGATGAAGAACCCGGCCGGCGAATGGGTCAGCGCGCGGATTACCAGCCAGGAGAAGGACAAGATCGCGTTCTACGCCTCGCTGCGCGCGCAGGGGCTCTACGATCCGGAATACATCACCACCAAGTTTGATGTGAAGGAAGACAAGTTCTACACCGGCAAGGCCGGCGTGATCTTCGGCTCCTCGGGTGAAGTCATCGACATCTACGGCGGCAAGATGCGGCAGGTCCATCCGGGTACTGAACTCGTTTTGCTGGCACCGCCGAAGGGACCGGGCGGTCAGGGTCTGTCTGCTGTCGACGTCTCGAAGGAATCGCGCGGCTTTGCCATCTCGACAACCTCTGAGCACAAGGCCGAAGTGATGAAGCTCTTGGACTTCATGGCAAGCCCGCAGGGTCAGATGTTCGACCGCCTGGGCTTTGAAGGCCAGGAATTTACCAAGGAGGGCGACACCTACAAGGTGACCGACAAAATCGCCACCTGGTATGCGCGCTTCATGGTGGCTGCAAACTGGACGCCACCTGTGGTCTGGCAATCAGAGGCCGCGCAGCAGTCGCTGGCGACCATCCAGAAGGATTTCAAGCCGGACAACACATTCGTCTGGCCGGCCGATTATGCCGCCGATCTCGATGCCACGGAAAACGTCTATCGCTCTTGGGTCTTCAAGTTCATCTCCGGCGCGGCGACACTGGATCAGTGGGATCAATATGTTGCCGAATGGGAAGCCGCCGGAGGCACACGTCTCAACGACTATGCAAGGACTGTTCTCGATGCAAAAAAATAGTGCTTCCGGGCTCTCTCTCAAGGGGAGAGTCCGCGCGCTCATCCATGGCGTCGCGTTAGGCGACGCCATGGGGGCTCCCGTCGAAAAACTGCCGGTAGCCGATATCGTGGCGCGGTATGGGCGGGTTTCCTCGCTCGACACGGAGTGGCACAAGATGTCGCTCGGCGACACGGCGCGCAACGGCAGGGTGCGCGGCAACGGCATCGTCACCGACGATACGCTGATGACGCTGTGCCTGATGGATGTCTATGCCGACGTCGGCAGGCATCTGGACGCCTGGGACATGGCCGATGGCATGGTGCGCCAGATCGCCTGGATTCCGCGCTACGTGCCAGAATTGCAGCGTGAAGCGATGCTGATTGAGCGGCTGTTTTACCCGGAAAAGTGGATTTTCCAACGTCACCAGCTGACATCCTGCGACCCCCGCCAGGGCGGCATCGGTAACATGGTCAATTGCGGCGCCGCCATGTATGTGGCGCCGATCGGGGTCGTTAATGCCTGCGATCCGAAGGCAGCCTATGACGAGGCAATCGCCTTTGCCTCCGGGCACCAGGAAAGCTACGGCCTCGAGGCGGCCGGTGTGTTTGCTGCTGCAGTCGCCGCAGCCTTCGTTCCCGGCACGACGATCGATGCCGTGGTCGAAACCGTGCTGGCGCTGGCAAAGGATGGCACCCGCAACGCCATCGCCGATATCGCGCAGAGTGCCCGCCAGCTGAAGGCAGGGGGGGCGGACTATCCAAGCGTTGTCGCCGAGTTCCACAGGATCATCGCGCCTTACTCCCCAATGGGCGACGACGTCAACCACACGCCCGCCAAGGCCGGCCGGTTGACGGGCGCCTATCAGCCGAACCGCCTGGGTTCGATCGAGGAACTGCCCCTAGCTCTGGGCTTCTGCCTCGTCAATTCCGGTGATTTCCGCCGCTCGATTGAAGATGGGATCAATTCCGGCCGCGATACCGACTCGATCGGCGTCATGGCCGGCGCCATCCTCGGCGCCATGCATGGCGAAGAGGTTATCGGCAAGGCCGATTGCCAACTGCTCGACGCGGCAAACCGGCTCGACCTCATCGCCTCGGCCGATGCGTTTACCGAAACTGTCAAAGCCATACTCGCAGCCGACCAGGCTGCCACTGACAGCCGCGCCACAAGCCGCGCTGCTCTCCTGAATTAGAACTGCAAAGAAAGACGCATGATGTCCAAGCTGACCAAAGAGATGATTTACGAGAAGATCTATGCCGGATTTATCGGCAAGGCGATTGGCGTTCGTCTCGGCGCGCCGGTCGAACCGACGATCTGGAGCTATGAACGCATCCAGAAGACCTATGGCGAAGTTACCCAGTATCTGCGCGACTTCAAGAATTTTGCTGCCGATGACGATACCAATGGCCCAGTCTATTTCATTCGCGCACTACGCGACTACGGCCTGAAGGCCAGCGCCGCCGATGTCGGCCGGACCTGGGTGAACTATGCGGCGGAGGAACATGGCATGTACTGGTGGGGCGGCTTCGGCGTTTCCACCGAACACACGGCTTATCGCAACCTGCGTGCCGGAATCCCAGCGCCGCAGTCCGGCTCCATCTCCCAGAACGGCGCATCCGTCGCCGAGCAGATCGGCGGACAGATCTTCATCGACAGCTGGGGCTGGGTGCATCCCGGCGAGCCGCAGAAGGCAGCTGACGCCTCCGCTCGTGCCGCAAGCGTCGCCCATGATGGCGAGGGTTTGAATGGCTCTCGCTTCTGCGCTGCTGCGATTGCTGCGGCGTTTGAAGCAACGTCGATTGCCGATATCGTCGCCACTGCCATGTCGACGATATCGCAAAAATCCACCTATGCCCGTGTCGCTCAGGCGGTCATCGATTTCCACAATGCCAATCCCGGCAACTGGCGCGCCTGCCGCGAGATGCTGACGGCCGAATGGGGTTATGACCGTTATCCCGGCGTCTGCCACATCATCCCGAATGCGGGTATTACGGTGATGGCGATCCTTTACGGCGAAGGCGATCTGCCGCGTACCGCCGAGATCGCCACGATGGCGGGCTGGGATACCGACTGCAATGCTGGCAATGCCGGCGCCATCGTCGGAACGTTCCAGGGTGTGCAGCCGGGTTGGGATCGCTACAGGACACCGATCAACGATTTCGTCATCGCATCCGGCGTCGTCGGCTCGATCAACATCGTCGATATTCCGTCCTTTGCGCGCGAACTGACGGTGTTGGCGCTCCAGCTTCGCGGCGACGAGGTTCCGGTTCTCTGGCTCAAAGACTTCACCCGCCGTGGCGTCCGCTTCGACTTCGATCTGCCCGGCTCCACCCACGCCTTCCGGACTGCGGGCTTCAACCAGATCAGCGTCAAGGCATCGACCGAAAGACATGTCGATGGCTCACGCGGCTCGCTGGAAATCCAGCTCGACCGGCTGGAGCGCGGGCATGGTGGCCGCATCTTCTGGAAACCATTCTATCGCCGCGAGGATTTTGACGACGAGCGTTATCGCCCGATGTTCACGCCGCTGGTCGATGCGGGACAGAAGGTCTCGTTCAAGCTGTTGCTCGATCCGTGGAACGGCGACGGCAATCTGCGCGTCGTCCCTTACGTTCGCCGCGCCATGTCCGGAACGATCGAGGAAATCGGCGGTTGGCACGTACCCGATCATCAGCGCTGGCAGGACTATACGTTCACCGTCCCGGAAGGTCTGGAAGCCATCGATGAAATCGGCATCCAGGTCGAATACTTTGGCCGGTTGAAATTCCTCGGCCGCCTGTTCCTTGCCGACTTCAAGGTCGAGGGTGCAGGCCACACCGTCATCGATCCGAAAGCCGAAGTGCAGGAATGGGGGGCGATCTCGCGCTTTACCTGGAACCGCGGCCACTGGACCCTGCAGAATGGCCGCATCCACGCCCATACCGCCAGCGATGCCGATATCTGGACGGGGCACTATTATGCCCGCGCCGTGACCGTTCTGGCTGACATCCAGCCACTGGCAGGGACATCACACCTGGTCACGGCACGCGTTCAGGGGACCAGTCAATTCTATGCCGCCGGGTTCGATGGCGATGACGTGGTGATCCTGAAAGAGGATTTCGGCACCACAGTTCTGGCTCGGGCGCCGTTCAAGCATGAATTCGGCCGCAATTACGCGTTCGCGTTTTCGGTGCAAGACGATGCATTGTCGTTCGCAGTCGATGGCAAGACGCTGATCGAGGCAAAAGACGATCAATATATCTATGGCATGGCTGGCCTTCGTCTCGGTGCGCTGGGGCGCATGAGTGTGGGCACGGTCGAGATCGTCGAAGCCGCCTGAGTGAGCCGGGCCCGCCCCTCTCGACACAAAGAAGGGGGGCGGGCACGGCAGCCTTGGCGGATCAATTGGGAGGAACATGCATGTCTGAGATCGAACTCAGAAACGTCGCGAAGAACTATGGCAGCCTGTCTGTGCTCAACGATATCTCGCTGGACATGAGCAGTGGCGAGTTCGTGGTTTTGGTCGGCCCGTCGGGCTGCGGCAAGTCCACGCTGTTGCGGATGATTGCCGGGCTGGAGGATATCAGCGCCGGCGAGATCACCATCGGCGGCAAGATCGTCAACGACATGCCGGCAAAGGAACGCGACCTTGCAATGGTGTTCCAGAGCTATGCGCTTTATCCGCATATGAAGGTCGCCGACAATATGAGTTTCGCGCTCAAACTCGCCGGTGTCTCCAAGGGGGAGATCAGCCGGCGCGTCAACGACGCTGCCGAAATCCTCGGCCTTGAGCACCTTCTCGACCGACTGCCGCGCGAGCTGTCCGGTGGACAGCGCCAGCGCGTTGCCATGGGGCGTGCCATTGTCCGCGATCCGCGTGCCTTCCTGTTCGACGAGCCGCTCTCCAATCTCGATGCCAAACTGCGCGTGAAGATGCGCGGCGAAATCAAGAAACTGCACCAGCGCCTTGGCAAGACGACGATCTACGTCACCCATGACCAGACCGAAGCCATGACCATGGCCGACACGATCGTAGTGCTGAACGGCGGCAAGATCGAGCAGATGGGGCCGCCGCTGGAACTCTACAGAAATCCGCGCAACCTCTTCGTTGCCGGGTTCATCGGATCGCCGGAAATCAACCTTTTGAAAGGCGAAGTTGACGGCGCAATGCTGCGGCTTGTCGATGGCACCGCGCTGCCGCTGCCGCCCGGCATCCATCCGGCTCAGGGGCGTAGTGTTGTCTACGGCATCCGCCCGCAGCACATCCGCCTCAGTGACGAAGGTTTTGCCGCCGAGGTCGCGCTGGTCGAACCAACAGGCGACACACAGGAAGTCACGCTCCGGCTCGCAACGACTGATATCACCATGGTTCTGGGCGACGACCCGCCGCTCCTGCCCGCTGTCCAGATCAGGATTGCTATCGATCCGGGCAATGTTCTTGTATTCGATGATAAAACCGGTGAGCGTATCTTATGACCGGCTATTGGAAGACGCATTGGGACCCGGGTGCCCACGGCCCGCTGCAGGGCATACCTCGCTCACGCTGCCAAGCCTTACTCTTCAAATCGTGCGGGATTGGGTCATGCGCTTCAATGCACATGGTCCCCAAGGTCTGATCGATGGCAAGGCTCCTGGTCCGCCGTCACGTTTGAATGATCTCCAGCGTTCTGCCTAGGATCAAGCGACACCCCATCGCAATGGCGTCGTGCGCTCGCGTCTGTGTGATATGGCCCAATGGCTGTGGGGGAGTTCCGGGTCTCGGTGAGCGAGCAGGCTGTGAGCCGCGAAGTGCATTAGATTTGATACCGAAAGTTGTTCGTGCAGCCGAGCAGGCATGCGAAGGTGGCGTCGATCAACCATTTCCGGTGAGCTGCGCCGCAATACGCTCAAGGATCGCGAGATGCCGGACCTCAGCGCTTACTGCTGCGTGATGGTCAATGAGATGGCGCGAGAACGGAGTGTCAAGCTGCGCGAACTTGCCCGGCTCTCGCATCTGCGCCAATCGGTGATCGAGCGCATCCAGCACGTCTGATGGCCGCAACAGTCATAGGGCGCATGCGGATTTCGTCGCGCTCACAATGCGCCTCATTGCGCCGCCGTTTCGAGCGGTGGCCTTAAGTGTCATCGGTTTGGGCGGCGTCTTATGTCGCTAAATACCGTAGCTGATCCTAATGCCCAACACCTTAAGTCTGGGCTATGCGCGAGCTTGTTCTATCTTCGGAACGCTTCCCGCAGATCGCTGCCCTTGTTCTCGCGCATGTCGAGGTCGGCTTCGATATGATCAATATGATGGGCCATCTGTTGGCAGGCGCGGTCGAGATCTCCGCGTTCGATGGAAGTGACAATATCCTGATGTTCCTGGTGGCCGCAGCTTGAAACGGCCGATTGGCCGTAGAGCGCGATGACCAGTGACGAGCGGGCGACGAGCTCATCCATGAAGCGCTGCAGGACGGCATTACCGGTCATCGAGGCAAGCGCCAGGTGGAAATCGCCTGACGCCTTAATTTCGGCGCGCCGCGCCATCTGCCCGCGCTCGTTCATCAGGCGGCCTTCTTCCATCAGCAATTGCCGAAGATACTGGAAGTGCGAAAGCCCCATATGTTTTGCGGCTTCGCGCAAAATGCCCGGCTCTATCATCCGGCGGGTAGCGAAGATCTGACGCGCTTCTTCGGGCGAGGGATAGGCGACGAATGCGCCGCGATTCTTCTCGACATTGACGAGGCCTTCATAAGAGAGGGCCTGAAGAGCACCGCGGACCAGTGTGCGGCTAACGTTGAACAGAGCGCCGACATCGGCTTCGGAAAGCTTGGTGCCGGGCGCAAGCCTACGATCGACGATCGCATCGCGAATGGCATCGCGTATAGATTGCGTACTGACGTCAATCTGATCTTCGGCGGGCGCTGCTGCGGTTTTCATCAAGTCGTTCCGGGTTCCTGGCGTCTATTCTATCTTTGTTTGTGAGGGAAGTTAACCGCAATCTGTCGGCACCGAGTTGTTCAAATTGTATACGATCGAATGGGTGCATTGCAGACGAGCGCCTATACTTTAAGCAATCTTTATATTGTTCAAAGTTTCAGCAATATTGGGATGGCGGCAATTGCATAGATTTTTCAGATGCTTGTTTCCGGCTGAGGAGTCTGGCACGCTTGATGCATTGCTCTTCCCGTCACAGGGGAGACATAATGTCCAAAGCGGCTGAAATTGATATCGTATCCGTTTCCAAGGTCTATGGCAGCACAACTGCCGTCCATTCCATCAGCCTGAAGATACCATCCGGCAGCTATTGCTGCTTTCTTGGTCCGTCCGGCTGCGGCAAGACCTCGACGCTCAGGATGATTGCCGGTCACGAGAGCATTTCGTCGGGCGATATCCGGCTGGGGAATGTTGTTGTCACCGATTTCCCGCCAGCCAAGCGGGGCACGGCGATGATGTTCCAGTCCTATGCGCTCTTCCCTCATCTCGATCTCATCGACAATGTCGCCTTCAGCCTCAAGATGAAGGGTATCGACAGGGAAGAACGCCGCGCCAAGGCGCTCGACATGCTGAAGTTGATGCAGATGGAAGCCTATGCCAACCGGCGCCCGGCGCACCTTTCCGGCGGCCAGCAGCAGCGCGTGGCGCTGGCCCGCGCACTGATTACCGATCCGGAAGCGCTGCTCCTCGACGAGCCGCTGTCGGCGCTCGACCCGTTTCTGAAGATCCGCATGCGGGCCGAACTGAAGAAGCTGCAGAAAAGCCTCGGCATAACCTTCGTGCACGTGACCCATAGCCAGGAAGAGGCAATGGCGCTGGCCGATATGATCGTCATCATGAATGACGGCCGCATTGAACAGGCGGCGCATCCGCGCGAAGTGTTCGAACGCCCGGCCACCGCCTTCGTTGCCCGGTTCATGGGCGACCACAATGTTCTGACCGGCCGTGTCATCGACAGTGGCAAGGGCAAGGTGACGCTGGAAGTCGCCGAGGGCCAGACATTCACCGTTGCCGGTCCAGCCCATGAGCCGGGCGCACCGATCGATATCGGCGTGCGCACCGATCGCGTCCGGCTGGCCACACCGTCGGAGACAACACTCGGCTTCAACGGCGTCGTCTCCAACGTCGAATACCGCGGCGCCTCGGTGAAAATCACTGTCATCGGTGCCGGCAGCGACGATTTCACTGTTATCACCACCGATGCCGACTTCTTCGAGAAACCGGTAGCGGTCGGCGATGCGGTGCCGCTCAGCTGGGGCCTCGAGGACGCCGTCCTGCTCGGACGCCTTGCCGCTTAGCCACATTCACCATCAAAAAAGAGGGAACTGACATGACCACAGATACCAAGACTCCCAAGGGCATCTCAAGGCGCGGCCTGCTAAAGACCGGGGCTGCCGCAACCGGCGCGATCGTCGGTTCCGGCCTGATCACCGGCTTCCCGACCATCTGGGCGCAGAACCCCATCACATTGCGCCAGTTCGGCACCGGCGTGTCGAACATCAATGCCATCGCCGAGAAATGCAAAGCCGATCTCGGCATCACGCTTGAGATGACGGCGACGGACAGCGACGCTGCCGCCCAGCGCGCCGTCACCCAACC
Source organism: Hyphomicrobiales bacterium (assembly GCA_900468065.1). Taxonomy (GTDB): domain Bacteria; phylum Pseudomonadota; class Alphaproteobacteria; order Rhizobiales; family Rhizobiaceae; genus Pararhizobium. The sequence goes on along the minus strand of UBTA01000010.1, from coordinate 49,638 downwards.
GGATAGCTATGATATCGCCGACATCGAATACTGGATCCTCAAGAAGGTCTTCCCGGCCGGCGTCATCCAGCCGATGGATATCAAGAGGCTGAAATTTTACGACAAGATCGTGCCGCTGTTCAAAACCGGCAAGCTGAAGCCCGACAGCGTTATTGCACAGGGCACCGCGCCGCACACGGTCGGCTACGTCGAAGCACCCGGCGACAAGACGTTTGCCAACGGCGAGACCCAGTTTTTCACCATGGTTCCGACCATCTACAACGCCGACACGCTCGGCATCCGGCCCGACCTCGTCGGCCGTGACATCACCTCCTGGGCCGATATCATGGATCCGGCCTTCAAGGGCAAGACCTCGATCCTCAACATCCCGTCGATCGGCATCATGGATGCCGCGATGATCATGGAAGCACTCGGCAATATCAAATATGCCGACAAGGGCAATATGACCAAGGAAGAGATCGACGCGACAATCGAATTCCTGATCAAGGCCAAGCAGGATGGCCAGTTTCGCGCCTTCTGGAAGTCGTTCGACGAGAGCGTCAACCTGATGGCTTCTGGCGAGGTGGTCATCCAGTCTATGTGGTCGCCGGCCGTTGCCGCCGTCCGCTCGAAGGGCATCGCCTGCAAATACCAGCCGCTCAAGGAAGGCTATCGCTCATGGGGTGGCGGCCTTGGCCTTGCCTCGCATCTGGAAGGTGCCCAGCTCGACGCGGCTTATGAGTATATCAATTGGTACACGTCCGGCTGGGTCGGCGGTTACCTCAACCGCCAGGGTTACTATTCTGCTGCCATGGGCACCGCCAAGGAATTCATGTCGGCAGACGAATGGGGCTACTGGATCGAAGGTAAGGCTGCGACGGGCGACATCATGTCTCCGGAAGGCAAGGTCATGGAGAAGGCCGGTGCCGTGCGTGATGGCGGCTCGTTCGAGGAGCGCATGGGCAAGGTCGCCTGCTGGAACTCGGTGATGGACGAGGACCGCTACATGGTGCGGCGCTGGAACGAGTTCATCGCTGCTTGATGATCTCAACCCTCCGCTCGAGGGGGAGGGGCGGCATTGGGGCGACTTTACGACGCTCCTTGGATCCCCCCGCCCGCAGCTTCGCTGAGACCTCCCCTCAAGGGGGGAGGTAAAGGAGACAACCCGGAGACCCAACACGTGACAGCAATCATCACGGAAGACCACACGCAGATCGAAGCGGCCGGCATGCCGGGGCTGATTGCGCGCATCGGCAGGACCGCAGCCACGCTCGCCTCCTACCTCCAGGCGGGGCCGCTGACGTTGATCCTCGGCTTCTTCTTTCTGCTGCCGATCCTGATGATCGCTGTCGTCAGTTTCTGGGACTACGACTTTGCCGGGCTCTATCCCGATTTCCTGACCATGAATTATACCGACACACTGGGTTCGTGGGTGACGTGGAAGACCTATCTCAACACGCTCAAATACACGGTGATGGTCTGGGGGCTGACGCTGCTGATCGGATTCTGGGTCGCCTATTTCCTCGCCTTCCACATCCGCACGACGACCATGCAGATGGTGCTGTTCCTCGTGTGCACCGTGCCGTTCCTGACATCGAACATCATCCGCATGATCTCCTGGATTCCGGTGCTCGGCCGCAACGGCCTGGTCAATACCACCCTGATCGAGATGGGCATCATCCCCAGCCCGATCGAGTGGCTGCTATACTCCGATTTTGCCGTGGTACTGGCCATGGTGCATTTGAACACGCTGTTCATGGTGACGCCGATATTCAACACCTTGATGCGCATCGACCGCTCGCTGATCGAAGCGGCCCGCGATGCTGGCGCCAATGGCTGGCAGATCCTCTGGAATGTCATCATTCCGCTTGCTAAACCCGGCATCGCCATCGGTACCATCTTCGTGGTGACGCTGGTCATGGCGGATTTTTCGACGGTGCAAGTCATGTCCGGCGGCCAGAGCGCCTCGGTCGCGCTGATGATGAAGAACCAAATGTCGCTCCTGCAATATCCGGCCGCTGCCGCCAATGCGGTCGTGCTCCTGATCGTGGTGCTGTCGATGGTCTCAGCCATCCTGCGCGTCGTCGATATCCGCAAGGAGCTTTGAGATGAGCCACGAGAAACGCACCCTCGAATTCTACGTGCTCGCCGCCTTCTTCACGCTCTTCGTGCTGTACCTCTACGGACCGCTATCGGCCGTATTCATCCTCTCCTTCCAAGGTCCGGATGGAGGGCTGACATTTCCGCTCAATGGCGTTTCGGTGCATTGGTTCTTCAACCTGTTCGAACAGCAGGCCGTCGGCGATTTCGGGGCGTCGTTCAAGCGATCCTTCACGCTCGGGCTGATGGTGATGATCGTCAACGTCGTGGTGTCGTTGCTCGCCGGTCTGGCCTTCCGTCGAAAGTTCCGGGGATCGACGGCGCTGTTCTATCTGACGGTTGCCAGCCTTGTCGTACCGTCGATCATTATCTCGCTCGGCATTGGCGTCGTCTTCCAGCAGTTCGGCCTGAAACCGGCCTGGTATTCCTCCGCCTTCGGTGCGCATCTCACCTGGACGCTGCCATTCGGCGTGCTGATCATGTTTGCCGTCTTCAACCGGTTTTCACCGGCCTATGAGGAGGCGGCCCGCGACCTCGGCGCCAACTCCTGGCAGACCTTCGCCCATGTTGTCCTGCCGATGATTGCGCCCAGCCTGATCGGTGTCGGACTGTTCGGCTTTACGCTCTCGTACGACGAGTTCGCCCGTACGCTGATGACGTCAGGCACCTACAACACGCTGCCGCTGGAAATCTACGGTATGACGACTAATGTCACGACGCCGGTGCTCTATGCACTCGGCACCGTCACCACGCTGTTCTCCTTCTCCATCATCCTTTTGGCGCTCGCGATCATTCTGGTTCTGCGCCGCCGGCAGGCGAAGGTGGTCTGATCCCGCATGCGCATCCTTCTCGTCAATCCCAACACTACCCAATCGATGACGGACAAGGCGGCAGAAGCGGCCCGCGCCGTCGCAGGCCGTGGCACCGAAATCATCACAGCGACCGCAAGAATGGGCCCGGCATCAATCGAAGGTCACTATGACGGCGCGTTGGCGCTGCCGGGCTTGCTCTCGGAGATCGCTGTAGCGGAGGGGATCGATGCGGCCGTCATAGCATGCTTCGACGATACGGGTCTGGATGCTGCCCGGTCACTTATCGGATTTCCGGTGCTGGGCCTGTGCGAATCAGCGCTGGTGACGGCGGGATTCCTGGCGCATCGTTTCACCGTCGTGACGACACTGGAGCGGTCGCGTGTCCTGCTGGAAAACCTCGTGTACCGCTACGGCTTTGGCGCGCGGGCGCGGGTGAGGGCGGCCGATATTCCGGTTCTCGAACTGGAAGATCCTGTCTCCGGGGCACTCGGCAAGTTGCGGCGGCAAATAGAACGCGCGCTTGCAGAGGACGGTGCCGAGGCGATCATTCTCGGCTGCGCCGGCATGGCCGATCTCGCCCATGCGCTGCAACAGGAATTCGGGGTGCCCGTCGTTGATGGTGTTTCGGCAGCCGTCAAGCAGGCGGAGGCGCTGGTTGCCCAGCGCCTGACCACCAGCAAGCGCGGCTCCTACGCCACACCATTTTCCAAGACCTATGCGGGTGTGATGGCGGCGTTCTCGCCGAAAGGCATGTAGGGAAATGCCGAATGCATCTGGAGGTTTCCATAGCGACCTCGCATCGACGGCGCGACGCCACGCCGCATACGACCTATCGATCAAGAATTCCGCCGCCAGTGTCCCGGTGTCGTGCCAACGACAGTTGAGAACACCCGGGTAAAGTGGCTCTGATCCGCAAAACCGCAAGCGATGGCAATGTCGGCGAGCGGTGCGTTGGACGTGCGCAGCAGCCCACGGGCCCGGTTTATCCGTTCGCTGAGAAGCCACTGATACGGCGTCATCCCGGTCGTTTCGCGAAAGGCCCGGATGAAATAGCCACGCGACAGGTTGCAGGCCTGCGCAACTTGCGCGATCGAGATGTCGCCCTCCAGATTGTCGAGAAGCATGCTCTTTGCCAGGTCTTCGTGCGAACGCGAAAGGGTTCTGATCCGCAAAGGGGCTGATTTTCCCTGCCCACCATAGCGCTGAACCAGATAGGTCCCGATCGCCGTCGTCATCTGTTCGACGAACAGCGCGCTTGCCTCCTCTGGTCTTTCAAGTGCCGGCATCAGCGCACGTGCAAGATTCGCGAGCACGATATCCTTCGACGCGGTTTCCGCCGAAAGCGAAGTCACCCCGGTCAGTTCGGCTTCATCGGCAAACTTGACAAGCGATGGCTGCGAAATCTCGAACAGGAGGAAATCAAAAGGCGTGTTCAGATCTGCTTTGTAGTTTTCAGCGAGATCGCGGATATAGATAGCGTTCTCAGCGAAATCGTGGGTCGTTACATGATGCTGGTGGAAGACGCGGCGCGTATGGCCCGCAACCGCCGAGACCCCGAGGACAAAGCCTCGATCGCTTGCCGGCGTCTTCACCTGGTCGAGCCGGGTACCGTTCGTTGTCTTGTGAAAAATAGCGATATCGGAGGTGATCAAAGATTGATTGACCGACAATTGTGCCAAAGAGCAACCGAACCCATCGGTCACTTTTCCGGCAGGAGATCCGCTCATACGGTCGGGGACTTGGGCCAAGGCGTACTACCTCTCTCGCTCAAAAGCTGGAATAGGAATCAGAGTCCCCGCGTCGTCCTAGCGGTTGTTCGTGGTTCCTATCAACAAATCACATTTTCACTCCAAGGATGCTTTTCTACAAGATAGACGTTGGAATGAAGGATAGATACGTTCGAATGGCGGACGTCTGAGCTGCAGACTTGGATTCGCAGTTCAGATGATCGAGACAAATGTGAGTGAAGCATTGACGGCCAGCGACAGAATTGCAGCAGGTTTCGGCATCCAAACAGCAAGAACACTTGTGATCAGGCCGCTTCGCGAGGCGCAACTCTCTGTCGTTTATCTTGATCACTCGTACAAGGACGGCGACAATCCGGTCTTGCTTCCCCCTGATGATGCGTTTCTGGTGATGCTTTATCTCATTGATGTCGACCATTGCGACATCTGGCCGGACCGGCCGCCAGCGCCTTTGAAACGGTATCCCAAAGGCTCGATCTGCCTGATCAATTTGAAAGACGGTTCGGCAATTTCAGTTCGGGGACGTTTCGAAGCGCTCGCCTTTCATATCCCAAGTGCGCATCTCTCCGAGCTTGCCGAGGACGCGGGCGAGCCGCGGATCGATAATCTTGAAATCTGCCGGGGAATTGACGACCAGATCATCCGCAACATAGGGGCTGCTCTCATGCCAATGTTCGACATGCCGGACGAGGTGAGGGACATGCTGCTTCCGCATGTCGGGCTTGCATTCAACGCGCATCTTGCGCATCGTTATGGCCGGTCGCCAGCCCAAAGCCTTGCGGCTTCCGGCCGGCTTACCTCCATCCAGGAAAAACGGGTCAAGGCGTACATCACTGCTAACCTTTCCAGGCCGATAACGATCAATCAGATTGCCGATGCGAGTGGGCTTACGGCGGATGACCTGTATTCGGGCTTCTTGGCGGCCACCGGACAGACGGTGCTCGAATGGATTTCGGCATGCCGGGTGAGCATGGCCATGTCCTTTCTGAGCAAGACCGGTGAAACCATCAAAAAAGTGGCCGAAATATGCGGTTTTCCTGATGAGGATGCCTTTGTCGAAGTCTTCGAACATGTGGCAGGTATTACCCCGCATGAGTGGCGCACGCGCAACCGGCACTAGTACCAGGGATCAGACATGTCTCCCGAAACGGTGCTGCCGTTGCGGTAGATCGAATTGACGCCGACGGCAAATTGCTATCGGCGTCATTTCGATTGTGACTTCACGCCTTGATAAAAGCGAGGAGATCGGCGTTCAGCACATCGGCATTGACGGTCAGCATGCCATGCGAAAAGCCGGGATAGGTTTTTATCGTGCCGTTCTTCAACAGCTTGATGGACTTGTGCGCAGCGTCTGCGATCGGCACGATCTGATCGTCTTCACCATGCAGAACCAGTGTCGGCACGGTGATCGCTTTGAGGTCCTCGGTCTGGTCCGTTTCCGAAAAGGCCTTGATGCCGTCATAGTGTGCGTTTGCAGCACCCATCATGCCCTGGCGCCACCAATTCTGAATGATGCCTTCGTGCACGACGGCACCTGCGCGGTTGAAGCCGTAGAACGGTCCAGCGGGCACGTCGCGGAAGAACTGCGCCCGGTTGGCGGCCAGTGCGGACCGGAAGCCGTCGAAGACTTCCACTGGCAAACCTTCAGGATTGGCAGCGGTCTTCAGCATCAAAGGCGGCACTGCAGAAACGAGAACAGCCTTGGCGACACGGCCGGCGGGTTCCCCATGCTTGGCAACGTAGCGGGCAACTTCACCGCCACCCGTTGAGTGCCCGATATGCACGGCGTTCTTCAGGTCCAGTGCTTGAACGACCGCAAAAGCGTCGGCGGCGTAGTGGTCCATGTCGTGACCGCCGGAAACCTGAGCAGAGCGGCCGTGACCGCGGCGGTCATGGGCGACAACGCGATATCCCTTTGCCAGAAAAAACAGCATCTGCGCATCCCAGTCGTCAGACGAGAGCGGCCAGCCGTGATGAAAAACGATCGGCTGCGCATCCTTCGGACCCCAGTCCTTATAAAAGATCTCCGTGCCGTCTGTGGTCGTAACAAAGCCCATGGTGTTGTCTCCTGTTTGTGCCTGTGTGGCGGTTGCAGCGAAGGTGGACCGGATCGGCAGCGTAATGCCGGCGGCAAGGACAGCGCCGGCACGAAGTGCTTCACGACGGGTGAGCGGAAAAAGACTTTCAGTCATGGCGGCTCCTGCCAGGTTGGATGCTCGTCTTAGTGTCTATGCCCGCACAATGAACCCATCGGGCACTCACAACAATTGCAATAAAATTGTCTATTTAGTTGCAAAAATCGCAATGTTGAATTTTGCGATGCCTTGGCGTTTCACGTCGTTCTTCCAGGCTTGTTGATCGACAGCAGATGCCGAACAACTGGTTTTTCAGGGCCGCTGTGAAAAGCCAGAACCTTGCTCTGTACATCGGCATCCGCCTTCGACACGCGCTTATGCTGTCGCAAATGCTCCGCCCAGGATTCGACCATGAACCATTCGGTGATCTTTTCCGGATCGGCGGAGTCTTCTGTCACACCCCAGCCATAGGCTCCGTCCCGCCGGCGTTCCGAGGACATGTCGTTGAGCGCATGCAGGAACTTGGTGCGGTTAGACTTTTCGACATGGTAGTCGATCAGGATGAGCACGGGACCGCGGTCGTTTGCGACCGGCTCGGCAACGAGAGGCTCGGGCCAATGGTTGGAGGATATAAGGTCGGCCTCGCCGGACGGAAGCTTGATCCGGTGCATAATGAAGCCGGCGACGAGCAGTCCGGCGGCTCCGATCACAAGTGTGCCGGGGACGCCGACCGCTTCCCCGACAGCACCCCATCCAAGGCTTCCGGCGGTCATCGCGCCGTTGAACACGGTGAGATAGACGGCGAGGCCACGACCGCGTACCCAGTTCGGCAGGACGGCCTGTGCAGCACCGTTAAGGGTGGTCAGGGCGGTAATCCATGCCGCACCCAGGAAAAGAAGTACGACGACTGCCAGCCATTGCGGCGGCGCGAGTGAAAGTGCCGCCATGACCAAAGCCGTTACGACAGCTGACCCCAGAAGCAGACCGTCGGAATTGAAGCGCTGGCGCAAACGCGGCATGACCAGTGCCCCACCGATAGCGCCTGCGCCAACGGCACCGAGCAGAAGTCCGTAGAAGCCTGCATCTCCGCCTAGAAGCTGACGGGCGACCAAGGGGAGAAGCGCCCAGACGGCACTGGCAAAAGCAAAGAAGATCGCCGCCCGCAGAAGTACGACGTGCAATGGCCTGCTGGCACGGGTGTAGCGCAGTCCAGCACGAAATGCGCCGAAGAAATTCTCGGACAATGCGTCATCGGCATTCTTGGCGCGCGGCCACCAGACCAGGGCAGCAATGACAACGATGTAGCTCGCCACATCGGCGCCGTAGGTGACGGCGGCTCCGAAACCAGCCAGGAGCAAACCGCCTACGGCTGGACCAATGGAGCGTGCGATATTGATGCCGAGCGAGTTGAGCGCGACCGCACCCTTCACATCCTCGCGCGGCACCAATTCCGGCACGATCGCCTGCCAAGTCGGCCCCATCAAGGCAGCTCCTATGCCGCCTAGAAACGTCAGCCCGATCAGTGCGCTGACCGACAGCATACCCATGTAGGAAAGTGTCATCAGCGATATGCTGACACTGGCGAGCAGGAGCTGTATGGCGATCAGGAACTTCCGTCGGTCGAGGATGTCCGAAAGCACGCCCGCCGGGATAGCCAGCAGGAAAATTGGCAGCGTGCCGGCTGCCTGAACCATCGCGACGGCTGCGGGGGCTGCCGAAAGATCGGTCATCAACCACGAACTGGCCACGTCGCGCATGAAGCTGCCGGTGTTGCCCAGGACGGTTGCTGCCCAAAGGACGGCAAAGACAGGCTGGCGCAGCGGCGCGAAACTGCCGCCGGGAGATTTTGCGGCGCTCATTTGCCCGCTTCCCTGGTGACGTCGACAATAGCGACAATGATGAACGCGCCGACAAGACCAAGATGCTCAAAGAAGGCGTTGGTCGCCATCATGCGCTCCATGCCGGAGGGCATCTCCCAGAACCGCAGCGCGACGAAGGTCGCAAGAAGCGTGAATACGGCGAGGGCGAGGGCGCCAAGCCAACGCAGGACGCCGGACAGGACCATTGCCGAGGCCGTCAGTTCGAATACAATGACGACGACGGCGAAAAAGGCTGCTGGATGGAGGCCGAAATGCCCCATCTCGGCAAGCGCTCCCTGGAAGTCGAACAGCTTGGTGAGCGGCCCCTGGATATAGGCCGTACAGAGAGCGAGGAGTGCCACGAAGCGGACCACAGGCGATGTGAGAAGCAAGGCCAGGCCACTCCGGCTACGGGTGTTCGATATCATCATCTTCTCCTCAAACAGCCCAGCAGGCACAACCGAGCGCCCCAAAGAAACCCTTCAGATCCGCAATCGGCAGCTTCGATGTCCAGGCTCCGGCATGGTCGTGGCCATGGACGGTGCAGGAATTGGCGCAGGCGCAGCTCGAGATTGCCGTTTTGCGCAATGAGTTCACGCCAGCGCGCTGCGGCTCGCCCCAGGCAGCGTAACCACCGAATGCACGAACGGGCGACCAGTCGGGCATGGCGGGAGGCACGTCATTTTCGTCGAGCGCCTTGAAGTCGCCCGCACCATAGACGATCTTGCCGCCGACCATGGTGAGGTGCGACGTCAAGAACGAAATCTCATCCTCGGCGCACTTGAAGAAATCCCTGTCTGGAACAACAAGATCGGCAAACTGGCCCTTTTCGATCCGGCCTTTCTTGCCTTCCTCATTGGAAAACCAGGTGACCTTCTCCGTCCACATGCGCAGCGCCGTCTCGCGGTCGAGGCAGTTGGCGCGGGGATAGAGCTGCATGCCGCCAACCGTCTTGCCCGTGACCATCCAAGACAACGAGACCCACGGATTATACGATGCAACACGGGTAGCATCCGTTCCCGCAGAAACGTTGATACCCTTTTCAAGCATGCGCTTGATCGGCGGCGTGGCCTCGGCCACGCCATGACCGTAACGCTCGACAAAATATTCGCCCTGATAGGCCATGCGGTGCTGTGTGGCGATCCCGCCGCCAAGCGCCGCAATCCGGTCAATCGAACGATCCGAAATTGTCTCGGCATGGTCGAAGAACCAATTCAACCCTTCGAGCGGGATGTCCTTGTTGACCTTCTCAAAGACATCGAGGGATCGGCTGATGGTTTCATCGTAGGTGGCATGCATGCGCCAGGGCCAGCGGTTTTCGGCAAGCACACGAACCACATCTTCAAGCTCGCCTTCCATCTCCGGGGCCATCTCGGGCCGCGGTTGACGGAAGTCTTCGAAGTCGGCGGCGGAAAAGACAAGCATTTCGCCAGCGCCGTTGTGACGGAAGTAATCGTTGCCCTGCTTGTATTTGACCGACTGCGTCCAGTTGAGAAAGTCCTGCTTTTCTTCCTTCGGCTTCTGCGTGAAGAGATTGTAGGCGAGACGCACCGTGAGCTGCGCTTCGTCCGACAGTTTTTGAATGACCGCGTAGTCGTCCGGGTAGTTCTGGAAGCCGCCGCCGGCATCGATCACGCCGGTGATGCCTAGCCGGTTCAGTTCCCGCATGAAATGGCGGGTGGAATTGACCTGATATTCGAACGGAAGCTTCGGGCCCTTGGAGAGCGTCGAATAAAGAATACCGGCGTTCGGCTTGGCGAGCAGCAGCCCGGTTGGGTTGCCGTTGGCGTCGCGGGTGATCTCGCCGCCTGGCGGGTTCGGTGTGTCCTTTGTGTAGCCGACAGCGCGAAGGGCAGCGCCGTTGAGCAATGCGCGATCATACAGGTGCAACAGAAAGACAGGCGTATCGGGCGCGATGGCATTGATTTCATTGATCGTCGGAAGCCGTTTTTCGGCAAACTGATGCTCGGTGAATCCACCGACCACACGCACCCATTGTGGGGCGGGTGTAATTGCGACCTGTCGCTTCAGCATGTCCATCGCATCGGCGAGCGAGCGCACACCGTCCCAGCGGAGTTCCATGTTGAAATTGAGACCACCGCGCACGACGTGGGTGTGGTTGTCGATCAAGCCCGGCAGCACCCGCTTGCCTTTGAGGTCAACGATTTTCGTGCCCGGCCCGGCAAGCGCCATGACCTCGCTGTCGGTACCCACATCCAGGAACAGACCGTCTTTGACCGCGACCGCGGTGGCGTTCGGATTTCCGCGATCCAGCGTCGTGATCAATCCGTTGTGAAGAACGATGTCTGCGTGCATGGAGGCGGCTCCGGTCGGAAAAGGATCGGCGGCATTGGCCGTTGAAAACAGGTTAGAAAAGGCGAGGCTGGAAGCGGCCCCCAGGAAGGTGCGGCGCGTCGTCATCAGCTTTTCCCCGAGGTCTGATCTTCGCCGGGGGAGGTCGCCTCAACCACATTCGACCCGCCCTTCGGGAGGTGACCGAACATATGCGGCTTGACCTGATGAAGCCAGGAAACGGCAGCAGGCTCGCGAGCCCAAATGCTTTTTGCCAAAGGCACAAGCTGCTCGCCGACAAGGATACCAAGTAAACCGATAAGGGCGACGACAGGCGGGGCAGGCGAGCGGACATTAAGCAGGCTGTAGACCACGCCCACCAGCAAGCCGGCACCAAGTGACAAGAGATAGATTTTCATGGCTGAGACCTTTGCTTGGAGGAAGCAATTCACTCCGGCAGGTGGTGTTCTGCCGAAGTGATGCCGGCTCTACTTCGCGGGGTTCGGGCCGATCCGCTTGCCATGGCTTACTCGCTCGGCGCCGCCATGGACGTGGGTGACGGCATAGTCGATGCCCATGCCGTAGGCACCGGAATGCTCTTTTACCAGGGAGGTGACCGCTTCATAGGTCTCCTTGCGTGCCCAGTCACGCTGCCATTCGAGCAGAACCTGCTGCCAGGTCACCGGAACGACACCCGCCTGAACCATGCGGTCCATTGCATACTTGTGCGCATCAACGGACGTGCCACCGGAAGCATCAGCAACCATGTAGATTTCGTAGTCGGTGTCGTTCATGCACGAGAGTGCGAAGGTTGTGTTGCAAACCTCGGTCCAAAGTCCGGCGACCACGACCTTCTTGCGACCGTCTAAGGCATGCTTAGCAAGCGCGTCGCGAACGTTCTGGTCATCCCAAGAGTTCATAGAGGTACGCTCCAGGATATCATTGCCGGGAACGACGGCAAGCAGTTCCGGGAAAGTGTTGCCGGAGAAAGAGTCCGTCTCGACGGTGGTGATCGTTGTCGGGATGTTGAAGATCTTGGCCGCCTTGGCGAGACCGACAACATTGTTCTTCAAGACCTGGCGGTCGATCGACTGGACACCAAACGCCATCTGCGGCTGCTGGTCGATGAAGATGATCTGACTGTTTTGCGGCGTGAGGACCTGGAGTTTGTTGGACATCTGGTGTTTCCCTTTCACTGGATTGAACAAGGCATGGGGCAGGGGCGAGGTTTCGTCTTGAAGGTTCGGACGCTGAATTGTCGGAAAGCGATGTGAATGGAATTTTAGGCTGCCAGGGGCGTCAGCCCAGCTTCGATCTGATCACGGTAAGGTTCGTACCGAGCCGGAAGCTTCAGAACCTCGCCGAGGTGTGCGGTGTCTTCGTCGCGGTCGAAACCCGGCTCGTTGGTGGCGATCTCGAACAGCACGCCGCCGGGGGTGCGGAAATAGATCGCCCAGAAGTAGTCACGGTCGATGACCGGCGTAACCTGGTATCCAGTATCCATCAAAACCTTGCGGACTTCGAGTTGTTTTTCGCGGTTTTCGACTGCAAAGGCGATGTGGTGAACCGAGCCGGCGCCCTGTCTCGCATAGGGCATCTGGGGCAGAGCCTCAAGGTCAATCGTGTCGGCGCCGTTGCCGCCGGGCATGGCGAAGCGGGTAACGTTGCCTTCGGTCTCGGCTCGCTGGTATCCCATGAAGCCGAGCAGCTCGGCGGTGGCCGCGGTCTCATGCAGGCGGAACTTTGCGCCCGAAAATCCCCGGATGGCGACGCTGTCGGCGATGCCAGCTCCAGTCCACGCTTTGCGTGCATCATCCACCGCTTCGATCAGGACAAATCCTTCACCGTCCGGTCCATTGAACCGCACGCAATTGGCGCCGAAAACCGTATCGGCCGCAACGTTGTCTGCACCTTTTGATGTCAGGCGATCCTGCCAAAAGGAGAGGGAGCCTTTCGGCACTGCGAACTGTGTCTCGCTAACTTCGCCAACGCCTGAGCGGCCGCGCATCACGCCTGGGAATGGGAAGTAGGTCATGACAGTGCCGGGCGTGCCAGCCTCATCACCGTAATAGAGGTGATAGACGTTTGGATCGTCGAAGTTCACGGTCTTCTTCACACGGCGTAGCCCAAGCGTCTCGGTGAAAAACGTGTTGTTCTGACGGGCGTCAGACGCCATGGATGTGATGTGATGCAGTCCTTTGATATCCTTGATCATGACGTTTTCCCTTCGGTGCCGATGTCATTCATCGGGTGTGATTGGGAACTTAAGCCCGTTGATCGATCGCCGGAATTGCAATAAAAATTGTCAGTGAGTTGCGCAGGATGAAATAATACGATGAATGACTACAAGGCCCTCCGAACCTTTCTGCTGGCCGCCGAGAAGCGAAACTTCGCCCAGGTGGCTCGCGAACTGGACATGACGCCCGCAGCGGTCACGCGAGCAATCGCGGCGCTTGAGGATGATCTGGGCGTCCAGCTCTTCGTTCGAACGACGCGCCAGGTATCTTTGACGACGGATGGAGCGATCTATGCCGCACAGGTTCAGCCGGCGATGGACGTGCTGGAGAATGCGCGCAAAGAGCTGATGAATACGCACAAGGCGGATCACGGCCGGCTGCGGATTAGTGCACCGACCTGGTTCGGTCAGCAGGTTCTGCCACCCATCCTGTCCGGCTTTAAGGAGCGCTTTCCGAAGATCAGCTTTGAAATCTCGCTCGCGGACGGACTGGTGAACATCATTGACGACGACTACGATCTGGCGATCCGTATCTCTGCCGCACCATCGGATAAGTTTACGATCTGGCGAAAGATCAGCGTCGTGCGCCGTATTCTCGTTGCCGCACCGGGCAGCCGGTTTGCGGACATGCAGCATCCGAACGAACTGAGCCCCGACGATTGTCTTTCCTACAGTGGCGAAAGCAAGCGGGAGACTTGGTCATTATCGGATGGAGGCGGCAGCGCTACGATCTCCGCAGGCCGGGCTTTCAGCGCCAACAGCGGCGGAGTTCTGGCGGACATGGCTGCCGAAGGGGCGGGGGTGGCGATGCTCCCGAAGTTCCATGTCGCCGAGCATCTGCGCACGGGGAGGTTAATCCATGTGCTTCAGAACTGGTCGCCGCCGGACTTGTGGCTAACGCTCTATTACCCGCCCTACCAGGCATTGCCTCCCCGGATTGTCTCATTCTCAAAATTCTTTGAACAACAAGTACCGGTGTTCATGACGGCGATGGAGTGACCTGTGCCGATAGAGGGCAATTCCGCTGTAAAATCCTTCTGCTGCTGCCTTCAGGCTCGAAAGGCACGCCGTGCAAAAAAACAATCCATTGACTTGACGTTCGTTGAAAGACAATTCCCTTTAATTTCCGCAAATTAGGGTGGATGTGAATACCCTACGCGCATGCGGCTCGATACAATTGCCGCCATGACGCCGGAAAAAGGTGTCGCGAAACAGGAGAATAGAATGAGCGCTTCCAAACCCCGCAACTCCGGACTGGCCGCGGGACTTGCCGTTGCTCTTGCAGCGAGTGTCATCGGCCCGGCGCTAGCCGCGGAGAGCGATCCGGACGCCACGATCAACATCGGTTCGCTCTACGAACCGCAAAATCTCGACAATACAGCCGGTGCCGGCCAGGGCATCAACGAAGCCTTCAACGGCAATGTCTATGAAGCGTTGTTCCGCCTGACGGATGCGGGCACCGTCGAGCCGTCGCTTGCCAAGGATACCAAGGTCAGCGAGGATGGCCTCACCTACACGTTCGCGCTGCAGCCCGGCGTGACCTTCCATTCCGGTGCACCGCTGACGTCCAAGGACGTGAAATTCTCCATCGAGCGCGTCACAGCCGAAGCTTCCAAAAGCTCGCGCAAGAACAGCCTGAAGACCATCGCAAGCGTCGAAACGCCAGACGATGCCACGGTCGTGGTGAAACTCGCCTCGCGCTCCATCTCACTGCCGTACAATCTGAGCTACGTCTGGATCGCCAACGACGAGGCAACAGACTTTCAAGCGAAGGAAGACGGCACTGGTCCGTACGCACTGCAGGAGTGGCGCCGGGGCTCATCGCTGGCTATCGCCCGCTTCGACAAGTACTGGGGCGAAAAACCGAAGAATGGCGAGGTGGTCTTCCAGTATTTCACAGAAGCCACCGCGCTCAACAATGCACTGCTGACCGGCTCCGTTGATATCATTACCTCCGTGCAGAGCCCAGATTCGCTCGCCCAATTCAAGGATAATCCGGAATTCACGGTCAGCGAAGGTCAGTCCACGACGAAGCTTCTGCTCGCTTACAACGACCGTGTTGCGCCGTTCGACAATGTCAAGGTTCGTAAGGCTCTTGCCCGCGCCATTGACGACGGGAAGCTGCTGAAGGCCGTCTGGGGTGATTACGGCACGCTGATCGGTTCCTTCGTGCCGCCGACGGATGCGTGGTATGCCGATCTGACCAAGGTCGATGCCTATGACCCGGAAAGCGCCAAGGCTCTCCTCAAAGAAGCTGGCTATCCCGATGGCTTCACATTCACCATCGATACGCCAAACTATGACCCGCACCCAATCGCCGCGCAGTTCATCCAGAGCGAGCTGGCAAAGATTGGCGTCAAGGTCCAGATCAACGTCATTACTGCCAATGAGTGGTACACGAAGGTCTACAAGGCGCATGACTTCCAGGCGACCCTGCAGGAGCATGTCAACCACCGGGATATCGTCTTTTATGGCAATCCCGACTTCTACTGGGGTTACAACAATCCGAAGGTCATCGATCTGATCAAGCAGGCGGAATCGAGCGGAACGGAAGCCGAGCAGGCCGAGAAGCTGAAGGAGGCCAATACGATCATCGCGGAGGATGCGGCCAGCAACTGGTTCTACCTCTATCCGCAGATCGTCGTGTCCAAGGCCTCGGTCAACGGCTATCCGCTGAATGGTCTCAACTCCCAGTTCTTCGCCTACGGCATCACCAAGGCTGAATAACCACCACCACTCCGGATACTCGACACAAGGCGCCGCCCGGCATATGTATGCGCGGGCGGCGTCCGCGCATGAGAGGTCAAGACCATACTTTCCTATATATTCCGCCGCTTCGCCATTCTGGTGCTGTCGGTCGTCATCGCCGCCGTTATTCTGTTCGTGCTGCTGCGCCTTCTTCCCGGCGACCCCGCCAACGCGCTGGTCTCCGTCGGTGCGGATGCGGCACAAATCGAGGCCGCCCGCAAACAGGTGGGCTCGGACCTGCCCCTCTACGAACAGTTCCTGCGCTTTGC
Organism: Hyphomicrobiales bacterium; assembly: GCA_900468065.1. Taxonomy (GTDB): domain Bacteria; phylum Pseudomonadota; class Alphaproteobacteria; order Rhizobiales; family Rhizobiaceae; genus Pararhizobium. The sequence goes on along the minus strand of UBTA01000010.1, from coordinate 33,523 downwards.
CGGTAGTCTGGCGCGCTTCGACCTCGGCAACTCTTTCGTCAGCAGCGCGCCGGTGCTCGATGAAATCGGCAAGCGTCTCATCGTCACTGTGCCGCTGACCCTGATGGCCTTTGTCTTCTCCGTCGCCATCTCTGTTCCGCTCGGCATCCTATCGGTCGTGCGGCAGAACCGGTGGTATGGTGCATTGATCTCGGTTGTTTCCCAACTCGGAATTGCCGTGCCGGTATTCTGGATCGGCATCCTTTTGGTAACGGTGTTTGCGGTCAATCTGCGGCTTTTCCCCTCCGGCGGCTTTCCTTCGCGCGGTTGGCAAGCGCCCGGCGCCGCCTTTCAGGCTTTGGTGCTGCCGGTGGTGACCATCACCGTCGTCATGTCGGCATCTCTCATCCGCTACGTGCGCTCGGCGACCCAGGATGTTCTGGGCAGCGACTACCTGCGCACCGCCCGGGCGCTTGGGGCGACCTTCTCTCATGCTCTGATCCGTCATGGCATCCGCAACGGCGCCGTTCCGGTCATTTCAGTGCTCGGTATCGAGCTGGCATCCACCCTGCTTGGCGCTGTAGTGGTGGAGAGGGTGTTCGCCCTGCCGGGCCTTGGCTCCATGCTGCTGCTCGGTATCGAACAGCGCGACTATCCCAACGTGCAGGGCGTGCTGTTCGTTTCGACACTGCTGGTGCTTTTGGTCGGCTTTGCTGCTGATCTTATCCAGCGCTCGATCGACCCGCGTCTGCGTAGCCGAGGTGTGGGAGGTGGGGCATGAGTGTGCCAGAGCCTCTGATTGCAGCTGAAATCGTGCCGCAAAAATCGACCATTCCCTGGCCGCTTGCAGTCGGCAGTCTTCTCGTCGGCCTGCATGTGGTTGTGGCGCTCGTCTCCCTCGTGTGGACGCCTTTTGGCGTGGCCGACATGGTGGCCGGACGGCTCGAAAGTCCTTCGTTCGCGCACTGGGCCGGTACGGATCGGCTCGGCCGCGATCTGATGAGCCAGATTATGGTCGGGTCTCGTATCGCGCTCGCTGTCGGCTGCGGGGCGGTCGCTCTCGGCGCCCTGATCGGCGTGACGGCAGGGGTCCTCTCGGCCTTTGCCACGCGCACGCTGGATGATGTGCTGGCCGCCGCCCTCGATATCCTCATTGCTTTCCCGACGCTGCTGCTCGCCATGCTGATCGTTGCCTCCGGCGATGGGGCTAGTCTGTGGACCGCGATCCTTGCCATTGGCATTGCCGGTTCGGCCATCGTGGCGCGGTTGTCGCGCATTCTTGCAAAACGCATCCTCGCGATGGATTACATCACGGCGGCGCGCATCTCCGGCACATCCTGGCCGGGCATCGTGCGCATCCATGTCCTGCCAAACATTTGGCCGACGCTCGTTGTCAATTTCGCGCTGCAATTCGGATTGGCCATCATTGCCGAGGCGTCGCTGTCTTATCTGGGGCTCGGTGCGCCGCCGCCGAACGCTTCCTGGGGCCGGCTGCTGCAGGAGGCGCAGGCATCCGTCTATACCGCTCCCTTTGGCGCCATCGCCCCCGGCCTTGCGCTGGTCTCGCTGGTCATTGGTCTCAATCTCTTTGCCGACGGCCTGCGCGAGGTCGCCGATCCAACCCGCAGGAGAAGCCGGTGAGCACCTTGCTGTCGGTCGATAAGCTTGAGATCCGGACGCCGGGGCGGACGCTTGTATCCGATATTTCTTTTTCGATTGCCGCTGGTGAGCGCATAGGGCTTATCGGCGAGTCTGGTTCCGGTAAATCGTTAACGGCGCTGGCAGTGCTGGGTCTCCTGCCCGAGGCTATGCGGGTCGGCGGCTCAATTCTGCTGGACGGTCATCAAGTCATCGGTGCACGAGACCGCGATCTCGTACCGTTGCGCGGGGCGAGCATTGCCGCCGTGTTTCAGGAGCCGATGACGGCGCTCGATCCGCTAATGCGGATCGGCCACCAAGTCGGTGAAGTGGTGCGGCGCAGGGCCACGCGCGATGGCACGGCTTGCGGCAGGGAGGAGGTGTCGCAGCGGGTGTTGGCACTTTTGGAGCGTGTCGCGCTGCCTGAGGCGCATCGGATCGCCCGCGCCTTCCCCCACGAGATTTCCGGCGGCCAGCGTCAGCGCGCGGCCATCGCCATGGCGCTCGCCTGCCGGCCGAAGCTGCTGATTGCCGACGAACCCACCACCGCGCTCGATGTCACCACGCAGATGGAAATTCTGAAACTGCTGGAAGGTCTGGTCCGGCACGAGGCGATGGGGCTACTCTTCATCAGCCACGATCTGCCCGTGGTGGCGAGTGTCGCAACTCGCGCGCTGGTCATGCGCCACGGCAGGCTGATCGAGGAGGGGCCGGTCGCGACGCTCTTTGATCAGCCGTCGCATCCCTATACCAAGAGCCTGGTCGCAGCCGCCCGTGCGTTCGATACGGCGCTGGAGATGGCGCCATGACCCTTCTCGATCTCGCTGGAGTTTCCTTCGCCTATGGCGGCGGCAAGACGATCCTGCAGAATATAGACCTGTCCATCCAAGCAGGAAGCAATCTCGGAATTGTCGGCGAATCCGGTTCCGGCAAGACCACACTTCTGAAGCTATTGCTTGGGCTGGAGCGTGTCTCAGCCGGCACGGTCTCTTTTCGGGACCAAAGCCTCAACACCGGCAATCGCAGCTTCATGCGCGGTTTCCGCCGTAGCGTACAGGCTGTCTTCCAGGATCCCTATTCATCGCTTGATCCGCGCCAGCGGGTCTTCGACATCATCGCGGAGCCATTGCGCTCTTTAAAAATCGAAACCGACATTGCCAATGCGGTGGCCGACGCCTTGCGCGATGTCGATCTGCCGGGGGATGCAGCCCGGCGCTATCCGCATGAATTTTCAGGCGGCCAACGCCAGCGCATCGCGATTGCGCGGGCGATCGTTGCCAAACCCGACATCATTATCGCCGACGAGGTGGTCAGCGCCCTTGATCTGTCCACCCGCACTCGCATCATCGACCTCATGCGCACCCTCTCATCCCGGATGACCTTCATCGTGGTCTCGCACGACATTGCCCTCGTGGCGCTGCTGTGCGAGCAGTTGGTGGTGCTGGAAAAGGGTCTCATTGTCGAAAAGGGCGTCACGCGCGACCTGCTTGTCCGTCCCGCGCATCCTTACACGCAAAAACTGCTCGCGAGCATGCCGAGGATGCCGCGGGCTGGCTGAAAAGCGCACCGGTCGTTGTGCGACGATCAACAACGGGCTGGGTTGAGAAATTCCTCCCATCGATGCGCTTATGGACAGATATCCTACTTCAGAGCCTTTTGATGGTTCGCTGTGCTTTGAACTCCCGATGGCCGTCCGTCATCATGAGCACAGCTGCAGCCTTGTTCGTGCATCCTCCCGTATCGAATGCTGCCAGCTGTTCCCCTCTGGAGGTTGAAACCTTCAAACCTAAGGGCCGTAGGTAGTAAGCCTGCGGCCCCTTTTTCTTCCTCGACGGAATTACTGACGACTTACGGCAGGATTGTTGTGGGCTGGTGGGAAACGACGAGCTTGAAACATCAGGGGAATTCAACAGGGCGACGGTTAAGCTTTTCGCCGATCTCGCCGCCACCAAAGCCACATCGACCAAGAGTTCAAGTCCTCGAACTGTCAGAGGAGCAGATAAATGTATGGTGCGTTTACTGACAAAAGCGAATCGTCATTGATAACGCGGGCTCAAAGGTTCTCTTTCAGCAGAACTTCGATTCTGATCTTTTCCTGGGCTGCAATCGGGTCACGGAGGTCGGCGCGGGCGCGCATGATGCGAACGGCGCTGCGGACGGCGTGACCGGGGTCCTGTGCAATGATGGCGTCGATGCGGCCGGTGCGCAGAGCTTCCTCGCTAAAGGGCGTGCGTTCGTGGACGACGACGGTCACTTTTTGCAGGTCGGCGTGTTGGGATATCGCCGAGACCGGGATGCGGCTTTCCGGGCTGAGCACATAGGCTGCCCGGATGTCGTGATGGCGTTCAACGACATTTTGAATGATCGCCGCTGCGCGGCTCTGGTCCCCATAGGTCTCGAGCGATGGCAAGGCTCTCAGATGCGGGAACTGTTCATTGATGATGCTGTCGAAACCGCGGCGGCGTTCGATACTGTCGCGGGCCACCATGGTTTCGGCGACAATCATGATCTTGCCGGGCTCGTTGCCGAGGAAGCGGCCGATGATCCGGCCAGCCGTTGCCCCGGCTGCAAAGTTGTCGACGCCGACAAAATCGGCGGTTTTCAGCTTTTCCTGGCCGGACAGAAACTGAACGAGATGAATGCCGCGCATCATCAGGCGGCTTAAAGCGTCACGCACCTGCGGCGATTCCGGCGCCATGACAGCAACGCCGTCCACCTCTTCGGTTTCGATCGCCGCCAGATGCCGCGAAAGTTGATAGGGGTCGTCGGTCGCAATCTGATCGACAGTAATTTCCGTCAGATCGGACTTCAGCGTCCGGCTTGCTTCGCTGACGCGTTGCAGCAGTTCCAGCAAATACTGATCCCCCTTGCTCGGTAGAACGAAGCGGAACCGGTAAATCTTATTGCGGGCAAGAGCCACGGCGGCAAGATTGCGGACAAAACCAATTTTTTCAATGGCCTCCTGAACCTTACGCGAGGCCCGGGCGCTGACATTCGGCCTGTCGTTCAGCACCCGGTCGACGGTGGCCAGGCTGACGCCGGCGGCTTCCGCCAGATCCTTCGCGGTGGGTCGTATCATCGAGTGTCTTTCCGTTCTTAAGCATTGGTCCACTGCCGTTTTCCAACAGTCTGGGCAAAAAAGCAAGAAATTGAAGTGCGCACCTCAAAATCATCTTGCATTGAGGTGCGCACCTCAGTTATACCATGGCAACGACGGCGGCAAAGACGGTCGACTGACTGCGAAGCCGGGTGTTGGAGGGAAGGCCTGACCGTTGGGCAGGCCTTGAATAGTGCTCGCCGAGAGCATTCAGACACGTGCCGATGGAGGTCGGAGTGTCACTAGGGAGGAGATTTCATGCCACGTTCGTATCTGAAATCGGCATTTGCAGCCGGCGTCGTGACCGGGCTCGCGTCGCTGGGAGCGGCAACATCGGCTCAGGCGGAAGACTTGACGTTGTGCTGGGCTGCTTGGGATCCGGCCAATGCGCTGGTGGCGCTCAGCAAGGATTTCGAGGCCAAATCCGGCCATAAGATGAGTTTCGAATTCGTGCCCTGGCCAAACTTCGCCGACCGCATGCTGAACGAGCTGAACTCCGGCGGCAAGCTGTGTGATCTGATGATCGGCGACAGCCAGTGGATCGGCGGCGCGGCGGAAAATGGTCAGTATGTGAAGCTCAATGATTTCTTCGACAAGGAAGGCATCAAGATGAGCGATTTCATCCCGGCGACGGTCACCGGCTATTCCGAGTGGCCAAAGGGAACGCCGAATTACTGGGCGCTTCCGGCTTTCGGCGACGTCGTCGGCTGGAGCTATCGCAAGGACTGGTTCTCGCGGCCGGAGCTCCAGGCCGAGTTCAAGCAGAAATACGGGCACGAACTTGCCGTTCCAAAAACCTTCGAAGAACTGAAGCATATCGCGGAATTCTTCCAGGGCCGCGTGATTGACGGCAAGACTGTCTATGGCGCAGCGATCTATACCGAACGCGGCTCCGAAGGCATCACCATGGGCGCGATGGATGTGCTCTACAGTTACGGCTTCGAATACCAGAATCCCGACAAGCCCTATGAGCTCGAGGGATATGTCAATTCCGACAAGTCGGTAAAGGGCCTGGAATTCTATAAGGAGCTCTACAATTGCTGTGCTCCTCCCGGATCGTCCGATGCCTACATGTCTGAAAATATCGATGCCTATAAGTCCGGTCAGGTGGCGCTGCAGATGAACTTCGCCTTTACCTGGCCCGGCATCAATGCCGACCCCAATGTCGGCGGCGACAAATCCGGCTACTTCCCCAACCCGGCGGGGCCGGATGGCAAGCAGTTTGCACAGCTCGGCGGCCAGGGCATCTCGGTGGTGGCTATTTCCGAAAAGCAGGATGCAGCCCTTGAATACATCAAGTGGTTTGCTCAGCCCGACGTTCAGGCCAAATGGTGGCAACTGGGCGGCTATTCCGCCCTACGCGCGGTGGTCGAGGATCCAGGTTTCGCCAAAAGCCAGCCCTATGCTCAGACCTTTCTTGATTCCATGGCAATCGTGAAGGACTTCTGGGCCGAGCCGTCCTATGCCTCGCTGCTGCAGGCGTCGCAGAAGCGCTTTCATAACTATGTCGTTGCCGGGCAGGGCACCGCCAAGGAAGCGCTGGATGGCCTTGCTGCCGACTGGAAGGCAATCTTCGAGGACGAAGGCAAGTACTAGGCGCCGACCACGTGACCTCCCAGTGGTTTCGGGTGGCTGTGCAGGGCCGGCTGGTTGCCGGCCGGTCCTTGCGAACTATGCTGTGTCAGATTTAGGGGAATACCATGCTCGATTCATCGGCCGATCGGGCCGTGGGCGAAACGCCGCCTGTCGTGTCCAAACGCAGTCGAGGGCTCTCGGATAGAGCGATCGCCTGGCTGTTTGTGGCGCCGTCCATCTTCCTGTTGCTTGCCGTCAACATCTTTCCCTTGATTTGGACAGTCCGGCTGAGCTTTACCAATTTCCGCGTCAACCGCCCCAATGCCGAGGTCCAGTTCGTCGGACTGAAAAACTACATTAGCGTCCTCACCGACGGGGATATCTGGCAGACGATGCAGGCGACGGCCCATTTCCTGATCTGGACGATCGTCCTCCAAGTGCTGATCGGCTTCGCGCTGGCCTATCTGATCAACAAGAAATTCCGCGGCAACGACATGTGGACGACGATTATCGTGCTGCCAATGATGTTGAGCCCCGCAGTCGTCGGGAACTTCTGGACATTCCTCTACCAGCCTCAAATCGGCCTGTTCAATTACGCGGTCGGCTACCTCACGGGAACGGATCCCTCCACCTTTTCGATGATCGGCGATGTCTCGCTCGCGCCCTGGGCAATCGTCATCGTCGATACCTGGATGTGGACGCCGTTCGTCATGCTGATCTGCCTTGCGGGTCTGCGTTCCATCCCCAGCAGCATCTATGAAGCGGCCGAATGCGACCGCGCCAGCAAATGGCGACAGTTCTGGACGATCACCATTCCCATGGTGTTGCCGTTCCTGATGCTCGCGGTGCTTTTCCGGGGTATCGAAAACTTCAAGATGTTCGACCTCGTGGTTCAGCTCACCGGGGGAGGGCCAGGCTCAATCACCGAACTGACGTCCATCAACCTCAAGCGGGAAGCCTTTGAAAAGTGGCGCACGGGCTATGCGTCGGCCTATGCGGTCATCCTCTTCGTGACAGTCTTCGGCCTTGCCTCGATCTACGTCAAAGCTCTCAACAAGGTGAAGCAAAGATGAGCAGCTATTCCGTCACAGAGCCATCGGCTCGTCAGAAATGGGCTGCCGGAACGCTTGTCGTTATCTACGCCCTGATCACCATCCTGCCACTGCTCTGGATCATCGCGACGAGCTTCAAGTCGCCGTCCGACGCCATTGCCTATCCGCCCAAGACCCTTTTTGAACCGACCCTTGAAGGCTATGTCAACCTGTTCACCACTCGTACCCGGGCTACGGAACAGGATTTAAAGGAGCTCGGCGAGCCGAAGACCTGGTATGACCGGATCGTGCGCAAGGATGGGTTTATCATTGCCGGACCATCGCGTTTCCTGGAGCGGTTCTCGAATTCGATGATTATTGGTTTCGGCTCGACCGTTTTGTGTATCGTGCTCGGTACGGCTGCGGCCTATGCCTTCTCGCGCTTCAAGGTGCCACTCAAGGACGACCTGCTGTTCTTCATCTTGTCGACGCGCATGATGCCGCCGATTGCGGTCGCCATCCCGATCTTCCTGATGTTCAGGTCTCTCGGGCTCAACGATACCCATGCCGGCATGATCCTGCTCTATACCGCCGTCAACCTGTCGCTGGCGGTCTGGCTCCTTAAGGGGTTTATCGACGAAATCCCGATCGAATATGAAGAGGCCGCGTTGATCGACGGCTACACGCGCTTCCAGGCCTTCTACAAGGTCGTCCTGCCACAGGCCATGACGGGCATCGCATCAACAGCGATCTTCTGCCTGATCTTTGCCTGGAACGAGTATGCCTTCGCCGTCCTGCTCACCTCCGGCACCGCCCAGACTGCACCGCCCTTCATTCCCACCATCATTGGTGTCGGCGGTCAGGATTGGCCGGCGGTGGCTGCGGGCGCAACACTGTTTCTCGTTCCCGTCATGATTTTCACGATTGTCCTTCGCAAGCATCTGCTGCGCGGCATTACATTTGGAGCGGTCCGCAAATGACGGATTTCATCAAAGGACTGCGCGGGTTCCGGCGCGGCGCTTGGGAGATTGTCGCATCGGTCCTCATCGCGCTTGGGGTGTTCATGCTGATGCAGCCGTTCTCGCTGTCCTTGTACTCCGCTTCCTTCATTGTCACGCTGGTGGGCACCGTGATGTTCATCATCGTCAGTCATTTTCCGGAGTAACCATGGCACAGATCAGAATTCACAATGTGCGCAAGGAGTTCGGAGCTTTCACTGCCGTCCAGTCCTCCTCATTCACAGTGGAGGACGGCGAGTTCTTCATGCTGCTCGGACCGTCGGGTTGCGGCAAGACGACAACGTTGCGGATGATGGCGGGCCTCGAACTCCCGACCAGCGGTGAAATCTATATCGATGGCGAGGAAGTCGGCATGAAGCCGGCGAGCCAGCGCGATATCGCTTTTGTCTTCCAGATGTTTGCGCTCTACCCGCATATGAACGTGCGCAAGAATATCTCCTATCCGCTGCTCAGCCAGGGAATGCCTCGCGCCGAGGCCAGGGCGCGGGTGGAAGAGGTTGCGCGTATCCTGAAAATTGAGGGTATCCTTGACCGGCCCGTCGGCGGATTGTCGGGCGGTGATCGTCAGCGCGTCGCACTCGGCCGTGCGATCGTGCGCCGTCCGAAGGCCTTTTTCATGGATGAACCTTTAGGCGCGCTTGATGCGGAATTTCGCGAACACATGGCCGAGGAGTTGCGCGCGCTTCACGATCGCATTGGTGCGACAACGGTTTACGTCACCCATGATCAGTTGGAAGCCATGCAGATGGGCGACAAAATCGTCGTCATGAACCATGGTGTCGTTGAACAGTTCGGAAAGCCACAGGACATCTATGATTGGCCAGCCACCAAATTCGTTGCCAAATTCATCGGCTCCCCGGCGATGAACTTCTTCGATTTTGACGGCATGATCGGTATCGGAAGCGATGCCATCGAGCTTTCCGGACACCGGGTTAGTGTTCCCTTATCCAGGCAGGGCGCCAGCGGCAAGCTCACCATGGGCGTCAGGCCCGAGCACATCCGCTTCTCCGATGCGTCGGCCTATCGCGGACGGGTGCTCGCCACGGAATATCTCGGCACAACGCAGATCGTCACGATGGCGACGCCCAACGGGGAGATCAAGGCACGCACGCCGGCAAAGCAATCGGTGACGCCGGGTGAGGTCATTGGTCTTGAATTCGATCCGCAAACGCTGACGGTCTTCGATGGCGTGAGGGGACAGGCGCTGCTGTCTGAAGCCAATGAGAGGGTTCTGCGCCATGATTGATGTTGTTCTTGAAAACGTGACGAAGAGATTTGCCGGCCAAGTGGCGCTCGACAATCTGTCGCTGACGATACCGGGCGGTTCCTTCGTCGTTCTCCTGGGCCCGACCGGTTCGGGAAAGACCACGACGTTACGCATGGTGTCGGGGCTGGATAAACCGGATAGCGGCAATATCTATTTCGCTGGCCGTTCCGTCACGAACCTCACCCCCGCCGAGCGCAATGTCGCGATGGTATTTCAACAATATTCCCTCTACCCGCATTTGACCGTGCGGCAGAATCTCGAATTCCCGTTGAAGTCACCGCTGCTCAGGACGTCGAAGGCCGATATCGACCGCAAGGTGAATTCGATCGCGGCGATGCTGCAGATTTCCCACAAGCTCGACAACAAGGCGACCAATCCGTCGGGCGGCGAGATGCAGCGCGTCTCGATCGGCCGGGCCCTGGTGCGCAATCCGCAGATCTATCTCATGGACGAGCCGCTCAGCTCGCTCGACGCCAAACTGCGTGCCGACCTGCGGATCGAACTCAAAAGCATTCAAGCCAATTCCGGCGCCACCCTGCTTTACGTCACCCATGACCAGATCGAGGCGATGACGATGGCGACCCATATTGGTGTTCTTCACGACGGCAGGCTGGTCCAGTTCGGATCACCGCGCGAAATCTATGAGCAGCCAGTGAGCCTCTATACGGCGACACGGCTCGGTCAGCCGCGGATCAATGTGCTCGCCGCCGATACCTTCCCCGGCTCACCCCCGGGAGCGGTGAATATCGGCCTGCGGCCGGAGCATATCACCCAGGGCGAAGGTCAGGAGGCGCTGGTCAAACGCGTCGAGCATCTCGGCGATCAGACCCGCCTGCATTTGGTATTCAAGAAAAACGACATCGTCACCGTTACCGAGGCCCATACGCGGCTGAGGAGCGGGGATATCGTCAAAATTCAGCCGGACAAGCCGCTCTATTTCGACGCGGACGGCATGCGCTTAGGTTAAGGGAGCAATCATGGCACAGTTTATCAACAGGCGGGAAAACGTGGTCACCGAGGCGATCGATGGCCTGTTGGCCGTCAGTGGCGGCTCTTTGGTGCGCCTTGATGGCTATCCGCATATTCGCGTGGTGTTGCGCGGCGATTGGGACAAGTCGCAGGTGGCGCTGGTGTCCGGCGGCGGCTCGGGTCACGAGCCGGCGCATGCCGGTTTCGTCGGCAAAGGAATGCTGACCGCTGCTGTGTGCGGTGACGTCTTTGCCTCGCCGAGTGTCGATGCGGTTCTTGCTGGCATCCTGGCCGTCACCGGCCCGGCTGGATGCCTTTTGATCGTCAAGAACTACACCGGCGACCGGCTGAACTTTGGATTGGCGGCAGAACGCGCCCGTGCCTTTGGACTCAATGTCAACATGGTCATCGTTGGCGATGACGTTGCCTTGCCTGACCTGCCGCAGGCGCGCGGTGTGGCCGGAACGCTCCTCGTCCACAAGATCGCGGGCGCGCTTGCGCAGGCAGGCGCCGATCTTGAAACAGTAACGGTAGCCGCCCGGCGCGTGATCGCCGGGGCAAAAAGCATCGGTATGTCGCTGGATACCTGCACGGTTCCAGGATCGCCCAAGGAAGATCGTATTCCCGCCGGCATGGCAGAGCTGGGGCTTGGCATCCACGGAGAAGCAGGTGTTGAGCAGGTCGCGTTCGTCGATGCGAGAACGGCGACGGAGGCCGTTGTTAACAAGCTGGCCGCCGCTATCGACGATCGGCCGCATGTGGCACTCATCAACAATCTTGGCGGCACGTCTGCCCTTGAAATGTCGATACTGACCAATGAGCTGATTGCCTCGTCGATCGGCAACCGGATTTCGCATGTCGTCGGGCCGGCACCGATGATGACGTCACTCGACATGCAGGGCTTTTCCATCTCTCTCTATCCGGCGGATGAGGCGGAGATCCAGGCATTGGGCGCTCCGGTTTCAATGGCGGCCTGGCCAGGATTGTCCGCCGTCAAGCCCATACTGATTGAAGTGCTGCCGGACGGATTGACGCCGATCACGCCGCAACCATCCAATCATCAAGAGACGCGTGACTTCATCATCAATTGCTGCAAGGTATTGATAGCAGCGGAAGAGGATCTGAACGCACTGGATGCCAAATCGGGCGACGGCGACACGGGATCGACGCTTGCCGGGGCTGCGCGTGCGCTTATCAGTGCGATCGATCGTCTGCCGCTCTCGGACCACACCCAACTCTATCGCGCCATTGGCCAGGAATTGAGCCAGACAATGGGCGGCTCGTCCGGCGTGCTGCTCGCCATATTCTTCGCGGCCGCCGGAGACGCAGCCTCAAGCGGTTTGCCGATGGCCGATTCATGGAAGGCGGGGCTTGCCCGGATGCAGGAAATCGGCGGCGCCAACCTCGGCGACCGGACGATGGTGGATGCACTTTCACCGGCCCTCGATGCGCTCGAGAAAGGTGTCGAGCTAGCGGCAGTCGCAGCGCGCGATGGCGCTAACCTCACGGCAACAATGCTCAAGGCCAAGGCCGGCCGTGCCGCCTATATCAATGCGAAGCAACTCGAGGGCCATATCGATCCCGGCGCGGAGGCGGTGGCGCGGCTGTTTGAATATCTGGCGACAAAAGCTGACCGGGAAGGCTGATGACAACTTGAACGGAACAGCTGCCAACGAGCATTATCAATGCGCTTACTGGTGGTGACGCGGTCGATGCCACAACCGGCAGCGACCGGATCAACGGCGGGGAACGCTGCCATCCAATGGAATGGGCGGCACAGCCCACTCAGGATCGGAGTTCTCGCTCCCCGTCGTCCACATAGTAAGTTTCGGCTCGGATATTTGGATCGCCCGCAACCGATCGAGCTGCTGTGACGCCGGAGGTGGATTCCAGCGGCAGCGGGGAATATTTGCACAGTTGGGGACGAGGTATTGTTCGTCCGGCGGGTTCAGGAGGCCGAGTTCGCCGAAGAGAGGGGCCTGGGAAACTGGACATCTTGCGGACCGGCTCCGGGGCGGCGTCGTTGTCGGTTTGCTCATCGGTCGCCGGCGGCGCACAACCTCGATGCTACGGAGCGCCTGTTCCTGGGGCGAGGCCGATGACATCGACACCAACGATGTCGGCCGGGAGCTGGTATCGGCATTGGAGCAGCTGTCACTCGACAGCGATATTGTGACCTGGCGCATCGCCGCGGACACGGGGGAAGAAGATTTCCCTGCGAACTTGAGGGGGCTTACAGGCATTGCTGCCGTGCGGCCAGGTGCAACATATTCCGAGCGCCGGCTAAGAAATGACGAAGCCACCGCGAATTCGACTCCGTCGATCTATACTCAAACGACCGGGTTCACCTGCGGGTCTGCTCTGCTGATGATGGCATTTGTCGGCCTCAACACCTCTGCCGTCATGACCGTCTTCTGGAAATAGCGATGTGGCGGGAAGCGACGACGGTGGTATCGATGGATGGCCCCGGCGGTTGCGATCCGTACGGGCTTGCCCTTGCGGCGGCATCAGGCCTGCCCGCTTAAAACGACCTGGCGATTTGCCGGCGGCACAGTGCGGTTACAGTGGGCAGACCGCAAGACAGATGGTAACATTTCGAGGGTCTGCCCTTGGTTCCATCAGGGCGAGCAATGATGGTAGTCACCAGCTTCGAGCACGATGTGCACGGAATGAAGCCGGTTGACCATTTTCACACCCGGATTAGGCAGTCCGACTATAGCGGCCGGTTCGGCGCTGTGCTGAACCGCTGTCGTTTAGCGCCAGGGTGAACTGGGAGATGAGTTCCCTTAACTGGTTGGATTCCTGCGCGAGCGTTGCGCCGGCGGCATTTATTTCCTCGACCATGGCCGCGCTCTGTTGCGTTACCTGGTCCATCTGGTTGAGGCAAGTCCACCGGACTGCTCGCGGGCGGACAAGGCAATCGCATCCATATGCTGGTTAATCGTGACGACATAATTACCGATGATTTTCAGCGCCTTTCCGGTATCGCGCACCAGCTTCACGCCGCTGTCGACTTCCACGCTGGAGTTGCGGATCAGTTCCTTGATTTCCTTCGCGGCCTTGACTGATAGCTGTGCCAATTCGCGCACTTCCTGGGCAACGACGGAAAAGCCCTTGCCTGCGTCGCCCGCACGCGCCGCTTCCACGCCCGAATTCAAGGCCAATAGATTTGTGGTGGGAAGCGATGGCGCTTGTAGATGACTGGCGGGCGTGTTCATGCACGTGTGTCTATCGCAGCCGCCCCTCAAAAGGCGTTACTGTGACATCGCCCATCAAGGTCATCCTCTAGCCGCTGATCGCCGGCCATTTGCCGGGGCGCTCTCACTCACCAGTTCTACTGGAAAACGAATGCTCTCCGCCGGATGACGGTCGGATAATCACCATTGCCGATCAATCGGCAAGAGCAACCCGCCTGGCAAATGACAGGCACAGGATGGCGCAGGCGGTCAGAACCGCACTAACCAGCCACGCTTCGTCCCGGTCGCCTTTATGCTCGACCAACGTCTGAAGCTGCTCGCATCGAGATTATGAGATCTATCGAGCAGCAGGCGGGTTCGACGATCCGGCGACCCACCAACAATGCCCTTGACTTTGCACTATTCTGCAGGGGCTTTCCAGATAGGCGGTCACGAAAAGGGCGCCCGGTCAGACCGGACGCCCCTCAAATCGTACAGCAAGGCTTACTTCTGGATGCAGGTATCCACTGTGTCCTTGGTGCATTCGTCGAGGCCGGTGAAGACCGGGTCTGCAACGGCTTCGCCCTTGATCAGCGAGATCATCGTGCCCGGCGCGAGATAGCCCATTTCGAACGGACGCTGTCCGACAAGCGCAGTTACCAGACCTTCACGTGCTAGGTCTATTTCGGCGCCGATCGTGTCAGCTGCACCGATCACGAAGTCGTTCGATGCAATCCGTTCGGCGTAGGGTCCGAACAGGTCCCGGTACGGCTGTGGTGCGCCGAACAGTGGCCAGCCACCCATGATGCCGAACGCCTTCAGGTCAGGGTTGGCAGCGAGGATATCGGTCATTGCTTGGACGCCCTTGGCACCGTCGTCATTGGTGAAGACCGGGCAGCCCGCAACTTCGGTCCAGCCGCCTTCGCCCGCGAGAGCCGCAAGGCCTTCCTTGCCTGATAGCGAGTCGCGCATACCCTGTGCACGACGCAGGATGTTATCCGCACCGGTATTGCCCTCGATCGTGCAGATCTTTCCGCCGGCCGGGGCTGCCTTCTTGATATAGTCACCGATGCGCTTGCCCATCAGGTAGTTGTCGGTGCCGAGATAGGTCTTGCGCAGTCCGGCGTCTTCGGCTGCAAGGTCGGCGTCGAGCGTCATAATCGGGATCGTCGGCGCAGCAGTCTTCAGGGTCTGAGCGATCAGCTTGGCGTTCGACGGCGAGATGGCCATCGCGACTGTGGTCGGCTTGCTAAGCATGTCCTGAACGATCTGGGCTTCGCCAGCTTCGTCGGAGGTGGACGCAGGGCCGGTGTAGAAGCACTCATATTCGCTGGCGGCGTTTTCAGAATTCCATTTCTGGCAGCCCTGGTTGATCGCTTCGAAGAAGGGGTTGTCGAGCCCCTTCACCACGATCACAAGCTGCTTCTTGTCGGCGGCCAGACCCATTCCCGCGCTAAGCGCGGTCAAGGCTACAGCCGACGCAAATGTCAATATCTTCTTCATGTGGTCACTCCTCCCAAAATGGCCGAATAAGTTGTGCAGATTGTTTCTCAGTGCGTGAGCGCGCTTACTTAGTCGATCTCCCAAAACCACAGATCCAAAGCTAGTACAGATGACAGCGAAAGCGCTTTGACGTCAAGTGATACCGGCAGGAACAGATTAAAAAGTATTACAAATAGAACCGGGCGTTTTGTCCTTTCGATTTCATTGACTTTGCTGGCGCGTCTGTTAGCGTTTTTACAGCGGTGGCAGGAGGATGCCGGCCGTTTCATAATTCTGGAATCCATTTGCCTCATGTCATAGGGGTCAATGAATTGACGGGGGTCGCCTGGGACCGATCGACCGGACGGTGATGGGTCTTGCGGCAGGCGGGGAGGGTTGGCTTCGATTGGCAGTTCTTGAGCTCAGACATATTTCCAAGCACTTCGGTGCCATCGAGGCGGTCAAAGACGTCTCCTTTTCCCTTGAAGCCGGCGAAGTGATTGGCCTGATGGGGGACAATGGCGCCGGCAAATCCACGCTGGTCAAGATGATCGCCGGCAACTTCCGGCCGAGCAGCGGCACAATGCTGATGGACGGTGCCGAAGTGGTGCTCCACCGCCCGCTGGAAGCCCGCAGGCACGGCATCGAAATCGTCCACCAGGATCTGGCACTCTGCAACAATTTGACAGCTGCCGCCAACGTGTTTCTCGGGCGCGAGCTGAAGATGGGCGTCGGCCCGTTCAAGATCCTAGACTACAAGGCCATGTACCGCCGCGCGGCGGAAATCTTCACCGAGCTCAAGTCCGAAACCCGGCCGCGCGATCTGGTCAAGCGCATGTCGGGCGGCCAACGCCAAGCCGTTGCTATTGCGCGCACCCGGCTGAGCGACGCGAAGATCGTCCTGATGGACGAGCCGACGGCGGCCATTTCCGTCCGACAAGTGGCCGAGGTGCTGAACCTGATCCGTCGCCTGCGCGATCAGGGCATCACCGTGGTTCTGATCAGCCACCGGATGCCCGACCTCTTCGCCGTCGCCGACAGGGTGATAGTGATGCGCCGTGGCACCAAGGTTGCCGATCGCAAGATCGCCGACAGTTCGGCAGAAGAAGTGACCGGCCTGATCACCGGCGCGATAGAAACCGTCTGATCCGTTCCTTTGTTCGAGAGCCGAAAGGTTTCAAATGTCCAATTCCCTCAGCGAAGCGATTGACAAACGGCAGCAGTCCTGGCGATCGGGCTTGCTCGGCAGTCAGACGTTCTGGGTATTCATTGCGGTGATCACCGCCTCCCTGGCATTGTCGATGGCCACCGACAGCTTTGCCACGTCGAAGAATCTCTACAACATCACCCGCAACGTCACCTTCGTGGCGATCATCGCGCTCGGGATGACGATGGTCATCATCACCGGCGGGATCGACCTGTCGGTCGGATCGGTTCTTTGCCTGTCGTCCATGGTGCTGGCCGTCACCATGCATGCCGGCTATTCGATCGAGGTGGGCATTCTTTCCGCCGTTGCGACGGCGCTGATCGTGGGGGCAGTCAACGGAGCTCTCATTGCATACGTCGGGTTACCGCCCTTTGTGGTGACGCTCGGCATGCTGTCCATCGCGCGCAGTCTGGCGATGGTGGCCTCGGGCAATACGGTGGTGTTCGAGTTCGGCCCGGACCACGCCAAGCTTCTGGACCTCGGCGGCGGAGCTTGGCTCTTCGGGATCGCGAATCCCGTTGTGTTCATGATCATTCTCGCCCTGATCACCGGGTTCGTGCTGCGCAACACGCAATTCGGACGGTATCTGTTCGCCATCGGCGGCAACGAACATGCAGCGACGACGACCGGCGTGCCCGTGCGCGTCATCAAGGTGGCCGTTTACATGATTTCGGCATTGTCTGCCGGGATCGCGGGTATCATCCAGACCGGCTGGCTCGGGGCTGTGACGACCAATATAGGTGCCGGCATGGAATTGCAGGTCATTGCTGCGGCCGTTATCGGAGGGGCCAACCTTGCCGGCGGCGGCGGCACGGCGCTTGGCGCCATCATCGGCGCGATGCTGATCGAAGTGATCCGCAACAGCCTCGGCCTGCTTGGCATCAATGCCTTCTGGCAGGGCGCCTTCATCGGCGGCGCGATCCTGTTTGCTGTTCTATTCGACCGCCTGGCGAATTTTCGCCGCAGCGACTGAAGCCCGATTGTCTGGGGCCTGAGATCCGAGGCCGCAGCGCTTAAGGCCTGAGCGAGTGGGCCGTGACCCGGATCGCTTACCCGGGGGGTGCCAGACCTTGCGAGGATCACCCTCCGCACGCCGGTAGTCCCACACGGCGTCGACCAAGCGGACAAGATCATAGCGCGGCCGCCAGCCCACTTCTACCTTGGCGCGGCAGTTGTCGTGCCAGTTGCTGCAAGGGCGCTAGCAATATCGATAGATTGCAAGGCGCGCGTCAGCGATAGGAATTCCGCCAACGCGCCATAATCCACCGGTTCGTCCACATTTCTGTCGCACCTCGGGTGTGACCAGTGCCAGAAGCATGGCGGAGACCAGATCGTCGGGATGAACGAAGTTGTGCTTCAGCGCCTTTCCATCGCGGTCGCGCAACATTGGCACGGCATTGCTGTCCCGCGCTGTCTGCGCCACATGGGGTTAAATCATGGTCTTCCAGTCCCGCCCGCCGAACAGATCATCGCCGAAGGATAGAGTGTAGCTGAAGTCTTCCTTCTCCATGATCCAGAGCGCCCGAAGGCAACACCAGTCAACGCCATATTGGATGGCCAACTGCTGGACCATCACCTCTTCCAGCACCTTCGATAGGGTACAGCAGCCAGGATAGGCCACGTGCGGCGCAGCGTCGGTGATCCGTGCTGGATGCTTGTGGAAGAAATGGCCGATCCCGCCATCCCCTCCGATCAGGACGAAACGTTGCGCCGTAGGCGACAGACGGAACGCCTCCAACTAGACGATCGATTCCTTGAGTTCGTCATTTTGGGGAACCTGCGAGGCTTTGGTGGATTCCTCGCTTTGAGATGTTCAAGCGAGGAGTTTCATCATGGTACCGAGGCGACGTGTGATCGCGTTGGCGATGAGCGAGGAGGAGATTGAAACGTTGACGGCACTTTCGCAGTCTCGAGCCGAACCAGCTCGTCGGGTATCGCGCTCGGCTATACTGCTGGCTTATCGCGACAACCCGTCGTTCTTGCCGTGGGACGAAGGCTTGGCGTTCATCATCAGACGGTCCAGCGCAGTGTCGAGCGGGCCCAAAGCGATGGTTTGCTTGCAGCACTCGACGACCGGCCGCGGCCGGGCAAAGAGCCGGTGATCACACCGGAGGCGAAAGCCTGGCTGGTGTCTTTGGCGTGCGACAAAGCAAGGAGCAAGGCTACCCGCACGAACTGTGGACGACGTGGCTTTTGGCCCGCCATGCGCGCGAGCACGGACCGCAGGCCGGACATCCCTGTCTGGCCCGTCTGGTTCAGGGCACGGTGAGCAAGCTTCTTAGCCACGAGCAAATCAAGCCCCACAAGATGCGCTACTATCTGGAACGTCGTGAGGTTGAGTTTGAGCAGAAGATGGCGTGCGGCCGTCTTGTGCGTCTATCGCCAGGTGTAGGTCTTGGAGAAGGCCGCAGCCGGATCGGACACATCGGCAATCAGGTTGATCCTCGACAATCATTCCGCACACATCTCCAAAGAGACCAAAGCCTGGCTTAGCGTCCGGCATGGTCTCCTGCAGCCTTGCAATCAAGGCCTGACCGACCTTGCCTGTGAGCCCGTTAGCAGAATCGTTGTTTTGCCCGTCATGTCCCGCTCGCTGGGCTCTCCACCTGGCCAAGTGTCGCCTGTATAACGCGGTTCACTGGACCAATCATCACCAGGCAGCCCCCCGTTTCGGCCTGACATGAGGTCATCGGCAATCCAAGATACGCCGCCGCCATCCTCGATCACCTCGTTCACAACGCACATCGTAGCGACTTGTCCGGGGAAGATCTTTCATGATGTTGAATAGGCTACCGCACATTGCGTTGTCTCTTCCGGAGAACTTGCAGCTGTTGATGAGACGGGGATAATGGCCAGACATCACAGAAACGAAGCAGGTTAAGACCCTGAATCTGCCGCTGACCGGCGCCGCCGCCGGGGAGAAACGCGTCATCACAGCCGCTGATGAGCTTCCTTTGTTGCTTCTCATGCGGAAATTATTTCCGCATAAGGGCAGACGGGAAAAATGCTGAACCGACTGCGGCAGCTGTCTTCCAAGGTGCCTTTCGATTGCCTGATAATGGGGGCTTTCCCCTTACTTCGATTGAAGCTCCCCCGCCCACCCTTCAATAGAGCGTTTCTCTGTCGGTGGGTTACTGGTTTTCCCTGGGATCATTAAACAACAATTCGCTTCAATTATTGTCACGATCTCAGCAAACCCCTCGCCTTGAAGGGAATCGAACCGCGATGACTTTCTTCGAGACGAGCTATAATGCTCGCAAATGCAGCCCAAACACCATGCCTAGCATCAGAGTAGTTTCGATCGTTAGATCCGAATAGAGAGGCTGCCCACCGCGCGTTTTGCCACGTGGGGCTGCCCAGCCCGCCAACGCTTCGGGCGTTATCCAAAGAGTTAAACTGCCACGGCGGCAAAGGCCCGCCACATACTCAGCCCAATTCGTCACCCTGAAATTCATTTTTCAGATGTGATGGCAGCGGGCGGCGTCACGCTTGTGCGGCATGCTGGATCAGTTTGCTATTTTCGATCACAGCCAAATAAACGCAAAAAGTTGAAATTTGATCCCAGACCAACGCGTCATTACATCGCTTCAGCCCTGCCCAAATATACGCGGCGGGCCTAAATTCCAGGGTGAGCGTTTTGAGAGCAATTATTACAAGATCAAGCTGTGGCACCGTCAAAAACTTCAAAGCCGGTGTCGATGACCACCGGTCGATTGGATCGCTGGGGCGACTCTAGAATGGCTTCGATCGCTCTCTTGCCGATCATGAAGCGATTGGAGCGCAATGTGGAGAGAGGCTGCGGAAGTTCGCGGCCGATCTCCAGTCCGTTGAAGCCGAAAATGGCCATGTCTGTCGGTAAGGAAATTCCGGCACTCATACTGTGGAAAACGCCGCCAACGGCCATATCATCGTTGGAATAGACGGCAACGTCGATCTCAGGCGCCATCGCGCGCAGATGTCTGGTCTGTTCGCGGCCGGTTGCAACGGAGCTTGGCCCATCCGAAATCGCATGCGCCTTGATCGACAGATCCGCTTCGCCCAGGGCCTCCCTCAGCCCATCGTAGCGCAGGCGAGCACGGCGATCGGCCGCCCAATTGTGACCGACATAACCGAAATGGCGATAACCGCGCGAAATAAGATGCTTAGCGGTCGCATAACCTGCCTTCCGGTGGGACATGCCGACCGCGATATCGATCGGCGCGCTGTCGATGTCCATCAATTCGACCACCCGCACGCCGCTGCGATCGAGCATACGCCGGGTCGCCATCGTGTGATCGAAACCGGCGATCAGGATGGCCGCGGGCTTCCAAGCCAGCAGTCCACGCACCATAACCTCCTCGCGCTCGATGTCGTATTCGGTCGTGCTGATGACGGCCTGGAAATCCGAGGCCTTGAGAGCTTCATGCACCCCCTGGATGACCTCGGGAAAAACGATATTCGACAGCGATGGAATGACGACGCCGATGAGATGGGAATCAAGCGAGGCGAGCGAGCCGGCAATGCGGTTTTGGACGTAGCCGAGCGCTCGAACGGTTTCCATGACTTTCTCGCGTGTCGCATCGGCCACCACCGAATGGTTGCGCATGATGCGCGACACTGTGGATTCGCTAACGTCGGCGCGCAGCGCTACTTCCCGCAATGTGATCTTGGATTTTCGATCGGGCAGGCGCTGCCGTGTCGTCATCGTCTGCTTGCTCCCCTTTGCGACAGGCCTAAACGGTGGCCAATCGCCACCGTCAACTCCTAGCTCTCCGCTCACGATATTTGGCCGAGGCTGGAAAAGCAAATCCCCCTCGGACATACGCGGGGATCAGCGCTTGACGTAGTTCTTCCAAGGATGCGCTTCTTTGAACCCCAGAACTTCACGAGCCTTCCGGTTTGAAATCGGCGCCTCATCCGGCCCTATCTCCCGCCATACCGGCGTACCCGGGCAGTATTTGGCGAGGAATTCAGGGGTCGGCAGATCGGCGGTGATCGTATCGTTGACGGCGTTGAAGACCTGATAGCCAAGGCCATCCTTTTCGATGCACAGATGTACGATCTCGCCGAGATCGCGGGCGTCGATATAACTCCAGGCGTTGCGCTTGCGCGACATCGGATTGTCGATATAGCCGGGGAAATTCACATATTCGTGCGGCTCGATCACGTTGCCGATGCGCAGGGCATAGACATCCGCGCCATAGCGCATCGCGAACGCGCGCGCCGTCTTCTCGTTGACGACCTTCGACAGGCCGTAGCTGTCCATCGGGTCGCTGTCATAGTCTTCTTCGAGCGGAAAGGCATGGAAATCCTTGTCGCCTTCAGCAAAGCAGACGCCATAGGTGGTCTCGCTCGACGCGATGATGACCTTGCGCACGCCCAGTTTCATGGCCGCTTCGATGACATTATAGGTGCCGACCACGTTTGCCGAAAACGTCTTGTTGTCGGGCTCGATCATGACGCGCGGAATGGCGGCAAAATGCACGACGGCGTCGGGTGCCGACGGCGGCGCGCCATCGTCATAACCGTCAAAACCGAAATGCGTGGTCAGGGCGTTGAAGACCTGGCCGCTATCCGTGATGTCGGTGATCAACGTATTGACTCCGGTCAGGTCCAGAGGCTTCAGGTCAACATTGAGGATGGAATAACCCTTGTTCAGCAAGTGAGGCACGGCATGACGGCCGGCCTTGCCGGTTCCACCTGTAAAAACGATGCGTTTGGTCATTTTCAGTCTCCGTTTTCATGTCAGGAAAGTGTGTCTTGAAATCTGCGCGCAAGCGGTGGCGGCATGAATGATCCGATCTTGGGTGGCTTTGCTGCGTTCGATCCGCCCGTTAATGTGCCCCTCTTTCAGAACGACGATCCGGTCGCTGATGGCGAGAATCTGCGGCAGGTTGGTGTAGACGACGATGCTCGCAATGCCCTGTTTCGCCAGACTGTTGAGAAGCGCATGGACTTCGGATTTGGCGCCGATATCGATGCCCGCGACGGCTCGTCAACGATCACGATGCGCGGACGCCGCGCCACCCATTTGGCGATGACCACCTTCTGCTGGTTGCCGCCGGACAGGTTCAGCACCTTTTAAGGCTGCGATGAAGGGCGGAAGCCGATCACGGTGATCAGCGCGCCGTTGACGAACCCAAACATCACGCCGCCCCCAAGACAGGCTGCTATGTTGCCACAGGTGGAAACGCCTGCATCGAAACACAAAGCCGTCACCAGCGACGCCAGCCCCATGGCCGAACCCTCCGGCAGATCGATGCCGCCGGTGATGATCACCATGCAGATGCTCACGATCGCCGTCAGCGGGAACTCCCGAAACACTCCCATCGGGTCGTTCGTCGTCAGAAAATAGGGCGTGTAGAGACTGATCAGCACACCGACGATGATGAGCGCCAGAAGCACGTTGAACTGCCGCACATGCCGCAAATTTGCTGAGCGGGCCTGCGGATGAACCTGTCGACGGCGCATCGTCCCTCATAGGACCGGACATAAAATCTCCTCCCGATCGCCTCGGCCCGTATGGGCCTTTTATCCTCCGGCGTATAAGACTGGTGTGTTCCCCTAACCTCGCCGTCCTGGCGCTCCGTCCATCGTGACGTTCCCGTCCCTACCGCCATTTGCGGTGGCCCCGTTACAGAACCGACATGAATGACAGCGCTGTCATTTTGCAAATTAATCGACTCGCTCGTCAACCGCCATTTCTAACTATTGGCCAATTGTGCGCAAATCACAATAAAATGAGCCGTAGGTCAGCGTTTGTAACCGGTAAGCCCGCCTTTCCGGTCAAATTCCTCACCGGAAATTCATTACCACTGGCAATGCTGCCATAAAACTTCACAGAAACAGGGCGTCGCTTCAACTTCGGAACGCGTTCAGCCAGCCCAGCCCATCGAGGGTCGATCCTGCAGGCCGATACTCGCAGCCGACGAAACCGTCGTAGCCCAGCCTGTCGAGTTCAAGCAGGATACGCACATCATCCAACTCTCCGGTTCCCGGCTCATGCCGCAGCGGCACCGCTGCGATCTGAACATGCCCGATCATCGGCATCATGGCCTGCAGGCCGACCAACACATCGCCGTGGATAATCTGGCGGTGATAGATATCGAACTGCAGTTTCAAGTTCGCATGACCCAGATTGGCGATCAGATCGGCTGCAAACCTAAAATCGTTGAGGAAATATCCCGGCATGTCACGCGGATTGATCGGTTCGATCAAGACATCCAGTCCGGCTTCGCCGGCCTTGTCGCAGAGATAAGCGAGCGATAGGCCATATGTAGCCAAAGCCGCCCTATCCGTCCTGTCAGCCACGCCGCTCATGACGTGAAGGCGCTTCACGCCGGTCGCAGCGGCATATGCAAGCGCGGCCGTCACAGAGGCACGGAATTCCTCCTGTCGGCCCGGCAGCGCTGCGAGCCCGCGCTCCCCCGCTTCCCAGTTTCCCGGCGGCAGATTGAAAAGCGCCTGGGTGAGACCAAACTTCTGTAGTCGCTGCGCAATGTCGTCCGCGGAGAAGGCATAAGGGAACAGATATTCCACCGCATCGAACCCGGCATGCGCCGCAGCAGAAAACCGATCCAGAAAGCCGACTTCGGTGAACATCATGCTCAAATTGGCGGCAAAATGCGGCATATCAGGCTCCCGGCAAGTCGAGTCCAGTCAGATGGGCGATCATGCGGGCAACCGACGCATCATCATCGCGCCCCATTCCCGCAGCAGCCGTCATCACGAACATCTGCAGGGCCGTGGACGCAATCGGGGTCGGAAACTTGAGGCCGCGTGCGATATCGGAGACGATGCCAAGATCCTTCGTGAAGATGTCGACCGCACTGCGCGGGCTGTAATCGCCCTCCAGGATATGCGGCACCCGGTTTTCAAACATCCAGGAATTGCCAGCGGACGCCGAAATCACCTCGTAGACCTTGGCGATATCCAGATCCATCGCCTTTGCAAAGGTAATCGCTTCGCAGGCAGCGGCGATATGAACGCCAGCCAGAAGCTGGTTGACGATCTTAAAGGCGGCGCCGATGCCGGCGGTGTCGCCGAGTTCGTAGACCTTGGCGGCGATGCAATCGAGGACGTCGCTAACATCGGCGAAAGCCTGCGGCGCGCCGGACGCCATGATCGTCAGCTCGCCAGAGGCAGCACGTGTCGCGCCGCCGCTGATTGGAGCATCGAGGTAAAGCAAATCAAGCGCTTGAATCCGCGCTTCGAAATCACGCGCCGCTTCCGGCGACAGGGTTGCACAGGACAAGACGGTACCGCCCCTGGCCATTCCGGCAATCGCACCCGCCTCGCCGAAGAGGACGGCTTCCGTCTGCACGGCATTGACGACAACTGAAATCAGCACGTGAGCCCCACGGCCCGCATCGGTCGGCACGTCGGCGATCCGCCCGCCAAGGGCCGCAAACCGGGCCATCGCCTCGGCGTTGACATCGCACCCGACCACATCAAAACCGCCTCGAAGAAGCGATGCCGCAATGCCGAAGCCCATAGATCCCAAGCCGATTACGCAGACGGTCCGGTCACGCTTTGTAGTCATGTGATCCTCCTCTCTGGTGATGAACGGCCTGGATACCGTCGGGATTGGAACGCCGCCTTGTGCTGTCAAAACTGAAATGATAGCGTTGTCATCACCAGTTAACTCACCACCGAAAAGCAATGCAACCCCTATTTCAGCGTAGGCGGCCTTCGGATGCGGTGAGGAAGGGTGACGGTGCAGCAATTTCAGCGCTGCCGATGCACGTAAATTGAAGTAAAACACTATGATCCGCCCTAGGGCGGACGAGAATGAGGGTTGAACGTGCTGATAGGCGCAGTTGCAGACGATATCACCGGTGCCACCGATCTTTGCCTGATGCTGTCCCGCGCCGGGCTGCGAACGGTTCAGTACATTGGCGTTCCGTTGGCGGGCGCCCATCTCGGCGCTGCCGATGCCGTTGTCGTCGCGCTGAAATCCCGCTCGATTCCGGCTGCGGATGCCGTGGCTATGTCCTGCGACGCTGCGCGCGCCTTACTGGATGCCGGCGCCGGCCAACTCCTGTTCAAATATTGCTCGACCTTCGACAGCACCGATCAGGGCAATATCGGACCCGTTGCCGAAGCGCTGATGGCGCTGACCGGCACCGATTTCACGATCGCCTGCCCGTCGTTTCCGGCTGCCGGCCGCACCGTGTACAAGGGCCATCTGTTCGTCGGCAGTCAGCTGCTCTCTGACAGCCCGCTCAAGGATCATCCCCTGAACCCGATGACCGATGCAAATCTCGTGCGGGTCCTCGGCCGACAAACGTCCGTCGAGATCGGATTGATCGATTTCACCACGATTGCACAGGGGCCGGATGCACTGCGAAATGCATTTGACGCAGAAAAGGCAGCCGGCCGGCGTATTGTCGTGCTGGACACGCTCGCCGACGCCGACCTGCAAGTCATCGGGGCGGCCTGCGCCGACATGCCGCTCGTGACCGGCGGGTCCGGCATTGCACTCGGTCTGGCACAAAATTTCTTCAAGGCCGGCAAGGTTTCGCCTCCACGGGCTGAGGCGCGCATGCGGGCACCGGCCGGACGCACGGTCATTCTGGCTGGGTCGTGCTCCGTTGCTACGCGCGGTCAGATCACGGCTGCGCGCAACGCCGGCGTGCCGGCGATCGCGCTCGATGTCGAGGCAATAGCGATGGGGACGCAGACGGCTGCCGGCATTGCCGATTGGGCCCTGTGGCAGGAGGGCGGCGCGCCCGTTCTCATCTATTCGAGTGCAGACCCCGATGTCCTCGCGCACATTCACGCCACCCTCGGCCGGCACCAGTCTGGCGCCCTGGTCGAAACGACGCTCGCCGACGTCGCGCGGCGTCTGAAAAATCGGGGGTTCACGCGGTTTATTGTCGCTGGTGGAGAAACCTCAGGCGCTGTCGTTGCCGCACTCGATGTGGTGATGCTGGAAATCGGACCCGAGATCGATCCCGGCGTGCCCTGGACCCGCAGCATCGATGGAGCAGATCTTGTGCTAGCGTTGAAGTCCGGCAACTTCGGCAAGGAAGATTTCTTTCTGAAGGCCTGGGCGCTGCTGGAGGGGGAGATGGAGAATGTCTGAGATCAACCGCGTCCGCGATGACATCTGCCGCGTCGGTGCCTCGCTGTTCAATCGGGGGCTTACGGCCGGATCGAGCGGCAATATCTCTGTCCGGCTTTCCGACGGCGGCTGGCTGATGACACCGACCAACGCGTCGCTGGGCGCTCTTGATCCAGATCGCCTCTCCCTGTTTGATGCTTCCGGCACGCTTCTCTCCGGTGACGCGCCCACCAAGGAAGCCTTCCTGCATTTTTCGATGTATGGCGAAAGGGCCGACGCGGGCGCGGTCGTGCACCTGCATTCGAGCCATGCTACAGCTGTCAGCATCCTGCGCGATGTCGATCCACAGGATGCGCTTCCGGCGCTAACAGCTTATTATGTAATGCGCATCGGCCGCCTGCCTCTGGTACCCTATTTCGCCCCTGGGGATCCGAACCTGGCGCATGCGGTGAAGGCACTGGCCAGCCGTCATCATGCAGTGCTTCTGGCAAACCATGGGCCCGTCGTTGCCGGAGCCTCGCTTGTCAATGCGCAATATGCAATGGAGGAGCTGGAAGAAACCGCCAAGCTTTTCCTGATGCTGCAAAATCATGTTCTGCGCACGCTGACACCGGAACAGGTGGCCGACCTGCGACAGCGATTCCATTTGGCCTGATCTAAGACCGGCCATCCAAACATACAGGGAGAAACCCTATGGGCACGACTACAGAAGCCATCGGATTTGTCGGCACGGGACTGATGGGCCATGGCATGGCAAAGAATATCGTCGAAAAGGGATACGCGCTGCAGGTCATCGCTCATCGCAACCGAGTTCCTATCGACGATCTCATCACGCGCGGTGCGACCGAAGCCACATCGCTGGAAGCGCTTGCGCACCAGTCCACCATCGTATTCCTGTGCCTGACTGGATCGACGGAAGTCGCAGCCGCGGTCGCTTCAATGAGACCCGGTCTTGCGGCTGGGACGGTCATCGTCGATTGCTCCACCGGTGAGCCCACCGTCACGCAGAAACTGGCCGCCGAAATGACGGAGATCGGCGTCCAATATGCCGACGCGCCGCTCAGCCGGACCCCTAAGGAAGCCTGGGCTGGAACCCTCGACTGCATGGTTGGCGCCGATTATGCAGTGTTCGAGCGCATCAAGCCGATAATCGCAACTTGGGCTGGAAAGATCGTCCATATCGGAGGCGTCGCCGATGGCCATCGAATGAAGCTCCTAAACAACTTTATCTCGCTCGGCTATGCAGCACTCTATGCTGAAGCGCTGGCGTTGTCGAAAAAGGTGGGCATTTCCGTCGAAACATTCGATCAGGTGATTCGCGGCGGCCGAATGGATTGCGGCTTCTACCAGACCTTCATGGGATACGCGCTGGAAGGCAACCGCGAAGCCCATAAATTTAGCATCAGCAACGCCTACAAGGATTTGCGTTATATCGAATCAATGGCGAATGCCGCGACGGTGACGACGACGATGGGCAGTGCCGTAAAGAACGCTTTCGCCGTCGCCATGGCCAATGGTGGTGCGGGGTCTGAAGCCTATGTCCCGCATCTTGCCGATTTCATCGCAAAGGCAAACGGTGCGATATAGGTCAAGGCGCGGGATGGCAA
The DNA here is from genome assembly GCA_900468065.1 of Hyphomicrobiales bacterium. Taxonomy (GTDB): domain Bacteria; phylum Pseudomonadota; class Alphaproteobacteria; order Rhizobiales; family Rhizobiaceae; genus Pararhizobium. The sequence continues at coordinate 5,431 of UBTA01000010.1, read as the reverse complement.
CCGCCTAACTTCGCGCCGATGGCCCGGCGCGGCGCGCCAGCATGGGTTCGATTGCCGACAGGCTATCGTTTATCAGCACGGCCGGCGCGCCGACGATGAGGCCACCGTCTGGCCGCAGCTTTCCACTCTGCGATCACCTTGATGCGGTGAACGCGGTTTTGGAATGCGTAGGGTTGGACGCGGATGCCCGCATCGACAACACCACGCACGGAAGAAGGCCCCGGTTAAACCGGAGCCTCCAAAAGTTTCCACATAGCCTGTCACGACAGGGCTTCTATCACGGATGTAAAACCAGCGATCAGAAGTCGCGCTGCAGGCGAAGGAAACCAGTGGTTTCGTCGCCGCCGACCTTGTAACTGGCGGAGTCGTCTACGTCCTGGTACTGGACAGTCGCCAGAGCCTTGAGCCCAGCTGTGATCTTGTAACCAACCGTCAGGCCCACACGCCAAGCGTCGACACCATTGATGAACGCAAAGTCGCCAAAGTACTGAGCAGCCGGGGTGATCGTCAGCTTGTCAGTTGCTTTAAACTCGTACGCTGCTGCAACGGTCCATTCAGATTCGTTGTAGTAGACGTTCGGATCCGTCGCGTAGATACCTGCCAGGTTCAGAGTGCCTGGGCCGATCGCAGCCGTCAGGATACCGCGGATAGCGCCCGCTTCACGCTCCGTGTCGTAACCGCCGAGCAAGGTAGCCGTTACGCCACCGACAGAGCCGGAGACCATGGCAGCAACGCCCAGGCCGTTGTCCTTACGCAGGAAGTTGTTCGGCAGACCAGACGGGCCGAGAAGGTGTTCGCGGCCAATGCCTTCGAGTTCGTCAACCGAGATACCAGCTTTGAATGCGCCGCCGTCATAGGTGTACGAGACCGAGTTGAACAGGGTCTTGGTTGCAAGCGCATCGGTTTCGCCGGCAATGCCGTCGTCCCACCAGCTGTAGTAGTAGCCAAACTTGAAGCCTGCGATCTTGAACGAGGCCGAGTCAAGGAAGGTCGAACCGCCGTCTACAGCGTTGTCAGCGTTTGTCTGCAGAACAATGACGCTTTCGAGCGTACCAAGTTCAGTGTCGTTCTTGGCGTCGATCTGCAGCTGACCACGGGTGAACGTATCCCAGTCAGATGTACCACGACCGCGAGAGCTGCCACGGAGGTCCAGATCAGGACCGAAGTTGGTCTGGAAACGGACGTAGCCGCCAATCTTCAGGCAGGTCTCTGTGCCCGGGATGTAGAAGTAGCCAGTGCCGAAAGCGTCGCAAACGCGAACGTATTCCATTGGTTCCGGCTCGGCAGCAACGATTGCGTCTGCTGCCTTAGCGCCAGATACTGCTGCGAGAGCTGCAGCGGAGCCGAGAAGAAGGCTCTTGATGTTCATTTCTGATCTCCAGTCAAAGGGTTCAAACAAGTCTGTGTGCTATACTGAAGACGGTATTCTTTGCCCCCATCCCCAACATACGAAGCCTGGCGACCAATCGCCTGAGCTTCGCGGCGGAAGCTACGGGGGGGTAGATTCGGCCGAATGACAAACGAGCCAGTTTATCCCGCGAGAGAGGCATTCATTGTATGACGTTGCCGAAATGCCACAAATTCGCCTCAATGGTTTGGAGGGAAAATCATCCTCCTTGAAGCTCGCTCATATGCCGCCGAAGACATTGAAATGGCGGCAAAAAGACACAAGACGCCGATACGTCTTCTAGCCCAAATATCCGCGTGCGGTAAGGCGTCACAGACATGCGTTGTCACGACGATCGAGGTGCCAGCCGGGGCACGGCTTGTGGTATCATAATCGTCACATCCGCGCCAAAGTACTTTCCGGCCTGCGAGACGAGATACCAAAGTTTTCACCGCTGACGACGACATAACACTTCGAAGACATCTCTGTCTGGAGACTGGCGAACTTGTTGAGGAATCCGCGCGCTTTGAATGAACCGCCGACCTGCGTGTTCTCCAAGTTCAGATAGACTGGCCGTTTGATTTTGCGTCAGCTCTGGGCTCAGGGGGGCGCCGTACAAACAATCGCGTCGCTTATCCGTGGTACAGCTGCGAGGATGGAACTAAGCTCAAGATCAAGGGATTATGACCAATACCAAGTGGACTGTAGGACCCGTTGCACCGCAACGCAAACTTTCCATCCCTTGGACGAGACGGATTTGAATTCCACCCAATAACCTAATACATGCGCCACTGTTCGCGACACGGTCGCAGCATCTTGCCCGCAAGGGGCGCACCAGCGTCGTGAACTGGATCCTGGTCTGAATTTTCTTCCAACGGCTCAATGACGAGCGCACGTGACAGCACCTTCGCTTGGGTCCTCACGTCCGAGGTCGTTGATCTGGCATGGCGAGCCTGCACTTTCTTTCCTCATTGCGACAGGCGTGCGACCGCGCCGGACCGAGGCTGGATCGACCGGTCCTCGTCCTCCAGGCCAGTCTCGAGGCCTTGCAGGATTGGGCAGTGTGGGCGGTGGTCGCCGTTGCAGGTGTTGACCAGCATTGTCAGCGTATGGGCCATGTCCTGAAGACCCTTGATCTTCTTTTGCAGCTCATTGATGTGGCCCTGCGCCAGGCGCTTGACCTCGCCGCTCTGCCGGGTTTCGTCAAGCCAAAGACCCAGGAGATCGCTGATCTCGGAAACCGAAAAGCCGAGATCGCGCGCGCGGCGGATGAAGCGCAGCATATGGACGTCGGTGTCGGAATAATCGCGGTAGCCAGACGATTTCCGGTCGGCAGCCGGAATGAGGCGGGTCTGCTCGTAGTAACGGATCATCTTGGCCGAAACGCCCGATGCTTTTGATGCCTGCCCGATGTTCATCAGTGTTCTCCTTGAAATGGTGCATCAGCCGACCGGGATAGGGCTGGCTGATGCAGTTTGTGTCAGTTGACCATTTTGAACGCGCGCAATCGCAGAGCATTACCGAGTACGAATACGCTCGACAGCGCCATGGCGCCCGCGGCAAAGACCGGCGACAACAAGATGCCGTAGGCCGGATAAAGCAGGCCCGCCGCGACCGGGATCAGCGCCGTGTTGTAGGCAAACGCCCAGAACAGGTTCTGCCGGATATTGCCGATTGTCGCCTTTGACAGGGCGATTGCGTTCGGTACGCCCTGCAAGCTGCCCGACATCAGGACAACGTCCGCCGCCTCGATGGCGATGTCCGTACCTGTACCAATCGCGAGACCCACATCCGCCTCGGCCAATGCCGGGGCGTCGTTGATGCCGTCGCCGACGAAGGCGACCTTGCCATACTTGGCTCTGAGGCGGCGAACCGCATCGACCTTGCCGTCCGGCAGCACTTCCGCCACCACCTCGTCGATCCCCAGCCGCGCCGCGATAGCCCTTGCCGTGCGGGCATTGTCGCCAGTGATCATCGCGACCTTGAGGCCAAGGGCATGCAGGGCCTTGATGGCTGCGGGCGTTGCCGCCTTGATCGGGTCGGCCACTGCGATGATTGCCGCGAGCTTGCCGTCGATTGCGGCATAAAGCGGCGACTTGCCCTCGTCGCCCAGACGCTCGGCAACCTTGGAAAACACTGCCACGTCATGGCCGAGTTCGATCATGTAGCGGTCTGCACCGATCTCGACACGTTTGCCGTCAACCTTGGCCTTGACGCCAAAGCCCGTCACCGATTCGAAGCCCGAAACGGCGGGCAGCGCGATACCTTCCGCAATGACAGCGTCAACGATCGCACTGGCAATCGGGTGTTCCGACTTGGCCTCGACAGCGGCGACGAGACTGAGGACAGACGGACGGTCGAACCCACTAGCCAGTTCCAGATCGGTCAGTGCCGGCTTGCCCGCCGTCAGTGTGCCGGTCTTGTCAAGCGCCACGACCTTGGCGTCCTTCAGCAGCTGGAGCGCTTCTCCCTTGCGGAACAGCACGCCGAGTTCTGCGCCACGTCCGGTGCCCACCATGATGGAGGTTGGCGTTGCCAGACCCATGGCGCATGGGCAAGCGATGATCAGTACGGCAACCGCATTGACCAGCGCGAAGGTGAGTGCGGGCGAGGGGCCGAAGGTGAGCCAGGCCGCAAAGGTCAGCACCGCGACCGCGAAGACTGCCGGTACGAACCACATTGTCACCTTGTCGACCAAAGCCTGGATGGGCAGTTTGGAGCCCTGAGCCTCTTCGACCATGCGGATAATCTGCGAGAGCACCGTGTTGCCGCCGACTGCCGTCGCGCGGAAGGCGAACGCGCCCTTCTGGTTGACGGTGCCGCCGACGACCGCACTGCCAACAGACTTTGAAACCGGGATCGGTTCGCCGGTAATCATCGACTCGTCGACATAGCTGGCGCCATCGACCACTTCGCCATCGACAGGCAGACGTTCACCGGGACGAACCTCGACGATGTCACCGGAAACGACCGAGCCAATCGGCAGGTCGACCGTCTTTCCGTCCCTTTGGACACGCGCCGTCTTGGCTTGCAGGCCAGCCAGGCGCTTGATCGCTTCGGATGTCCGGCCCTTGGCACGGGCCTCAAGCAAGCGGCCGAGCAGAATAAGCGTCACGATGACAGCGGCTGCTTCAAAATAGACGTTGATCGTTCCGGGCGGCAGGAAGCCGGGTGCGAAGGTGGCGACCAGCGAATACCCGTAGGCTGCAAGCGAACCCACCGCCACAAGTGAGTTCATGTCGGGAGCAAGACGCCAGAGCGCCGGTAGCCCCTTGTCATAAAACCGGATGCCCGGAATGAAGAGCACAAGTGTTGTCAGTGCGAACTGGATATACCAACTCCATTGCATGCCGATCGTCGATTCGATGAGGCCATGCACGCCAGGAATCAGGTGCGATCCCATCTCGATGAGGAAGATCGGCGCCGTCAGAACCGCCGCGATGGTGAAGTCTCGGGCCAGCTCGCGGCGCTCTGCGTCCTTCCTTTCTGCGCGCTCGGAATTCTCGTCCTCGCCGCCATTGCCGGCTGCTGTCCCGGTCACCTTTGCGTCGTAACCGGCAGCCTCAATCGCTGCAATCAGTGCCGCCACATCCACGGTTCCGTGGATCGTGGCGCGCTCGGTCGCCAGATTGACGACCGCCTCCGTCACGCCGGGGATCGCCTTCAAAGCACGCTCGACGCGGCCGACGCAGGACGCGCAGGTCATGCCATCGATCGATAATTCGGTGGGATCAACGGGGCCGGCAGATCTTACCGGCACGGTATAACCGGCATTTTCGATGGCCTCGACAAGCTTGGCACGGGCGACAGCCGATTTGGTGGTGATGCTTGCACGTTCCGTCGCCAGGTTAACCGATACGGCCTCAACGCCTGGGACGGCTTTTAAGGCCCTTTCGATACGGCCGACGCAGGACGCGCAGGTCATGCCCTCGATGGGCAGCGATATCGCCCCAGATAAGTCTGTTGTTCGAACGGGGGCATTCATAGCCGCCTCCTTTTCTCGTTCCGAAATTCAGGTTCGGACGGAAGATGGGGCTTCCAACC
>UBTA01000153.1 GCA_900468065.1 Hyphomicrobiales bacterium | reverse complement strand
TCCTACTGGGATGGAGTGCGGCCACAGGCGTTGCCGCCCTTCCACAGGGTAGGAGGGACCTGGCGCGACTGCTGGCCGTCAGCTTGTTAATGATCACTCTTTGCTATGGGCCCTTGTTCTGGGGAATGAAGTTTGTCGCATCCGGCACGGCTGCTGTTCTGGAAATGTCCCTGACGCCACTGGCCTTGCTGACATTTGGGATTACCATGGGCGAGGAGAGGTGGAGCTCGGTTCGCTTCGGAGCCATGGCGCTTGGCGTAATTGGGCTGGCTGTTCTCTTCGCTCCCGAGATCACGGCTTCGGGCACGAGTTCCGCGACCTTGTTCGGCCTACTCGCTGTGGCTTGGGCAGCGATCTCGTCAGCGTGGGGTTCCGTTCTCGCGCGCCCATTAATATCGGACTATGGCAGTAAGTTCCTGTCCGGCTCGACAACATTTATAGGCGGCAGTGCTCTTCTTGCACTTTCTCTGATGATCGAACCCCATGCACTTAGCTCCATGACGACGGTGTGGAGTTGGCAGGTCATTGTTGGATGGCTGTTTCTTGTCATTTTCGGTTCGCTGATCGGATACAGTATTTACATGCAGTTGTTGCGCGATATTGGCCCGGCAAGAGCCGGCAGCTTTGCTTTCGTCTCGCCGGCGATAGCCGTTGGAGTTGGCACGTTGCTGGCGGGTGAGACGATAACTCCGGTGGGTGTTACCGGGATGATTTTAATGCTCATGGCAGCGGGAGGATCTCTGTTCGCCGAGCAGCTCACCACCCTCTTTTCTCCGGCTAGGAAAGTGAAGCCGGAAATTGCGCGTCGCTGAAGGAACCAGCTGCTGGCACCGCCACAAGGAAGGCGCCAGACAAGTTCCCCATACCTTTCTATTTGTCCAGTCATTGATGCTCGGCAATGCGAGATGCCGATTCTGGCTGCCATCCTCGCCCGCCTGGACCCTCGATACAGCTACATGCCCGATGCGTTCTGCTCATTGGCCTGCCCCAGATGCACTGGGACGTCTTTCACGTCGGCGAGCTTGCCGTGCCTCTTGAGAAAGCGGCGGAAGTTATCCGCGATAGCCTGAGGCGGGAGGTGGCCGGTCGCTGCCTTCCTACATGCATCAACCATTACCTCGTACACGAGATCGCGCCTATCCTCCTGCCATTCGTCGAGGAAATCAAAGACGTCGTCGAGCCCGGTGATCTCCTGGATGAAGTGTTTCTGCTGCACGTAAATAGGCTGATTGAAAGTTTCGAATGCCATCGTTTCCTCCTTTCGTAGCGCTAGGCGCGGATGATTTAGGAATAGAAAAACCGGGCAACAAGAGGTCGATAAACCTTCATGTGATTAAAGCGAGCTTTGATCCCGTTCGAAACCCAGGCGCTTTTCACAATGAGATTATCGTCGCTGTCCGTCGCGGCGAGCTCGACACCATGTCCACGGGCCATCCACCCTTCGTGATCGTCCACCGCATTCGTCGATCGGCAATTACGAAGCCGTATAAGTTGAGGCGCTTCAGACCCGATCGTATGTGGACGATGTAAGAAGGGTTGTAACAAAATTGCTGGCCTTCTCTTTAACGAGGACTTCGGTCTACTCGTCGGTCCCGCGCAGCATCAGCCCGGTGTAGATACTATCGACGGCAGCCTCTTCAATGCGTTTGATATGCGCGAGGAATGAAGCCTCGTCGCCGGATTTGTAAAGGTCGCGGACGACCATTCTTAAAATTTCCTGGATCGCAATTTGCCATGCGGTGTTGATCCCCTGAAGTTCACTGGTTTTCTCGTTCATCGGATCTCTCGTGATTTCTGGCAGGGCCTGCCGCATGACCGCGTGCCGTAGCGTCAGGCATGAAAAAAGGCCAGGCAAGCTGCCTGACCTCGGTTGGTATTTGCCTTCGACAGTGCCAGTACATCCGTGGTCAAAGGAAAGCAGTACCGATTATACAGCCTGCAGGTTGCAGGCAGACATCTTGCCGGACTTGTTGTCGCGCTCGAGGTCGAAACCAATCTTCTGGCCTTCGACGATTTCCCGCATTCCAGCGCGCTCGACGGCAGAAATGTGAACGAAGGCGTCAGCGCCGCCGTTGTCAGGCTGAATGAAGCCGAAGCCCTTTGTGGAGTTGAACCATTTTACGGTGCCAGTGGTCATGATGAACCCTTTCGTAGCAATATAGACGACCGCTACGCAAAGCATTACGGATGATGATAACGATCGTTTTAAGGGAGGGTTCGTTCAAAACGCGGTGCCAGTCGCGTGGTACCCAAAGCTCGGCAAGAAAAAATCGATAACTTGGGTTGTAGCCAATTTGGAGTGAGGCGTCGACCTTAGTTTTCGACATCGATTTTCTGTAGAAGCCTGTTGTCCATCCTTTTCAATATTACGGTCTTGGGACGAGCAATCGATTTTCATCAAGAAAAATTTCACATGGCGCACGCAGCACAGCCATCATTGAAGTTTTGAGAAACGCAAATACAACATCAACGCTGCTCTTCCCTGGATGATGCACGCCACCGATTTTCAATATGCGCCGAGCATTTTAGCGGAAGACGAACATGCCCAAACAGAAGAAGTCAGCAGTTGTCAGCACCGGAATTGCAGGACTGAATGAAATCCTGCGCGGTGGGCTGCCTGCATCGAACCTCTACATGCTTCAGGGGGCGCCGGGATCGGGCAAAACAACAGCCGCGCTACAGTTTTTACGCACAGGGGGTCGAGGCCGGCGAGAGCTGTATTTACGTCACGTTGTCTCAAACGGCCGCGGAGCTCGAGGCAATCGCCGTGTCGCACGGATGGACGCTCGACGGGATCCGGGTGGAAGAGTTGTCCACATCGGCGACCCTTAACGAGGCCGATGACCAGAGCATATTTTTGACCGCCGATCTCCGTCTGGACGAGACGAGAAAGACCATTGAAGCCGCAATCGAGGAACATAAGCCTCGCCGCCTTGTCTACGACTCCCTCCTTGAGATTCGCTTAATCACCGGCGATAGCCCGCGCTTTCGCCGTGAATTGATCGGCTTCAAATCGTTCCTTGCCAAAAAGAACGTTGTCGCACTGCTGCTGGATACACAGACGCCCGGCTACGACCGTAGCGGCGAGGAGGTCGAGGGGCTTGCCCACGGCGTTATCCGGTTCGACAAATCGCTGGAAGAATATGGTGGCGTGCGCCGCCGTATCGAGGTCTCCAAGATGCGCGGCGTGCCGATTGCCGACGGCTATCACGATATGGCTATCCGTGAAGGCGAGGGCGTTGTCGTGTTTCCCCGCATCATGCCCAGCGCTGCATCAGAAAGCTCCAAGCCGCAGCTCATCAAGTCCGGGGTTGCCGAACTTGACGAAATGTTCGGCGGTGGCCAGGAGCCTGGAACGACTACATTGGTCATCGGGCAGTCAGGCACTGGTAAATCGACGATGTCTTCCCTTTATGCGACGGCGGCGCTTGAACGCGGAGAGAATGTCGCTCTTTTTCTATTCGAGGAGCGGCTGGAAACCTTCTTTCGTCGGTCCGAAGGTTTGGGCATGGAGATCAGGCAGTTTCACAAAGATGGCAAGCTCATCCTGCGAGATTTCAATCCCAACGAAATCTCGCCCGGCGAGTTTGGCCAGATCGTCCAGGATGCCGTCACACAAAACAAATCACGAGTCGTGGTCATCGACAGTCTGACGGGATACCTGAACTCTCTACCCCATCGCGAGAAAGCGGTTCGAGACATCCAGTCGTTGTTGAAATACCTTGCTCGTTCGGGTGTTCTGACGATGCTGATCGTTGCTCAGCACGGTCTGATCGGTCAGAATGTCGGCATCGACGTGGATGTGAGCTTTCTCGGCGACACCGTTCTGCTGCTGCGGATCATGGAACACGAAGGGCGCCTTCGCCGAAATATTACCGTCGTCAAAAAGCGTCACGGTCCGCACGATCTTAATATTCGTGAACTGATCATCGAAAGCGGTCGCGTCAGTGTGGTCGCATATAATCCCCTACCTGATCCGAAATGAAGGCGGTCCCCACCGAAAGTGAACTGGACTGGGTGCTCGTCCTTGCTCCCTTTCGCAAGGACGCCGATTACGTCGCAGCGTCTCTTCGTGAACAGAAGATCGAGGTCAAGGCCGCCAAGGCGGACGGAGATCTGGTCGAGCACCTCTCTTTGTCTCCGGGCATCATCGTCATTACCCACGAGGCCCTTAACCCGCAGGTTGTTGCGCGCATTGCCAAGCATCTCGCCGAGCAGCCCGACTGGTCAGAAGTGCCGATCATCGTCCTTTTGGAGCGCGCGGCGGCGATTGCACGAATTCGCAGTCAATTGCTGAATTCCTTGCCCGGCTCGCGTCTCTTGTTTTACACGCGTCCGATCGCGCCATTGGAGCTTGTAAACGGGATCCAGTCGAACCTTTTGGTGCGGCTGCGCCAACGCCAGGTCCGGGATTCCATCGAGCGCGAACGAGAGCTGCGACTGGAGCTCAATCACCGGGTAAAAAACATTCTAGCGAGTGTAACGTCGATCTTCCAGATGACACGCCGCGGCGCCACGTCCGTTGAGGGACTGGCGAGCGATTTCGCCGGTCGGCTCCAGGCACTATCCAATGTCCACAGCGCTGTGTTTGAGGCCGGCGGCGAGGAGGTCTCGCTTTCAGCTATCGTTGAACTGACCGTTTCTCCATACAACAGTGATGGCGTGAGCCGCATTAATGTCAGTGGGCCGGATATTGTCATCAACCGGGAAGCTGGAACGACGATCGCGCTTTGCCTCCACGAACTGATAACGAACGCCATTAAATATGGCGCGCTTTCGCTCCCTGAGGGGCACGTTGAACTCGTGTGGTCAATTGCCAAAAACAACAGTGACGAATTTTTCGTGATCTGGACCGAGGTTGGCGGGCCGGCGGTACGAGAACCGACCAGACAGGGCTACGGAACGCGAGTGTGAGGGATGACGCAAGAGGGGATCACGGTGATGGTCGTAGAAGACGAGGCGCTCGTCCGGCTGGACATCGCCATTTCGCTTGAGAATGAAGGTTTCCTCGTGCTCGAAGCTTCGAATGCGGATGACGCCATCGACATGCTGAACGCACATCCGGAGATCCGATTGATGTTCACCGACATTGACATGCCGGGCAGCATGGACGGATTGAGGCTGGCAGCTGCCGTTCGCAACAGGTGGCCCCCTGTCAAGATCATCGTGGCTTCCGGCCACCGCCAAATGAGTGACAAACTCTTGCCGGTTGAAGGCAGGTTTTTCAGCAAGCCGTACGACCACGCCCGGGTTATCGCGACGATGAGGGAAATGCTGGCGGCAGCGTAGGCATAATCTGCGATGTGAAGCCCGCCTTTCAAGGCGAGCTCCCTCGTTTCACCGCGTCAGAGCTTGCGCGAACTTCGGGATAATGCGGCGGTTGACGAGCTAGATCGACTGGCGCCGGCAAAGGAAAAAAGGCATGAATTTTTTCCGGCGGTGGTCTTGAATCTGAAGTTTTCAAAAACCAAATCGATTGATGCCAACCGCTGATGACGGGGCTGGCCTTGCTGGAAGCGTCGCTTTCCGCGCTTCCGTACCCCATGTTGCTTCAAGGAGGATATGGCTATGGCAACATCTTATGACTATGCACCATTGTACCGCTCGAGCGTCGGTTTCGATCGGATCTTTAACCTTCTGGAAAATGCTCAGCGCGCCCGCTCGATCAGCGACTGGCCGCCCTATGACATAGTCAAGACCGGCGATGACAGCTACCGGATTTCCATTGCGGTGGCAGGCTTCGCGCAAGATGACCTCGACATCACGTTCCAGTCCAACCTTCTGACTGTCACCGGCAAGAAGCAGGAGGCATCCGCCGATGGTTACCTCCATCGCGGCATCGCCGGCCGGCCGTTCGAACACCGGTTCGAGCTTGCCGACCATGTCAGGGTGAACGGAGCGGATCTGAGCAACGGTTTGCTGTCGATCGATCTCGTTCGAGAGATTCCGGAAGCTCTGAAGCCGCGCAAGATCTCGATCCAGAGCGAGTCCGTCTTGCCGTCGGCTGCTCCGGCGAAGATCGAAGAGCAGAAGGCGGCTTAACCCATATTTCCGCAGAAGTCAGTACCTCCACCAG
>UBTA01000018.1 GCA_900468065.1 Hyphomicrobiales bacterium | reverse complement strand
CCCTCAAGGGGGAGGTAGATGCCCGCCCGCAGCCATTTTCAAACATGGAAATCGCCCCATGACCCAGACACCGCTTCTCAAAGTCAACGACGTGTCGAAATTCTACGGTAGCCGCATTGGGTGCCGCAACGTGTCCTTCGAGCTCTGGCCGGGTGAAGTGCTTGCCATCGTTGGTGAATCCGGCTCCGGCAAGACGACTTTGCTGTCCTGTCTTTCTACGAGGCTGATGCCCAGTTCCGGCATTGTCGAATACCACATGCGCGATGGTCAGTACCGCGATCTTGCCCGCATGGGCGAGGCCGAGCGCCGCTTTCTGATGCGCACCGACTGGGGTTTTGTGCATCAGAACCCGGCGGACGGCCTGCGCATGACGGTTTCGGCCGGCGCCAATGTCGGCGAGCGGCTGATGGCGGTCGGCGACCGGCATTATGGCAATATCCGCGCCACGGCGGCCGACTGGCTGCGCCGCGTCGAGATCGAGGAAGACCGCATCGACGATCAGCCGCGCGCCTTTTCCGGCGGCATGCGCCAGCGCCTGCAGATCGCCCGCAACCTCGTCACCTCCCCGCGCCTCGTGTTCATGGATGAGCCGACCGGTGGTCTCGACGTCTCGGTTCAGGCCCGTCTGCTCGACCTGGTGCGCGGTCTTGTTCATGACCTCGGTCTCTCGGCGATCATCGTTACCCACGATCTGGCTGTCGCCCGGCTTCTGTCGCACCGGATGATGGTGATGAAGGACGGGCTGGTGATCGAGCAGGGCCTGACCGACAGGGTGCTCGATGATCCGCGCGAGCCCTACACCCAGCTTCTCGTATCCTCCATTCTGCAGGTCTGAGCATGGTTCCGAAAAGTGGGAACCGGTTTTCGGACCAAACCATGCTCCAAAAGGAGAAATAGTCATGGCAACTCCCCTCGTTGTTTCCGAAGTCGCCAAGAGCTTCACCATGCACCTGCGTGACGGTATCCGGTTGCCTGTCGTCAATGGCGTGTCGTTCTCCGTCAAGAAGGGCGAATGCGTGGTGCTCGGCGGTCCGTCCGGCGTCGGCAAGAGTTCGATCCTGAAGATGCTGTATGGCAATTACGGCGTCGACGCCGGCCAGATCCTGATCGAGCATCAGGGGCATCTCGTCGATCTCGCGAAGGCGGCACCCCGCGCCGTGCTGGAAGTCCGGCGCGATACGCTGGGTTATGTCAGCCAGTTCCTGCGCGTCGTTCCGCGCGTGTCGGCACTGGATGTCGTCGCCGAGCCGCTTGTGGCGCGCGGGGTCGATCAGGCCGTAGCGCGTGAAAGAGCGTCCGAACTGCTGGCAAAACTCAACCTGCCCCGCGAACTCTGGCAGTTGCCTCCGGCCACCTTTTCCGGTGGCGAGCAGCAGCGCGTCAATATCGCCCGCGGCTTCATCACCGACCATGCGATCCTTCTGCTCGATGAGCCGACGGCATCGCTCGACGCGACGAACCGCCGTGTCGTTGTCGAAATGATTGCCGCCAAGAAGGCTGAGGGCATTGCCCTGCTCGGGATCTTCCATGACGAGGAAGTGCGCGATGCCGTCGCCGACCGCATTCTCGACGTGTCCGCCTTTTCGCCGCGAAAGGCTGCTGCATGAGCCAGAAACTGAGCGAAGAGCCGACGATCCATCCAACTGCCACCGTCAGCCAATCGACCCTTGGGCGGTATACGGAAGTGGGCGATCGTTGCCGCCTCGACGAGGTCGAGTTCGGCGACTATTCCTACATTGAGCGCGACGGGATGATCTGGTGCGCAACGATCGGAAAGTTCGCCAATCTGGCGGCATCCGTTCGTATCAACGCCACCAACCATCCGACCTGGCGGGCAACGCTGCACCATTTCACCTACCGCGCCTCGAACTACTGGCCGGATGCCGATATGGAGCAGGATTTCTTTGCCTGGCGCCGCGAAAACCGCGTCGTCATCGGCCACGACGTCTGGATCGGCCATGGGGCGACGGTGCTGCCCGGCGTCACGATCGGCAACGGCGCTGTGGTCGGTTCCGGCGCCGTCGTCTCCAAGGACGTGGCGCCCTACACCATCGTCGGCGGCGTTCCCGCCAAGCTGATCCGCGAACGCTTCGGCAAGGAGATTGCCGGCCGTTTCGAGAAGCTGGCCTGGTGGGACTGGGATCACGCCAAGCTGCGCGATGCCCTCGACGACTTCAGAATGCTGGATGCGGATGCATTCCTGGCCCGTCACAATGCCTGACTTTTGCGGCAGCAATCCCCGCCTTTGCGGGGATTGTGGACTGTAACAAAAACAACATCAAACTGACATTCCCCCTTCATCAACCGCCATTATGGCAAGGGCATACCGGTAACCGGTGCCATTGCCAGAGGACGACTGCTCATGTTTCAGCTGAAGAATGTAACCCGTCAGTTCGGCAAGAAGATTGCCGTCAACTCGGTTACTTTCAACATCCCGCAAGGCCAGATGGTCGGCATCATCGGCCGGTCCGGTGCCGGCAAATCGACGTTGCTCAGGATGATCAATCGTCTCAATGATGTGTCCTCCGGCTCCATCCATTTCGGTGATCTGGAAGTGTCGTCGCTACGCGGTGCCGCCCTTCGCAACTGGCAGCGCGATTGCGCCATGATCTTCCAGCAGTTCAATCTGGTGCCGCGTCTCGATGTGCTGACCAACGTGCTGCTCGGCCGCCTCAATCATCGTTCCACGGTTCTCAGCATCCTCAACATGTTCACCCGCGAGGAGCGGATCATGGCAATCGGCGCGCTGGAACGGCTCGGCATCGAGCAGACGGCGCTGCAGCCAGCCGGCACCTTGTCCGGCGGCCAGCAGCAGCGTGTCGCCATTGCTCGCGCCCTGATGCAGCAGCCGAAGATGCTGCTTGCCGATGAGCCGATCGCTTCGCTCGATCCGCTGAATGCCAAGATCGTCATGGACGCACTGCGCGATATCAACGAGCGCGACGGCATCACCGTCGTCACCAACCTGCACACGCTGGATACGGCGCGCAATTACTGCGAGCGCATCATCGGCATGGCGCATGGACAGGTCGTTTTCGATGGCCAGCCGCAGGACCTGACGTCAGCAGCCGTTGCCGAAATCTATGGTTCCGGCGCCGAACTCGATGAATCGATGACATCGACCAGCATCAATATTCCTGCCGCGCAGGACAACACGAAATCCGCCGGTGTCAAACCGCTGGCACTGGCCGGGCTCTAAAGAGCGAGCCGGGATCGAAAGCCCGCGTCAAGGGCAGAAGCTTTGCAACCGAATGTGAACCGGCGCTGCCGGGATAACAGGAGAAGACCCTTATGTTGAAGAAAGCACTTTTGAGCGCCGTTGCGCTTTTTGCCCTCGTCGGCCACGTTCAGGCTGAAGACCTCAAGGAATTCCGTGTCGGCATCATCGGTGGCGAAAACGAAGCCGACCGCCTGCGCAACTACCAGTGCCTCGGCGATCACCTGAAGACGGCGTTGAATGTCGAGAAGGTCTCGTTCTTCCCGGCTGCCGATTATGACGGCGTTATCCAGGGCCTGCTCGGCGGCACGCTCGATTATGCCGAGCTTGGCGCGTCCGGTTATGCCAAGATCTACCTTGCCAAGGCTGACGCCGTCGAGCCGATCCTGACGACCGAACAGTCCGACGGTTCGACCGGCTACTACTCGATCATGGTTGCCCGCAAGGACAAGGGCTACACCAGCGTTGCCGACCTCAAGGGCAAGAAGCTCGGCTTTGCCGATCCGGATTCGACATCGGGTTACCTGATCCCGAGCGTGACCCTGCCGGAAACGATCGGCATGCCGGTCAAGGAATTCTTCGCTGAAACCGGTTTCGGCGGCGGTCATGAAAACCTCGTTCTCGAAGTGCTCAAGGGCACTTTCGATGCCGGCACGACCTTCGGTTCGGGCATTGGCGAGTTCAAGGACGGCTACACGTCCGGCAACCTGCACAAGATGGTCGAAAAGGGTGTTCTCGATATGAACGACCTGGTCGAACTGTGGCGCTCGCCGCTGATCCCGAACGGCCCGATCGTCGTTCGCACGTCGATGAACAACGACATGAAGGCAAAGTTCAAGCAGTTCATGCTTGACCTGCCGAAGACCGATGCAGCCTGCTTTGCCGGCGTCATGGGCGGCGACTTCAAGGGCTTCGTCGAAGTCAATTCCGACTTCTACAAGCCGATCATCGACGCGCGCAAGTCGACCATCGGCGGCTGATATCGTCAAAATTCAAAGCGCTGGCCGGCCATTCCGGCCAGCGCTTCCTTGTTTAAGCAGTCTCGGGGCATGACGCCCTTCGAGGCCTCGTGTTTGCCGGAGACTTCATGGCCACGTCAGCGCTTTCCACGACCCTGAGCGACAATGGCGCCGTGGTCGAACGCCACTGGCAGGAGCTTAATCTCCGCCGCCGCACCTATACGTTTCTTGGGCTTGCGTTGCTGGCCGTGGCTCTGTCCGGATCGCTGTGGTTTGCCAATGCGACCAATGCCGGCAAGTTTTTCGACCGCCTGCCCTATTTCTTCGATTTTGTCGGTGATCTGGTGCCGCGCGATGGCGCCGAAATCGGCCGGGCGATGTTCGATCTGCCCTCGCCCTATGACGACGGCAGCCTGAAATACAATTATCCCGAAGGCCGGATGTACCTGACGGACAGCATCTATGTGCCCGAATATTTCTACAAGATGCTGGAAACGCTGAACATCGCGATCTTCTCTACCATCTTCGGCATGTTCTTCGGCTTCATTCTCTGCTTCTTCGCCGCCCGAAACCTGATGCCCAACCCGTGGGTTCGAGGCTTAGCGCGGCGCGTCATGGAAATCCTGCGGGCCTTTCCGGAAGTGGTGATCGCCGGCTTTTTTCTGGCGATCCTCTCCCTCGGGCCGATACCCGCCATGATCGCCGTTTCGATCCATACGGTCGGCGCGCTCGGCAAGCTGTTCTTCGAGGTCGTCGAAAATGCGGACATGAAGCCGGATGAGGGCCTGCGGGCTGCCGGCGGCAACTGGTTCGAGCGGGTGTGGTTCGGCATCGTGCCGCAGGTCTTGCCGAACTTCATGAGCTATTTCCTGCTGCGCCTCGAAATCAACGTGCGCGCCTCGACCATCATCGGCGCCGTCGGCGGTGGCGGGATCGGCGAGCCGCTGCGGCTGTCCATCAGCCAGGGCCATGAGGCCAAGACTTTGGCGATCATCATTCTTTTGTTCTCGACGATCATTGCCGTCGATCAGTTTTCCGCATGGCTGCGCCGCCGTCTCGTCGGCGATCAGGCCTTCCAGCTCGCGCAATAGGAGCGGACCATGACCGTAACCACGATAATGAACACCGCGCAGATGGACGCGATCGCCGCCCGTCACCCCCACCTGCTCCAAGGTTCGACCAGCAAGCGCATCCGGTCGATCCTGATCTTTGCCGGCATCGGCCTCTACATGATCTATAGCTGGTGGTTTTTCTCGATCGGCCAGGTTCTGGTCAACGCCAACTGGGGCATTGCCGGTACCTATCTGGCAGACTGGGTCTCCTATGAGGTCCGGCCCGACATCAAGATCGCCAACGACGGCACCATGCAGGTGGTTTACCCGCGCTATTCGCCGCTCGGCCCCGATGCAAAACCGGAATGGGTGAAGATCGAAACGAAGATGATGGATCGCACCATCGATGTCCCGGCCGTGACGCAGCAGGCCGCTCCGAAAAAGAGTTCGAGCTTCAGCTTCATGGCGCCGAATGCAGCCGTTGGAGGCAGCGCCGAGGCCGGTGCCCGCACGGAAACCCGCACCGAGGAAGTCGTCAGCCGCGCGACCGTCAATTTCAACAGCACGACCAGTATCGCCATTGCCGACGGCAAGGTCGCGGCCACCCATGCCGGCGAGACCCTGCTGATCGATCTCGATCATTCTGCAGGTGTGACGCCGGAAGGTACATTGCCGGAATGGGCGACGCAGAAGCGCCCGGGCGAAAAGGTCACGCTAGCCTTCGGGATGACCGGCTGGGCCGATGTCGACAAGGAAAAGATCAGTATCCACAATCGCTTTCCCGGCTGGGCCAATTTCATCTTCGATACCAACTCGCCGTTCTTCAACAAGTCCTTCGGCGAAGTGACGAGCCTGATCGTCAGCGGCGAGCGTCTCGATCCGAGCCGTTCCAACCTGTCGCTCGCCTGGAACAACATCCTCTACAATTCCGAATGGCAGCATCTCGACGTCTGGACCAAGCTGCTGCAGACCATCGTCATGGCCTTCGTCGGCACGCTGTTTGCCTCGATCATTGCGTTCCCGCTGTGCTTCCTTGCCGCGCGCAACATCACCCGCAATGGTGTGCTCAACCAGGTCATAAAGCGGTTCTTCGATTTCCTGCGATCGGTAGATATGCTGATCTGGGCGTTGTTCTTTACCCGTGCTTTCGGCCCCGGGCCGCTCGCCGGCATGTCGGCGATCTTCTTCACCGACACTGGCACGCTCGGAAAGCTCTATGCCGAAGCGCTGGAGAACATCGACGACAAGCAGCGCGAAGGCGTGAAATCGGTCGGTGCCGCGCCGCTGGCCGTGCAGCGCTTCGGCGTCCTGCCGCAGGTCCTGCCCGTCTTTGCCAGCCAGGCGCTGTATTTCTGGGAATCCAACACCCGCTCGGCGACGATCATCGGTGCTGTCGGTGCCGGTGGCATCGGCCTGAAGCTCTGGGAAGCCATGCGGACGAATTCGGATTGGGAAAACGTCTGCTATATGGTTATCCTGATCCTCATCGTCGTCTTCATTTTCGACAGTGCCTCCAATTTTCTGCGCTCGCGTCTGATGGGCCAGAAAACACACTGAACTATGGTGGCGGATCACCGCCACGATCACGATAATGTCACGAAGAGCGCGTAGCGACAGCGTCAGTTCGGCTGTTTCGACCGCTCCCGCGACATCTCTGCAGGGAATGACCAGTGCGCTACGCATTCTACATCTCGCCCGACGAAAACGATCCGTTGACGGCTGCCGCAGAACGGTGGCTCGGAGCGAACCCGTTTACCGGTAAGACCTGGAACCTTGAGCCTGCCGGCGATTTCAGCGCTGACGAACTGATGGCCCTGACAGGCGACCCACGCCGCTATGGTTTTCATGGGACGCTGAAGGCCCCCTTCTCGCTTGCGCCGGGCAAAACCGAGGCGCAGCTTCTGGATGAGTTCGATGCGTTTTCCGAGGAATGCAGGCCGTTCGAAATCCCGGAGATGGCACTTGCCCAACTTGGCCCGTTCTTCGCACTGGTGCCAGCCGTCAGCTGTTCTAAGCTGCAGGATTTTGCCGATGAAACCGTGCGGCGGTTCTCACCGTTCCGGGCGCCGTTGTCGGAAGCTGATATCACCCGCCGCAAGCCGGAATTGCTCGGTGACGTCATGCGCCGCAACCTGTTCGACTGGGGCTACCCTTACGTTTTCGAGAGCTTCCGTTTCCATATGACGCTGACCGGCCCGGTTCCCATGGATCGCCAGCCGGCGATGAAGGCCCTGCTGGAGCAGGCTTTTGCGCCTTTCATCGGCCAACCTCTAGGCGTTACCTCGCTTGCGCTGTTCAACGAACCAGCGCGCGGCGCGCCTTTTACAATTCACTCGCTTTTGCCGCTCGGCGGCACGTCCAAACGAAAGATGGCATGACATGACCGTTGAAACCGTTCTCTCCAACGCCCGCATCGTCCTCGAAGACCGCATTCTCGACGGCTCCGTCCTGATCCGCGACGGCAAGATCGCCGACATCTCCGAAGGCACCAGCCGCACCGGCGAGGATTTCGAAGGCGACTATCTGATCCCCGGCCTGGTCGAACTGCACACCGACCATTTGGAAGCCCATTACTCACCGCGCCCCGGCGTTCGCTGGTTGAAGATGGCGGCGATCCAGGCGCATGACGCACAGATCGTCACGTCGGGCATCACCACGGTCTTCGACTGCCTGCGCATGGGCTCCGACGAGGATGGCGGGTTCGAACAGGGTGAGATGCGCGACATGGCAAATGCGCTGGCGCAGGCCGCAAAGGAAAATCGCCTGCGCGCCGACCATCGCATCCACTTGCGCTGCGAGGTCTCAACCGACAACGTGCTGGCGCATTTCGTGGAATTCGAGAACGATCCGCAGGTCGGCCTTGTCTCGCTGATGGATCATGCGCCGGGCCAGCGCCAGTTCCAGACCATGGAGCAGTACACGCTCTACTACAAGAACAAGCGTGGCCTTTCCGACGAGGCTTTTGCCGCATTCTGTGCCCGCCAGCAGGCGTTGTCGGCCAAATATGCCGGGCCGCATCGCACCGAGATCGCCAAGGCCTGCGCCGAACGCGGCATTGCCATTGCCAGCCATGACGACGCCACCTTGGCGCATGTCGAAGAATCAGTCGGTTTCGGCATTCGCCTTGCGGAATTCCCGACCAGCTTCGAGGCAGCCGAAGCCTCGCATGCGGCCGGTCTCAGCGTCCTCATGGGCGCGCCCAACATCGTGCGTGGCAAGTCGCATTCCGGTAATATCGCCGCTAAGGACCTTGCCGAACGCGGCGTCCTCGACGTTCTGTCGTCCGATTATGTGCCGTTCAGCCTGATCCAGGCACCGTTCGTTCTGTCCGATGAACTGGAAGGCGTTAGCCTGCCCCAGGCACTCGCCATGGTCACTGCGACGCCTGCCCGCACCGTCGGTCTTGACGATCGCGGCCGGATCGCCACCGGCCTGCGTGCCGACATAGTCCGGGTTCAACGCCGGGAAGGGATTCCGATCGTTCGCTCGGTCTGGCGCGAAGGCCGGCGGGTCGCCTGATGCGCGGGCAGGGTCAGACGGGCGCGATCATCGTCGTGGTCGGCCCCAGCGGTGCCGGCAAGGACAGCGTCATCGGTTTCGTGGCGCAGCACTTTGCCGACCGCGCCGATATCGATTTCGTCCGCCGGGTCATCACCCGGCCGTCGGATGCCGGTGGTGAGGATCACGAGAGCATTTCCGGCGAGGTCTTCGACAGCCGTTTGTCGGCCGGTGATTTCGCGGTTTCCTGGCAGGCGCACGGGTTGAAATACGGAATTCCCAAGGACACGCTTGAGAAGGTACGGGCCGGCAGGATTTTGATCGCCAATGGCAGCCGGGTGGTGCTCGGCCAGTTCCGCCAAGTCTTTCCAAGGGTGGCGATCGTCAACATCACCGCCTCCCCGCAAGTGCTGGCAAGCCGTCTCGTGGCGCGTGGCCGGGAAAGCGAGCAGGATATCCTCAACCGGCTCAAACGGCAGGTGCCGGATATTTTCGACGAACCGGATGTGACGACCATCGACAACAGTGGTCCGCTTGAGATTGCGGGGTCGCGATTTGCAGCGCTTGTCACTGAGCTGCACGGAACAGCGCCCGCCACCAGTTAGGCGTCAAAGCGCGCTGTCAAGAAAATACCATTGGTCGAGATGGGCGCGGATGACGGGCTCGATGATCGAGTTGAGCAGAACTATGTCATCGATTATACCTTCGTCGGAATTCTCCCTGGGTGGAAGAACGAGCGAAGGGAGGGCGAAAGCCTCGAAATTCGCCCCATTCTTGCGCAGGATGTACCCGGGGCAGATCGTTGCACCCGTCATCCTGGCGAGACGCACGACAATTGCCAGGTTGCCTTCCAGATGCGGAGGCCGGCCCAGAAAGGGACCGCGAATTTTGCCGGCAAACCCTTCGTCGCAGAAGATCGAAATAACGCCGCCGTTCTTGAGGATTTTGATCGCCGGGCGTATTCCATCCTTGCCCGGCGGCATCAGACGATATCCGAGCTTCACCCGGAGACGGTCAGCGATCCAGGCGCGCGCGCGGCCACTCGGTGGCGTATAGTTGGCGGATGGTTCGAAGCCCAGTTCGACAAGTTTAGGACCCAGAACCTCCCAGTTTCCCAGGTGCAGTCCGACCATGATGACCGGGCCATTCTTCTTGGCGTCGATCACCCTCTCCAGATCATGCCAGACAACCCGTTTGGAAAGTCGCCCGATGATCGAAAATTCGGTCATGATACGGCCCTGGCTCTCCCAGTTGCGCCTGAGAACGGCCTCGCGTTCTTCTTCGGTTGCATCTGGAAGCAGTTGCAGCAGGTTTTGGCGTGCCTTGCGGACAGCTCCCTTGTGCCAGCGCGGAATGGCAAACGTACCGAGCCAGGCGCCAATGTTCGAGCAGGTATCGATCGGGAATGCTTTCAGCCCGAAATGGGCGGCAAGATCCAGTGCATTCTGGATGTTGCCGGTGACATGATAGCGAAAGGCTATGCGCCGGCGCTCGGCATCCGCAAACAGATCCCGCAGGGGCGGCGATTGCGGTTTCTGGTAAACCCAGGCTTGGCGTTTCTTCGGTTCTACTCGCTGCTCCGCCATGCGATCATATCCTTTCGCGCCGGTGAAGCGTCACCGGCAAGCCACCCCGTGGCCGCAGCGTCAGGCGGCATTGTGGCTCGACCTTTGCGTTTTCCGCCACCCGAACGTGAAAACGCTGGGCAAGGATCGCCAGGCACAGGATCGCTTCCTGGAGGCCGAATTGCAGGCCGGGGCAGACACGTGGCCCGCTGGCGAAGGGGATATAGCTATAGGGTATGGCCTTGCCGCCGTTCATGAAGCGCTCGGGCTTGAAGAGATGGGCGTCTTGGAAGAAAGCTTCCGTCCGGTGCAGCAGCCAAGGCACGATCAGGACGAGTGACGCCGGCTTGACGTCGATATCGCCGATCCGGTCGGCTTCCTTCGCCTGGCGGGCAAGGATCGGCACCGGCGGATAGAGCCTGAGTGTTTCTTCGATAATCGCACGGCACCAGTCCAGCTGCGGGATGTCGTCGAGTGTTGGAACGCGGTTGCCGCAGACGCGGGCGATTTCTTCATGCAGCGCTTTTTCCACCCATTGCGCCCGTGACAGCAGATACCAGGCCCAGGTGAGTGTCGCAGCCGTCGTCTCGTGGCCGGCCATGAAGATGGTGGCGGCTTCGTTGCGAAGCGCCACCACGTCCAGCTTCAGTTCCGGATTGCGCTTCTGGCGGCGCACGAGAAGCTCGACCATCGAATTGTGGTCGCCGCGCCCGGCCAGATGGTCTTCGACCACCTTGTCGATGATCTGGTGAATGCGTGAGACCGACCGGCGCAGCTTGGGTGTCCGCAGAACCGGCAGCCCCTCGTCGAAGCCGAGGAAGTAGCCGATGTTCACCGAGTCGATCAGCGACTGGTAGCTCTCGAAGCCTTCGCTGACGGCCTTTGCACCCTCTTCGCCAAGATCGTTGCCGAATACGGCGCGGGAAATGATTTCCGCTGTCAGTCCGGCCATTTCGAACAGCGCGTTGACAGGCGAGCCGTCAGGAAGGGATTCCCAGCGGCGCACCAGTTCGCTTGTGGTGTTTTCCATGATCTTGCCAAAAGCCGGCACGCGGTTCTTGTGGACGATATCGTTGACCAGCGGCCGTCGCTGCTTCCAGGTCTCCCCATCGGAGATAAACAGCCCGTCGCCGATCAAGAATTCCAGCGCGCGCCGCATCTGCGGCGTCTTGCGCTCGAAATTCTCGTGGCGCTTGGCAACGACGTAGCGTATTGCGTCCGGCGAATTGACCACGACGATCTGGCGGCCGAAGATCTTTATCGCGGTCACGCGATCTGTATAGTCGCCTTTGCGCCAGACCGAGAGAAAGTCTTGGCGAGCTTTCAGAATGAGATTGAGCGGGCGGCCGGGCTTGCCCTGGTAATAGTCGGCATGGGCGGGTTCGAATGAATTCTTCCGCAGCTTTTCAATGATATCCGTCGATTGCCGTAAACTGGAGAACATGCTCCGGCTGCCCCTGTCTGTGTCCGTTGACGGCACCATGTGTGCTGATAGTCGCTACTACCGGATAGCAGCAATTTCCGGTGGTGCAAAATTCTTTCGACAGACAAAACCCTGCCGTTGGAAACGGCAGGGCTGATCTTCTTTGTGACTGTAACAGAGGGATAGAGGGGGGTTACCGCAAGGCGGCGCAGGCCTTTGCGATCCGCTCCAGCGCTTCGCTCAGTTCCGCTTCCGAGGTTGCATAGGAGATGCGGAAGAACGGCGACAGGCCGAAGGCCGAGCCCGGCACGACGGCGACATGCACATCGTCGAGCAGGTAGGCGCAGAAGTCAGTATCTGTCTCGACCCGCTTGCCGCCGGGCGTCGTCTTGCCGAGCATGCCGGCGCATCCGGAGAAGGTGTAGAAGGCGCCCTCGGGCGTGCGGCAGTCGAGACCGTCGATGGCATTGAGCGCCGAAACGACCAGATCGCGGCGGTGCTGGAAGCTTTCGGTGCGTTCTTTCAGGAAATCCTGCGCGCCGTTCAGCGCGGCGACCGAGGCGGCCTGGCTGATCGAGGATGGGCAGGAGGTCGCCTGGCTCTGCACCACGGCCATCGCCTTGATCAGCTCTCGCGGGCCACCGGCATAGCCGATTCGCCAGCCGGTCATGGCATACGCCTTGGAGACGCCGTTGACGGTCAAGGTCCGGCTCTTGAGGGCAGGTTCGAGTGCTGCCGGAGTGACGAACTTGAAGCCGTCATAGACGATGTGTTCGTACATATCGTCGACCAGCAGCCAGACATGCGAATGTTTCAAGAGCACGTCGAGCAATGGGCGGTAGTCCTCGGCGCTGTAGGCGGCGCCCGACGGGTTCGACGGCGAGTTCAGCATCACCCAGCGGGTCTTCGGGGTGATTGCCGCTTCCAGCTGCGCGGCCTTCAGCCGGAAACCGGCTTCAGCGTCGCAGGCGATCAGGACAGGCTTGCCCTCGGCAATCTCGACGATATCCGAATAGGAGGTCCAGTAGGGCGTCGGGATGATCACTTCGTCGCCGGGGTTCAGCGTCGCCATCATGGCATTGAAGAGGATCTGCTTGGCACCGGTCGCCACCGTGATTTCGTCGAGTTCATAGGAAACGCCGTTTTCGCGTGAGAACTTGTCCCGGATCGCCTGCTTCAATTCCGGCGTGCCGTCGAGCGCGGTATATTTGGTCTTGCCGCTCTGGATGGCCTGGCAGGCGGCCTGCTTGACGTGATCGGGCGTATCGAAATCCGGCTCGCCGGCGCCCAGAATGATCACCGGCTTGCCGTCGCGCTTCATGGCTTGCGCCCGGGCGCCGATCTTCAAAATCTGCGAAACGCCGATCGTGGAGATCCGCGAGGCGGGCGCAAAGCCCGCCTCCTCAACCTTGGTATTGATGGTCATGACCGATCCTTATTCGATGTCACCAATCTTATTCAATGTCGAAAGAGACGCCCTGAGCCAGCGGCAGGGCCTTCGAATAGTTGATCGTGTTGGTGGCGCGGCGCATATAGGCGCGCCATGCGTCCGAGCCGGATTCGCGGCCGCCGCCGGTTTCCTTTTCGCCGCCGAACGCGCCGCCGATTTCAGCGCCGGATGTACCGATATTGACATTGGCGATGCCGCAATCGGAACCGTCAGGCGACAGGAAGCGCTCGGCTTCCTGCAGGTCGAGCGTGAAGATCGACGAGGAGAGACCTGCACCCACCGCGTTGTGATCGGCAACGGCGGCGTCAAAGTCGCTGTACTTCATGACGTAGAGGATCGGTGCGAAGGTTTCCTCGGTGACCGGACCATCCTGCTTCGGCATTTCGACCAGGGCAGGCTTCACATAGTAACTGTTGGCATGGCCGAGATCGACGCGTTCGCCGCCGGTGATCGAGCCACCATGGGCTTTGGCTTCGCCAAGCGCCTTCTGCATGTTGTCGAAGGCCGGCTTGTCGACCAGCGGGCCGACGAGGGCGGTGGATTCCAGTGGGTTTCCGACCGAAACGCTCGAATAGGCCTTCTTCAGGCGCGGAACGAGCTGGTCGTAGACGCTTTCATGGACGAACAGGCGGCGCAGCGTCGTGCAGCGCTGACCGGCCGTGCCCATGGCACCGAAGGCGATGGCGCGCAGCGCCATGTCGAGATCGGCCGACGGGCAGACGATGCCGCCATTGTTGCCGCCGAGTTCGAGGATGGCGCGGGCAAAGCGCTTGGCAAGGCGCGGACCGACGTCGCGGCCCATGCGGGTGGAACCCGTTGCCGAAACCAGCGGCACCTTCGGGTGATCGACCATGACTTCGCCGATGGTGCGGTCGCCGATCAGAACCTGCGTCAGTCCATCAGGCGCATCGCCGAAGCGGGCGATGGCGCGATCAAGGATAGCCTGCGATGCAAGTGCGGTCAGCGGGGTCTTTTCAGACGGCTTCCAGACGACGGCATTGCCGCAGACGAGAGCAAGTGCCGAGTTCCAGGCCCAGACGGCGACGGGGAAGTTGAAGGCGGAGATGACGCCGATGACGCCCAGCGGATGCCAGGTTTCCATCATGCGGTGGCCGGGACGTTCGGTCGCGATGGTCAGACCATAAAGCTGGCGGGAGAGACCGACGGCGAAATCGCAGATGTCGATCATTTCCTGGACTTCGCCAAGGCCCTCGGAGGTGATCTTGCCGGCTTCGATCGACACCAGACGGCCGAGATCGGCCTTGCTGGCGCGCAGTTCTTCGCCGAGCAGGCGGATCAGTTCGCCGCGCTTGGGTGCCGGTACCAGGCGCCAGGCGCGAAACGCTGCGTCGGCCTTTTCGATCTTGGCAGCGGCTTCAGCGGCGGAAACCGTCTTCAGGCTGGCGATCTGCTCGCCCGTGACCGGCGAGAAGGAGGCCATGTCGCCACCGGTGTAGAGATCCTTGGAGACGCCGAGCTTCTCCAGAAGGGCGGCCGTTTCCTGAACGACATTCACCGACTTCGTTGCAATGTTCATGATGAGCAAACTCCCGTTTTCTTGGTCGAAGGATTATCCAAAGCACACCGCGCCGAGATCTCCCGGCGAGGTGATGGCCTTGAGGCCCTGGGCCATGTCCTTGATCTTCTGTTGCGTATAAAGGTCGTAATAGGCCTGGTTTTTGCGGCCGATGGCATGTTCGGCACTGAAGCTGCCGTTGAAATCCTGAACCGCGATGGCAAACACCCAATCGCGCAGCCGCCGCTCGAAATCCGTATCCGATGCCGACGCGCTGTCTTTCGGCACGACGAGATTGAAATGTACGCCGCCATCGCCGATATGGCCGAAATCGCAGATCGTCACCTCCGGAAAGGCGTGCGGCATATCGGCCTTCATGCGGTCGCAGAAGGCCATGATATCACCTCTGCGGAAGGAAAGATCGAAGGCGATCAATTTTCCGGAGTGCTTTACGCCTTCCGACAGGGCATGGCGTAGCGACCACATTTCATGGGCCGGACCGACGAAGGCATCGGCGAGCGGCGCTTCATCCGTTTCCCAGATCTCGGCAAGTACTGCCTCCAGCACCGCGTCGAGCGATTGTTCGCCCTCGCGTGGTTCCCAGGTACGGGAAATTTCCGCGAGGATCACATAGTCAGGCACATTGCCGCCCTGAAACGGGTTTTTCAGCGATGGAACATGATCGAGCGCCGCCGTGACGGAGTTCTTCGAGATGCCCTCGAATGCCGAGAGATAAGCGCCGAGCTTGTCTTCCATGGCGCGCAGCAGCGGCATGACATGGGCGCCGCTGGCCGGAACCAGATAGGCGGTCGCGACCTGCTTCGGCAGCGGCTCGAGATTGACAACGCATTCGGTGATGATGCCGAAGGAACCGGAAGTGCCGATGAAAACCTGCTTCCAATCGATACCGGTATTGTTCTTGCGCAGCTCCGAGGTCAGGTCGAGGATCGTGCCTTCCTCGTCGGCCAGAACGACCTTGATGCCGAGTGTGTTGCGGCGCACGTCGCCATATTTGAGGAAGCGCGAGCCGCCGGTATTGGTGGCCAGCATGCCGCCGAGACGCGGATCGGCGCCGAGATCGATCGGGAAGAACAGTCCGTGTTTTTCGATTCTCTGGTTGACATCCGATAGCCGGAATCCGGCATCGGCGCGCAGCGAGCGGTTGTCGAGATCAAGATCGAAGCGCTTCGTCATCCGGTCGAGGCTGAGGACAGCCTGCGCACCCGTCGAATCCGGCGTCGAGCCGGAGACAAGACCAGTATTGCCCGATTGCGGAATGAGAACGATGCCGTTCTTCACGCAATAGGAAACAGCCGCCGACACCTCTTTGGTGGTCTGCGGGCGCAGGACGATGGCTGCGCGGCCCTGATCGTAGCGCGCGCCGGTCTGGTAAGACGCTACGTCACTGCCTCCGGTGACAATGCCCTTGTCACCGAGGAGTGCGGTCAATGCTGCGACGTGGTTCTGGTCGATCATCGCTTGCGTTCTACTCCGCCGCTTGCGCCGACGAAAGCATCTGTCTGATATCGGCGATCGACGACTGTTCGATACCGGCATAATGATCGAACTCGTTCAGCACCTTGGCGCCGAGATCCTGCTCGAAGCGCTGCTGATTGGGGCTTGCCACGAATTCCTGGGCAGCATCGTCGCCGAGATTGGACTGGAAGATGCCGGCGGCGCTGACGGGCAGAAAGTCTTCGTAGACGATCGGGTCGAACTGCACGAGGCCGTCGGAAATCAGGCTGTCGAGGCTCCTGGACGCATCGGCCTTGGCCTTGCGGCCCTTGGCGGTCAGCGAATAGGCAAAATAGCCGAGGCCTTCTGCGCGGATACCGGCCCAGGTATCCGGGAACGGAATGAAGGCATCCGAAAGCGCCTGTTCATATTCCGACGCATTCGAGCCGTCAGCCGCCGGGCGGACGATCTTGCGCGATGCGTTGAGCAGGTCGTCGTACAGCGTCCGGCCCTTCGGGGTCAGCGCAATGCCGCGCTGTTCGATCTCGCCGAAGCGGGCGGTGTGCGAACCCTCATGCCAGCTGCCGTCGGCAGCCTGGAAGGAAACCGGTTCTTCCAGGGCCTTGAACGAGGTCTGGCGCAGGAGGATCGCGCATTTGCGGGTCGGCGGTCCTTCGATCGTCGCCTTCGGGGCGATCTTGTAATCGGGCATCTGCGCCTGGACGGCGTCGATATCCAACGTGCGCGGCGTCAGGTGGTTGATATGCGGGCCTTTGAACGAAACCACATCGGCGATCAGCCGGTGAGCCTCGTGCAGCCGGTGATACATGTCCGGGCTGACATTCGCCTTGTCGTGCCAGCGAAAAGTTTCCAGCGCCTCGGCCACGAAGAGCTCGGCATCGGCCTTGTCGAGACCGCCCTGCCTTTCTGCCTTTTCGGTCAGCGCGATGGCGCCGTCTGTGAAAATCTGGCGCTTGGACAGGATATGTTCGGCTTCATCGCGCAGAGCCTCATTGGCGATCAGGTCGAGACGTAGCAGCGAGGTGAAGACGCGGAAGGGGTTTTTCTTCAAGGCGGCATCGCCGACCGGGCGAAAAGCAGTCGAATGAACCGGAACGCCGGCAGTCGACAGGTCGTAATAGCCGACCGGAAGCATGCCCATGACGGCAAAGACGCGGCGCATCATCGACAGCTCAGTAGGAGTGCCAAGCCGGATTGCGCCGTGGCGCTCTTCGGAGATGCGCTCCAGCGAATCCGTATCCTCGAGCCGGGCCTGCAGATCCGGATCGGCGGCGAGCGTTTCAGCGTTCACCTTGCCCACCAGTTCCATCAGGGTGCCATAGGCAGGCACCTCGGTGCGGTACATGGCCGACATCGCTGCGGAAAAGGCCGAGCGGATAAGGTCGGTGGATACGAAACTATTCTCTTTCACGGCAACGCGCCTCGCAGTATGGAAGGGATAACGGTGATCATTCTCATTTCGTATCATATATGGGTCGAATGGGCATTGATTGCGACAGTTATGACTATGATCATGCGAGGCTGGAATGAAGTTGAGCAGAAGACTGGTCCCGGACGTCACCACGCTGCAGGCATTCGAGTGTGCCGCGCGCCACGGCAGCTTCACGCAGGCCGCGGCGGAGCTGAACCTGACCCAGAGCGCCGTCAGCCGCCAGATCAAGGATCTCGAAAGCCAGATCGGCGTTCTCCTGTTCGAGCGCATCCGCCAGCGGGTCATTCTGTCCGATGCGGGCCAGAAGTTTTTACCCGAGGTTCGCCGGCTGCTGACCCAGTCGGAGGAGCTGATGGTCCGCGCCATGGCCTCGGCACGCTCGGACTCGACGCTCTCCGTCGCGTCGCTGCCGACCTTCGGCAGCCGCTGGCTGACGCCGCGCCTGCCGGATTTTCTCAATCAGCATCCGGGCACGGTGATCAACATCGCCTCGCGGTCGCAGCCTTTCGACTTTGAAGAGCAGAATTTCGACCTTGCCATTCATTATGGCCAACCGGTCTGGGCGCATGCCACCTGCAGCTACCTCTGCAGCGAAATCATCGTGCCGGTCGCAAGCCCTGCCCTTCTGGCCCTTAACCCGATGCAGGAGCCGGGCGAACTCGAGCACAAACCGCTGCTGCATCTCGCCACCCGGCCGAAGATGTGGGCGCAATGGTTCGAGAGTAATGGCGGCGAGATGAAATCGGCCTATCGCGGCAATCGGTTCGACCAGTTTTCCATGGTGATCGAAGCCGCTGTCGTTGGTCTCGGCTTTGCGCTTCTGCCTCGATACCTGATCGAGCAGGAGATTGCGGCCGACCGGTTGCGCGTCGTGTTCGACCGGCCGATGCAGACGGAAAACAGCTATTATCTCGTGGTGCCGGAGGGCAAGCTGGAAAATCCGATCAGTCAGGCTTTCCGCGAATGGATCGTCGGCCAAGTTGATTGATGACAGGGGAGAGTGCAGGCAGCCTCGCTGCAATGCAGTAGGAGGGGGAACATTTTCCATCCGGTTGCGTTGCGGTCTGGATGAACAGCATCAAAGATACGGTTGCGAACGATTTCCCGGGATTGGTTGAGACGAAAAAAGTGTATGCTGCGCTTTCTTTTGCGCGGCACGCGCGAATTCATCCCGAACCTTGGCCGCGCTTCTTGCAACATATTGGCACTGCGGCTAAAAAATGCCAATTTCTTGCACCACGCAGCCTTGATAGCGAAGCGACTGTCGTTTTCACTCCTTCCAAAGCCCGTCCGGGCAATGCCAAACTCTTCGGTTTCCCGCGTGCGCGAGACCTGACGGCTTTCGGCAGAGCGAAAGCGGACAGCTAGGATCGTGGAAACGAAGAGCCAAAAATCAGGGCAGCAGCCCATCCGGCACGACCACCGGACCCTTCAACACCGCTTGGATCCAGAACCCGTACCCATGCCCCTTCATAACACGCCGTCCACGCCCCCCCGCGAAGCCGAGATCAAGCCGATCGATTACAACGATTCGATCCGCTCGACCTATTTCACCATCGATGAGCTTCGTGAATGCGGTGCAGCGCTCGCCCGTGACGGCGTTTCGTCCCTGCCGGGGTTCTTTCCCTTCGAGTTCCGTCCCCGCCATCGCGAAAATGAAGACGAGATTTTCCGCGTCTACAAGGTGACGGCCACCGACGTCGAAGCCGGTGCTTCAATCACGCCTGCTGCCGAATGGCTGCTGGACAATCATTACCTGGTCGAAGAGTCCATCCAGGAAGTGCGGCGTGATTTTCCGCGCAAGTTCTATCGTCAGCTGCCCACCCTTCCGGTTGCCGGCACGACGATCCCGCGTACGATGGCACTTGCCTGGCTCTATATCGCCCATACCCACAGCACCGTTTCGCGTGAAAGCCTGACGGCCATGGTTGCCGGCTTCCAGGAGCACGAGACCTTCAAGATCGGTGAATTGTGGGCGCTGCCGTCGATCGTCCGGTTCGTGCTGATCGAAAATCTGCGGCGCATCGCCATCCGGGTCGACCGGTCGCGCAATATGCGCAACAAGGCAAACGACGTTGCCGACCAGATCGTCCGTCTCGGGTCGCCTGATAAATTCAAATCGGTACTGGCGGAAGCCGAGCAGCTCTGTGCGGACAACACCTTTGTGGCCCAGCTGCTTTACCGGCTGCGGGACGGATCGCAGACATCGGGCTTCGTCATCACCTGGCTGGAAGAACAGCTGGAAAAGCGCGGGAGCGATGTCGAGGAAGCTCTGGTCGCCGAGCAGAACCGGCTGTCGTCGGGCAATGCGACGATGAGCAACATCATCCGCAGCCTTCGAGAAATCGACGACAATGACTGGGCCGTCTGGTTCGAAAGCGTTAGCAAGCTCGACGAGGCTTTGCGTGAAGGCTCTGATTACTCATCTCTCGATTTCGGGTCGCGCAACAAGTACCGCAACACGATCGAACGGCTGGCCCGCCGCTCAGGCAGCTCCGAGCTTGAGGTCACCAAGATTGCGCTTGACATGGTCAAGGCCGATGCCAGCACCATCGAAATGCCGCATGAGCCGAATGTCGGCGGCTTCCTCGTCGGCAAGCAGCGCCGCCTTTTGGAAGAAAAGATCGGCTATCGTCCGTCTATCCTCCAGACCATCATCCGCCTTGGCCGAAAGCTGGACTGGTTTGCCATTGCCGGCCCGAACATCCTGCTGACCATCCTGGCGATGATCGCGGTCTATTTTTTCGTCAGCCCGATGGAAATGCCGACGGGCGCCAAGCTGATCATGCTGTTGCTGTTCGCCCTTCCGGCCTCCGAAGGCGCGGCTGGCCTCTTCAACACGCTGGTGACGCTGTTTGTCACGCCGTCGCGGCTGGTCGGATACGAGTTCCTTGAGGGGATTCCGGAGGATGCGCGAACCCTTGTCGTCGTTCCCTGCCTGATTTCCAAGCGCGACCACGTCGATGAACTGGTGCGCAATCTTGAAGTTCACTATCTCGCCAATCCGAAGGGCGAAATCTATTTCGCGCTTGTCAGCGACTGGGTCGATAGCGCAGAGGAGGAAACGACAGCCGATCTCGAAGTGCTGGAATATGCCAAGGCCGAGATCGAGACGCTGAGCGCCCGCTATGCCCATGATGGCCGTACCCGCTTCTATCTTCTGCATCGCCGCCGACTTTACAACGAGGCCGAAGGTGCCTGGATGGGCTGGGAGCGCAAGCGCGGCAAGCTGCATGAGCTGAACCTGCTTCTGCGCGGCGACAGCGATACCAGCTTCCTTGCCGGTGCCAACACGGTTCCTGAAAACGTTCAGTATGTCATGACGCTCGATTCCGACACGCGCCTGATGCGCGATGCGGTGACCAAGCTGGTCGGTAAGCTCTATCACCCGATCAATCGTCCGGTCGTCGATCCGGTTACCCAGAAGGTCACAGCCGGTTACGGCATCCTGCAGCCGCGCGTCACCCCGTCCTTGACCACCGGTAGTGATGCTTCGGCATTCCAGCGCATCTTCTCGATCAACCGCGGTATCGACCCCTATGTCTTCACCGTGTCCGACGTCTACCAGGACATTGCTGGCGAAGGCACGTTTACCGGCAAGGGCCTCTACCACGTCGATGCCTTCGAGGCTGCCCTGAAGGGCAAGATCGAGGAAAACGCGGTCCTCAGTCACGATCTGCTCGAAGGCTCGCTGGCGCATTGCGCGCTGGTCAGCGATGTCGAACTGGTCGAGGATTTCCCGATCCGCTACGAGGTCGAGATGTCGCGCCAGCATCGCTGGGCACGCGGCGACTGGCAGCTCCTGCCCTATATGTTCAATCTGTCCAACGGCGTCAGCATGCTTGGCCGCTGGAAGATGTACGATAACCTGCGCCGTTCGCTGATCCCCTGTGCATGGCTGATTGCCTCGGTCATGGGCTGGTACTACATGGAGCCGACGCAGGCGCTGGTCTGGCAGTTCGTGCTGATCTTCAGTCTGTTCGTCGCGCCCACCCTGTCGCTGATTTCCGGCATCATGCCCCGCCGCAACGATATCGTCGCGCGCGCCCATCTGCATGCCGTTCTCTCCGAAATCCAGGCGGCCAATGCGCAGGTCGCCTTGCGTATCGTCTTCATTGCCCATTCGGCTGCGATGATGATGGACGCCATTGTGCGGTCGATCTACCGGACCTTCGTCAGCGGCAAGCTGATGCTGGAATGGCGCACCGCCGCACAAGTCCAAAGTTCGGCCGGCGGCAGCATCCTCGATTATTACCGTTCGATGTGGATCGCACCGGTCCTATCGGTCATTTCGCTGCTGCTGGCGGCAGTTTCCGATACCGGACTTCCCTTCATCGGCATCCCGTTTGCCCTGCTCTGGGCATTGTCGCCGGCTATTGCCTGGTTTGTCAGCCAGTCCGCCGAGACGGAAGACCAGCTGGTGGTGCCGGATGATGTCGTCGAGGAACTGCGCAAGATCGCGCGGCGTACCTGGCTCTATTTCGAGCAGTTCGTCACCGCCGAGCAGCATTTCCTGCCGCCGGACAATTTCCAGGAAATACCGCATCCGATCCTCGCCGAGCGCACCTCGCCGACGAATATCGGCGTCTATCTCCTCTCCGTCATGTCCGCCCGTGATTTTGGCTGGATCGGTTTCGAGGAAACCATTCGCCGCCTGGAAGAAACGGTCGCCACGGTCGACCGCATGCCGAAATACCGCGGCCATCTGTTCAACTGGTACAAGACCGACACGCTGGAAACGATGGAGCCGAAATATGTCTCCGCCGTCGATAGCGGCAATCTTGCTGGCCACCTGATCGCTGTGTCCTCGATGTGCCGCGACTGGGCCGAAGCCCCGTCAGCACATGTGCAGGGCAATCTCGACGGTATCGGTGATGTCGCCTCCATTCTGTCCGAGGTGCTGGCCGATCTGCCGGACGACCGCAAGACCGTGCGGCCGCTGCGCCGCCTGATGGAAGAGCGGATTGCCGGCTTCCAGAACGCGCTTGCTGCGGTCAAGCGCGAGCACGAATTCGCCTCCATCCGGGTGATCAACCTGGCCGTTTTGGCGCGCGACATTCACAAGCTTACCGTCAATCTCGACCACGAGGTGAAGAGCGCCCAGAGCGGCGAAGTGACGAAATGGGCGACCATGCTCGTCAACACCTGCGAGGCCCATATTGCCGACGGCGTGTTCGATCTCGGCGCTATTGAAGCGTTGCGCCAGCGCCTGATCGTCATCCGCGACCGGGCTCGCGATATCGCGTTTACGATGGATTTCAGCTTCCTGTTCCGTCCGGAGCGGCGCCTTCTGTCGATCGGTTATCGCGTCAACGCCAATGAGTTGGACGAAGCCTGCTACGACCTTCTGGCATCGGAAGCCCGTCTCACCAGCCTGTTTGCCATCGCCAAGGGCGATCTGCCGACGGAGCACTGGTACAAGCTCGGCCGTCCGATCGTGCCAATCGGCGCGCGCGGTGCGCTGATTTCCTGGTCGGGCTCGATGTTCGAATACCTGATGCCGCCGCTGGTCATGCAGGAGCGTCAGGGCGGCATTCTCAATCAGACCAACAACCTGATCGTTCAGGAACAGATGAACCACGGCCGCCGCCTCGGCACGCCGTGGGGCATTTCGGAAGCGGCCTTCAATGCTCGCGACCATGAGTTGACCTATCAGTACACCAACTTCGGCGTGCCGACGCTGGGTCTGAAGCGTGGTCTCGGCCAGAATGCCGTCATCGCCCCCTATGCCTCGATCCTTGCCAGCATGTACGATCCGAAGGCGGCCATCGCCAATCTGGAGCGTCTGCGTGGCCTTGGCGCGCTCGGCGTCTATGGCTTCCACGACGCTGTCGATTTTACGCCGACCCGCGTGCCGGAAGGCAAGACCTGCGCCGTCGTGCGTAACTACTATGCCCACCATCATGGTATGTCGATTGCTGCCGTCGCCAACGTCGTCTTCAATGGGCGTCTGCGCGAGTGGTTCCATGCCGACCCGGTGATCGAAGCCGCCGAACTGCTGCTGCAGGAAAAGGCACCGCGCGACATCCCGATCATCAACACCAAGAAGGAACCGGAATCGCTCGGCAAGGGCCAGGAAGATCTGCTGCGCCCCGAGGTCCGCGTCATCACCAATCCGCTGGCCAAGGATCGCGAGACGGTGTTCCTGTCGAACGGCCATTACGCAGTGATGCTGACGGCGACCGGTTCCGGCTATTCCCGCTGGAACGGGCAGACCGTTGCCCGCTGGAAGGCCGATCCGACCGAAGACCGTTCAGGCACATTCATCTTCCTGCGCGATACG
This sequence comes from Hyphomicrobiales bacterium, assembly GCA_900468065.1. GTDB lineage: Bacteria > Pseudomonadota > Alphaproteobacteria > Rhizobiales > Rhizobiaceae > Pararhizobium. The sequence continues at coordinate 38,350 of UBTA01000018.1, read as the reverse complement.
ACGACCGGTGACTGGTGGTCGGCAACGGCGGAACCACGCCGCGCTGAAGGTGAAAAGACCACCACCCGCTTCGGCGACGACAAGGCAGAGTTCATCAAGACGGTCGGCGATCTGACCAGCGAAGTCGAATGCATCGTCGCCACCGAGCACGATGCGGAAGGCCGCCGTGTGATCCTGCTCAACACTGGCACCGAGGACCGCTTCATCGAAGTGACATCCTACGCCGAACCGGTTTTGACCACGGATGATACTGACAGCGCCCACCCGCTGTTTGCCAAGATGTTCCTGAAGACGGAAGTCGATCCGAAGGGCGACGTCATCCGCGTCACGCGCAACAAACGCAGCCCCGGCGAGCCGGATATGCAGGTTGCGCATCTGATCGTCGATAATGCCGCCAGCACCCGCCATACCGAGGCAGAGACGGACCGTCGCCGCTTCATCGGCACAGGCCGCACGCTGGCCGAAGCGCAGGCCTTCGATACCGATGCCAAACTTTCCGGCTCGGACGGCTATACGCTCGACCCGATCGTCTCGCTGCGCCGCGTCGTACGCGTACCGGCGGGCAAGAAGGTCAGCGTGATCTTCTGGACCATCGCGGCACCGGGTCGCGAAGAGATCGACAAGGCCGTCGATCGCTATCGCCATCCCGACAGCTTCAACCATGAGCTCATCCACGCCTGGACCCGTTCGCAGGTGCAGATGCGCCATGTCGGCGTGACCTCGCAGGAAGCCGCAAGCTTCCAGATGCTTGGCCGCTACCTTGTCTATCCCGACATGCAGCTGCGCGCCGATACTGCCACGGTGCAGGCCGGTCTTGCGCCGCAATCGGCACTCTGGCCGCTGTCGATCTCGGGCGATTTCCCGATCTTTGCCGTCCGCATCAATGACGACATCGATCTTGGCATCGCGCGAGAAGCCTTGAGGGCGCAGGAATATCTGCGCTCGCGCGGCGTCACCGCCGATCTGGTGATCATCAACGAGCGTGCCTCCTCCTATGCGCAGGACATGCAGCACACACTCGATGCGATGGCGGAAAACCTGCGCTTGCGTGGCCTTTCAGACGGCCCACGCCAGCACATCTTTGCCGTTCGCCGCGATATCATGGAACCGCAGACCTGGTCGGCGCTGCTGTCCGCGTCCCGTGCCGTGTTCCATGCCCGCAACGGCAAGATTTCGGACCAGATTTCGCGCGCCGAAAATCTTTTGGCAAAACCGTCGCCGAAGGAAGACATTCCTGCAGCACCGTTGCTGGCGGTCATTCCCCAGGATAACAGCGCCAAGAAGGTCGAGATCAACGGTGATGGGCTGGACTTCTGGAACGGCTATGGCGGCTTTTCCGCCGACGGCCGCGAATACGTAACACGGCTGCGGGGCGGCGAAGCGACACCGCAGCCTTGGATCAACGTGATTTCCAATGAAGCCTTCGGTTTCCATGTTGCTGCCGAAGGCGCCGCTTTTACCTGGGGCCGCAACTCGCGCGACTATCAGCTGACGCCCTGGACCAACGATCCGGTCATCAACCGTCCCGGCGAAGCCATCTTCATCCGCGACATGGACAGCGGCGCGGTCCTGTCGCCCTATGCTGCCTTGTCCCGCCGCAAGTCGGTCCAGTTCGAAACACGGCATGGCCTCGGCTACTCCGTCTTCAACAGCGTTCAGGACGGTCTGGAGATCGAGGTCGGCCAGACCGTTCATCGCACCGCGCCTGTCAAATACCTGCGGCTGCTGTTGAGCAACACTACCAGTGAAGCCCGTAGCCTCAAGGTTTACGGCTATGCCGAATGGGTGCTCGGTAACAACCGGGCAAAGACCGCGCCGTTCATCCTGTCGCATCAGGATGAAGCGAGCGGGGCGGTGCTCGCGACCAATCCATACAGCATCGACTATTCCGGCCGTACCGCCTTCCTTGGAGCCAGCGACATGCCGTCGGGGTTTACCTCCAGCCGGCGCGAGTTCCTCGGCCAGGGGGGCAGCATTTATGCCCCGCAGGCTGTGCTTGATGGTGGTACGTTGTCGGGTGCCGTCGAAGCCGATGGCGATCCCTGTGCGGCGATCGTGGTCGATGTGACGCTGGAGCCGGGTGCTACCCGCGAACTGACGTTCTATATCGGCGATTCCGACAATGCCGGGCAGGCCCTCGAGCATCTCGCCGAAGCGCGCAAGAGCACGTTTGACACGGTTCTTGAAGCGTCCAACAGCTACTGGCAGGACTTTACCGGTGTGCTGCAGATCGAAACGCCCGACAAGGCGTTCGACAACATGGTCAATGCCTGGCTCCCCTATCAGAGCCTTGGCTGCCGGATATTGGCACGCTCGGCCTTCTATCAGGCCAGCGGTGCCTTCGGCTTCCGCGACCAGTTGCAGGATACGCTCGCCTTCATCGTGCACCGGCCGGAGCTTGCCCGGGCACAGATCCTGAACGCTGCCGCCCGGCAATTTATCGAGGGTGACGTGCTGCATTGGTGGTTACCGAACACGGGTGCCGGTGTGCGTACGCTGATCTCCGACGATGTCGTCTGGCTTGGCCATGCCGTCCAGCACTATTGCTCGGTCACCGGAAACAAGGACATTCTCGACGAGCAGATCGCCTTCATCGAAGGTGCTGCCCTGGAGCCCGGCCAGCATGACAGCTTCTATCAGCCGGCAGTGTCAGAGCGGCGTGCCAGCCTCTACGAACATTGCGCCTTGGCGCTTGATCTCGCCGTTGCCCGTAAGGGCGAGAACGGGCTGCCGCTGATCCTCGGCGGCGACTGGAACGATGGCATGAACCGCGTCGGCATCGAAGGGCGCGGCACCAGCGTCTGGCTCGGCTGGTTCCTGGCATCGACGCTGCGCTCCTTCCTCGTGATTGCGCGCGAGCGGGGCGATACCAAGCGGGTTTCTGCCTGGGAGGCACACCTTGCCAGCCTCAAGAAGGCGCTCGAAACGGCCGGCTGGGATGGCAACCACTATCGCCGCGGCTATTATGATGACGGCACGCCGCTCGGTTCTGCCGAAAGTAGCGAGTGCCGGATCGATTCGATTGCCCAGTCGTGGAGCGTGCTCTCCGGCGAAGGCGATGCGGTTCGCTCGGCGGAGGCCATGGATGCGGTGCTGGCGGAACTGGCCGATGGCGATCACCAGATCATCCGCCTGTTCACCCCGCCGCTCTCCGGAACCGCGCAGGATCCAGGCTATATCAAGGCCTATCCGCCAGGCGTTCGCGAAAATGGCGGCCAGTATACCCATGCTGCGACCTGGGTCGTCTTGGCGTTGGCGGCACAGAACCGCACCGAAGACGCCTGGCGTGCCTTCGAGATGCTCAATCCGGTCAATCATTCGAAGGACCGCGAAAGTGCCGATCACTATAGGGTCGAGCCCTATGTGGTCGCTGCCGATATCTATGGTGACGGCGGCCTGACGGGACGCGGCGGCTGGACCTGGTACACCGGGTCTGCGGCCTGGCTCTATCGGGCGGCGGTCGAGGGCATTCTCGGCATCCGCCGGCAGGGAGACAAGCTGGTCGTCCAACCTGTCCTGCCGAAGCACTGGGATGGATTCTCCGCGACACTGACCATCGATGGCAAGCCGCATGTGATTTCCGTGACGAAAAATGCGGAAAACGGCGAGCCGATCGTCAGCGTCAATAATACTGTCACAAAAAACGCGCATGAAGGCGTTTTGTTGTAGCTGCCGGCGAACGATCAGAACTGAAACCGGCTTTGCACCAGAAGGCGCAAAGCCGGTTTTGTTTTGATCGCCTGCATCAATATCGCGTCAATGGGGGCAGGGGCACTGAACTCGGACGAGACCATTCTGAATGCTTCAAAAGCTGCAATTCCAGGCGCCTGGCGGTGATGGACACGTGGGAGAAACCCAGACCGTCCCCTCCCAGCGCGACACCCGCCTCGACGTCTTTCGGGCGCTCTGCCTGCTGACCATCTTCGTCAATCACGTGCCGGGGCAATATCTCGAATATCTGACCACCAAGAATTTCGGCTTCTCGGACTCGGCCGAGGCCTTCGTGCTGATCTCGGGACTATCGGCTGGGCTTGCCTATGGGCGGAAGTTCACGATCGGCAACCGCCTCGCGCTCAGCCTGAAAATCTGGCGGCGGGCGTTCACGCTCTACATCGCCCATATCATGACCAGTATCATCACGCTGGCGATCTTTGCCGGCGGCGCGCTCTATTTTGGCCGGCAGGACCTGATCAGCGAGATCAACATCCGCCCGCTCGTCGATCACACCGAGCAGGGCTTCGTCGCCATGGTGCTGCTTGGGCACCAACTGGGCTATAACAATATCCTGTCGATGTATGCCGTCGTCTTCCTGCTTTTGCCCGGCATGCTCTGGCTGTACGGGCGCAGTCCCTTCCTGTTGTTCATGGCATCAGCGGCACTGTGGCTTGCGGCGGGCATCTTCACGATCGTCCCCATCAACTTCCTCGATGAAGGCTACTGGTTCCTCAATCCCTGGTCCTGGCAGTTCCTGTTCGTCATCGGGATGATCTGCATGATGCGGTCGCGCGCCGGAAAGCCGATTGTGCGCCATCCGGCCTTGGTGGCGATCGCGGCCGGTTATGTGACGGTCTCGTTCTTCTGGGTGCTTCTGTCCTGGTGGAACCTCGATTTTTCGTATGGACTGCCGTCGGTTCTGACGGGGTTCGACAAGACCTTCCTGTCCCTGACGCGATTGCTCCACGTTCTGGCGCTCGCCTACCTGCTGACGGTCTTTCCTGTCTTCAGCCGGATGACGCGCCTGCGCATCGATCACCCGCTCGTCCTGATCGGCCGGCATTCACTGCCGGTGTTCATCTTCGGAACGATCCTTGCAATGGTCGGGCAGGTGCTGCTGTTTGTAACAGGGCGCGATCCGCTGTTGGGCGCGCTGTTCGTGCTTGCCGGCATCGGTCTGCACTTCGCCTATGCCCGTTATCTCGATTGGATCGGCGGCCTGTCCCGGCCGGCTGTGGCGAAGGCGTAAAAAAGGCCCCCATGGCCACCCTCAGACTGCGGATAAACCCCCTGGCCTCGTCTTGGGGTTTGTGATTCATGGGGACTATGACCTTTCGACGATCGAGAAGTCCCGCTCCGATTACTGGGGCGATCTCGAGCGGATGGACCGGCAGCGTGCGCAAGGTCAGATGCCAATACCTCATGGCCGCCGCCGAGAACATCGAGAAGATCGCCATGCTCATGACCAAGGCGCACCAACCAAAGCCCGGATAAGACGGGAAAGCCATTCGAAACACTGCATTTGCAGTATTCAAACCGACAAAATACCAACAAAACAAAACCCGGCCAAAATGACCGGGTTTGTCAGCAGTCTGAACCCGGTCATCGCTGACCGGACTTTTCAGATTTCATGCAGCGGTTGAATTAGCCGCGCTTGACGGAATGGAAGTTTGCCGGGTTGATGCCGAGCGTATAGAGGTCGCGGTCCAGCGGACGGCGGTTGCCCTCGACTGCTGCGGCAGCGGCCGTGGCCGCGCCAAAGATGGCAATGGCATTACCGAAAAAGCCTCGGGCAGATTTACGGGCACTCATCTCTTGAACTCACTTTCCTAAGTTGTTGTTGTGTCTTGTTGACGAGATGAATATGCGGTCTGCAACCTCCGTTTACAATGCACAGGAATTCATCCCAGCCATGCAAATAGGAAAGGCCCGGTTAACATCAGCTAACCGGGCCTTTGCCGTGACGACCTTGGGAGGAACCGTCAATCTTCGTTGGCAGCAAGCTGTGAGAGCACCTGGCCACGGCCGCGGGCCCGCAGGATCAACGGTACGATCAGCGCCGCAGCGGCGATCACCAGCAGCACGGCTGCGACTGGCGAGGTGAACAGCACCGTGACATCGCCTTGACTGATCGCCAGCGCACGGCGGAGCTGCTGTTCGGCCAATGGTCCAAGGATCAGGCCGACGACCACAGGCGCAATCGGGTAGCCGAAGATGCGCATGGCGTAGCCGAGAACCCCGAACGCCAGAAGCATGCCGAGTTCGAACACCGACGGATTGGCGCCGATGGTGCCGAGCGTCGCGAACAACAGGATGCCGGCATAAAGCCACGGCTTCGGAATCGTCAGCAGCTTCACCCAGAGGCCGACCAGCGGCAGGTTGAGAACCAGCAGCATGAAGTTGGCGATCAGCAGCGAAGCGATCAGGCCCCAGACGAGCTGCGGATTGGTCGCAAACAACAGCGGACCCGGCTGCAAACCGTATTGCTGGAAGCCAGCCAGCATGATCGCTGCGGTCGCGGTCGTCGGAAGGCCGAGTGTCAGCAGCGGAACAAGCGTACCAGCTGCCGAGGCATTGTTGGCCGCCTCCGGACCCGCAACGCCTTCGATTGCGCCATGGCCGAACTCTTCCGGGTGCTTCGACAGCCGCTTTTCAGCCGCATAGGAGAGGAATGTGCCGATTTCGGCGCCGCCGGCCGGCATCGCACCGATCGGGAAACCGATCGCTGTTCCGCGCAGCCATGCCTTCCACGAACGTGCCCAATCCTGGCCGGTCATCCAGACGGAACCCTTGACCGCCTCGACCTTGTCCGGACCCTGATCGCCCTGTGCGGCGATATAGAGCGATTCACCGATGGCAAACATCGCGACCGCCAGCGTTGTCACTTCGATCCCGTCCAGAAGATCCGGGATGCCGAAGCTCATGCGTGCCTGACCGGTCAGCTGGTCGATGCCAATAATGGCGAGCGCAAAGCCGATGAACAGCGAGGTGAGGCCGCGCAGTGTCGAATCGCCGAAAGCGGATGACACGGTGACGAAGGCAAGAACCATCAGAGCGAAATATTCGCGCGGGCCGAAGACCAGCGCCAGCTTGACGACGAACGGCGCGATGAAGGCAAGGCCGAGCGTCGCGATCAGGCCTGCGACGAACGAGCCGATGGCGGCCGTTGCCAGTGCTGGCCCACCGCGTCCCTTGCGGGCCATCTTGTTGCCCTCAAGTGCCGTGACGATCGAGGCGCTTTCGCCGGGTGTATTGAGAAGGATTGAGGTCGTCGAACCGCCATACATGCCGCCGTAATAAATGCCGGCGAACATGATCAGCGAACCGCCCGGATCCAGCCGGTAGGTCACCGGCAGAAGCAACGCCACGGTCAGCGCCGGGCCGATGCCCGGTAAGACGCCGACGGCGGTCCCAAGCGTCACGCCGATCAACGCGTAGAATAGATTCATCGGCTGGGCGGCTACGAGCATGCCCTGCATTAGGAAATCGAATGTGGTCATGTCAGTGCCTTACCAAAACAGGTGTTCGAGCGGACCGGCTGGCAACGAGAGCTGCAGCAACCCGGCAAAGACCAGCCAGACGCCAAGACAGAGCACAATGCCGATCGGGATCGTGAACCAGAGCTTCCGCTTTCCGAACCCCGCCGCAGTTGCAGCGAACAAAAGGCCGGTGGCGATGGAGAAACCCAGCGGCTTCAGCGTCAGCATCTGTGCCGCGAGGCCGCCGATGATCCAGATCACCGGGCCAAATTCCTGACGCTCCCGTGCCGGAAAATCTCCGCGCAGCGCCTCGAATACGGTCCAGGCAGCTAGAAGCAAAAGTACGCTGGCGATCACGAAGGGAATGGTCGCCGGGCCGATGCCGGAATAGCTGGTGATCTTGGCAAGCCGCGACGTATCCCAGAAGATCAGGCCGGCCAGACCAGCCAGGAAGACGGCAATGACAAGCGCCGCCCTGTCAGGGCGGCGTGTCTGCGTCGAAGGGGTGTTACCCTTGCTCATTGAACCAGACCAATGTCCTTGAGGACAGCTTCGGTTGCGGAAACGTCCTTGGCGAGCTGCGCCTTGAACGCGTCACCGGCCAGATAGGTATCCGTCCAGCCCTTGGTCTTCAGAGTTTCCTGCCAGCCGGCCGACTTGGCGAGCTTTTCGATATCAGCGGAAACGGCAGCCTTCTGCTCGTCGGTCAGGCCCGGAGCTGCGGCAACCATACGCCAGTTTTCAACGACGACGTCGAGGCCGCCTTCCTTGATGGTCGGCGCGTCGATGCCAGGCAGGCGCTCTGGGCTCGACATGGCAAGCAGGCGAAGCGTGCCGGCCTTGATCTGCGATTCGAACTCGCCGTAACCGGAAATGCCGGCCGTGACCTGGCTGCCGAGAATGGCCGCAAGGGCTTCGCCGCCGCCGGAAAACGCGATGTAGTTGATCTTGGTCGGGTCAACGCCGGCTGCCTTGGCAATCAGGCCAACAGCGATATGGTCCGTACCGCCAGCCGAACCGCCGCCCCAGGAGACTGCGCCCGGATCCTTCTTCAGCGCTTCGACGAGATCGCCCATCGACTTCAGCGGCGAATCGGCGGGAACGACGATGGCTTCGTATTCGCCGGTCAGGCGGGCGATCGGAGTGACATCGTTGAGCGATACCGGCGATTTGTTGGTCAGGATGGCGCCGACCATGACGTAGCCGCCGACGATAAGGGCGTTGGCGTTGCCGGCCGACTGGCTGGCGAACTGTGCGAGGCCGATCGTGCCGCCGGCGCCCGGTACGTTCTGAACCTGAACGTTGCCGGAAATGCCTTCGGCTTGCATCACCGACTGGATCGAGCGGGCCGTCTGGTCCCAGCCGCCGCCCGGATTGGCCGGTGCGATGATGGTGTAGTCAGCGGCAACAGCCGGCAGGGCGAGAGCGCCAGCAAGAATGGATGCCAGAAAAAACTGTTTCAAAGGGTAGTCCTCCGTCAGGCGCGCTCGTTCAGTTGGCGCGCACATTGTTCATCTTTGCGGACGGGGGATGGCTCACGGTCGATCAGCTGCGGCAGCCTTTGAGGCTCGCCGTTACGCCGGGTCTGGTGAAACTCCTCCCATACGCCTCGATCATCCGCCTCCACGGATAATGAAGAACTGCAAGGCACCATATGAAGCTGACATTTACCTGACATCGGGCGGGACCTTGCAGTGTTAATGTCCCTTAATTTTTGGTTTTCGTCTACTGCAGCCGTAAAACTTCGTTCCAGCGGGCAATCAGCCGCGCCCGCTTGACCTGATCGAGATAGACCATCAGTCCGGGGCTGACCGGAACAGGCTTCAATTGGCCACCGAGCATCTCGCGCATCGTGTTGGCGGTGTTGACCCCTGCCACGTCGGGACTGACGGCGGGGATCTGCAATTCACGCGCCATGATCGTCTGGCCTTCCTTCGACATGAAGAACTCCAGATAGCGGCGGCCGAGATCCGGCGTTGCCGCCGCTTGCGGCACCAGCCCGATGCGCGACATGACGACGGTATAATCGCGCGGCAGCACGATGCCGACATCCGGATGGCGCGATGCCCAGTCGGCGGCGTAGGAGCCGAGAATATTATAGCCGAGCACGAAGCGGCCGTCGGAGACCCGCTCAAGGATGGCCGAACTTGTGGAATAGAGCTTGACCCCGGCAGCGCCCATGGCCTGGATCACAGACCAGATGTCGCCGAACTGCTCCTGATCGCGCGCCATGAACAGGAAGCCGACGCCGGAGCGCTCGATATCATAGGTGCCGATCTTGCCGAACACCGCGCTGCCCTGGCGTTTCAGATAATCGACGAACTCCGCCCGCGTCGAGGGCGGCTTTTCCCTGGTGAAGCTCGGCTTGTGATAGACGAAAACGGCGGGCTCGAAGGTCAGCGCATAGGCCGTGTTGCGCCAGTTGGCCCAGGCCGGCCAGCGGCCGCTCATCGGCATGTCGCTGCGCTGGGCGTAGCCGTCATTGCTCAGCTTCACCTGCAGGTCCATCGCCGAGGAAAAGGCGAAATCCGCGGTTCTTTGGCCGGCATCGGTCTCCTTGACGATCCGATCGTAGATCTCGCCGGTCAGCATATCCTCGTAGCGCACCGCCACATCCGGATTGGCAGCCTGGAAACCGAGGATCATCGGTCGCGCCAGGGGCTCGTCGAGCGAGGAATAGACGACCACGGCCGGCGCCGCCGCATCGCCTGAGCGCGCCGGAAACAGCGTGAGCTGGGCGGCGGCCGGCATTGAAAATCCACAGAGAAGACAGAGAAGGGGAAGGAAACGCATAAAACGATATTGCCGCAGCCTCGGCCCGTTCACAAGCGCCAGCACGCCCGATAGAGTGCCGTCAAGGAGATAGCGGATTTGCGGATACTACTGGTCGAGGACAATACGGCGCTTTCGGAAGGACTTGTCGCGATCCTGCGCGGCAGCGGCTATGCCGTCGATGTGGTTCATGACGGCGCCTCGGCCAATGCGGTCACCGCCACGGAAACCTTCGATCTCGTCATCCTCGATCTCAACCTGCCGGAAATGGACGGCCTCGACGTGCTGCGCTCGATGCGGGCCCGGCAAAACAAGGCGGCGGTGCTGATCCTGACGGCGCGCGGCACCCAGGAAGAGAAGATCAAGGGGCTCGATCTCGGTGCCGACGACTACATGATCAAGCCTTTCGACATCAGCGAATTCGAGGCTCGCGTCCGCGTCCTGCTGCGCCGCCAGGCCGGGCTGCGCTCGTCGCTGGTCAGCTATGGCAAGATCTCGCTTGACCTCAATTCGCGCACCTTTTCCGCCGATGGCATCACGGTGGATATTCCGGCGCGGGAACTCGGCCTTCTCGAAATCCTGTTCATGCGCGCCGGCAAGGTGGTCGCAAAGGAAGCCATCATTCAGTCGCTGACGGCCTTCGATGACGATCTCAGCGCCAATGCCATTGAGCAATATGTCAGCCGGCTGCGCAAGCGCCTTGCTCCGCATGGGTTGACGGTGCGCACTGCGCGCGGCATCGGCTATTATCTCGACAAGATGGCGGACGCCTGATGGCACGGCGTGCCTATTCCCTGCGCCGGGGGCTGCTGGCCTGGCTGTTGATCTCGACCGTCGTCATCGGTGCCATCGCCCTGATAGACACCTATCGCGAGGCGGTGAAGACGGCGAATATCGTCTCTGACCGCGTGCTTGCCGGCTCGGCACTGGCCATCGCCGAACGGGTCGTGGTCGCCGAAGACGGTTCGCTTGAGGTCGATATCCCCTATGTGGCGCTGGAAATGCTGACCTCGGCAGCACAGGACCGCGTCTTCTACCGGGTCGATGGGCCTCCCGGCCAGTTCATCACCGGCTACCAGAACCTGCCCTCGGTTGCTGATCTCAATGGCCAGTCGGCCGTTTATACCGATGCACAGTTCCGCGGCGAGCCGATCCGGGTCGCAGCTCTGGAGCGATCCGCCTCGACAGGCATCAATTCCGTTCCCTTCGTCGTCACCGTCGCGGAAACCACGATTGCCCGCCGTCAGCTGACGCAGGCGATCCTCTTGCGCTCGGCCTTCCGGCTGCTGATGATGATCGCGGGTGCTGCCATCATCGTCTGGATCGCGGTCACCTTTTCGCTGCGGCCGCTCTACCGGTTGGGCGATGCTATTGCCGAACGCAGCCCCGACGATCTGCATCCGATCGACCAATCTGTGCCGAGCGAAGTCGAAGGGCTGGTCGAAACGGTCAATTCCTTCATGGTGCGGCTGCAATCGGCGCTCGATGCACTACGTCATTTCTCCGGCAATGCCAGCCACCAGCTGCGCACGCCGCTGGCGATCATTCGTACCCAGCTGGCGCTTTCCGCCCGCGCCACAACGCTGGACGAGGCGCAGGCCGCCGCTCGCAAGGGGGACGAGGCCGTCGCCCACGCCGAACGCATCCTGGCGCAACTGTTGTTGATGGCAAAGATCGACGCTGCCGGCTCGAAGGAGCCGCAACCGCTTGAGATCATCGACCTGATGGCGCTGGCTCAGGAGATTACCGGCGATCGCGTGCCCGGCGCCGGTGAGGCTGGCATCGATCTCGGTTTCGAGGGCGATGGCAAGGCGTTGATCCGGGCGGAACCGCTCTTGATCGGCGAGCTGCTGCGCAATCTGATCGAAAACGCTATCGCCTATGCCGGCAAGGGGGCGGAGGTCACGGTCCGGGTGGAAACGGAGAAAGACGGCGTCCGGCTCGACGTCGAAGACAACGGCCCGGGCATCCCGCCGGAGAACCGGCAGGTCGTGCGCCAGCGTTTTGCGCGCGGTGGACGCGGGCAAGCACCGGGGATGGGATTGGGACTTCCGATCGTTGAAGAAATCGCCGGACTGTTCGGCGGACATCTCAACCTTGGCGAAGGGCCGGAGGGCAGGGGCCTGAAAGCCTCTGTGACATTCCCGGCCGCGGTCTCTGCCTAGCGGTTGCGACCTGTCATAAGCGAGGTCGTTTCACGGGTCTGAACGAGAAGGATCGCGTTCCAGATCATCTGGACAAAACCGCGATCAGACGGGCTCGACAGCTTGCGCTGCGAAAACATGATAAGCTCCATAGGGTTGTTGCGAGGGTGAGATAGCACCTTGCCATGTATTTCGCCAGAGGGAGAAAAGCAAATCTGCCCTGCGCGGTAAGCATGGCAGATAAACTCAAAAGTCATCCATGAAAAATACATAATATTGCAAGTAGATATACGCGAAATAGAATTCTTCTTTGACTGATAATGTCTCGATGAATCAATGGTTTGCTTCTAGGGCGCGAAACGGTGCCTTCGATGGATTTCTGGCCTGTTTCCGGGGTGTCGAACGACGCCGGCAGCGCATGCTGCCTGTGCAGCGAGCCCGGTCTTGCGCGCCTTTCGTCGAAATGGCTTTTGGGTTTTTCCCATGCCATGCTGCATCAACATTGACTGGAGAAAACCATGACGGAACATTTCAGGGCACTTGTGATCGATGATCGCGACGGCAAACCGGTGGCGGATTTCCGGGAGCTTACGCTTGCCGATCTTCCCGATCACGACGTGCTGGTCGAGGTCATGTTTTCGACACTGAATTACAAGGATGGCCTGGCAATTTCCGGCAAGAGCCGCATCGCCCGCCGCCTGCCGATGGTGGCCGGGGTCGATCTCTCCGGCATTGTCGTTGAATCCCGTAATCCGGACTGGAGGACCGGCGACAAGGTTGTCGTCAATGGCTGGGGCATGTCGGAGACCGAATGGGGTGGCTATACCCGGTTCCAGCGACTGAAATCCGAATGGCTGACGCGCCTGCCGGATGCGTTCACGCTTGAGGAAAGCATGGCGATCGGCACTGCCGGCTACACGGCAGCCCTTGCGATCGATGCTCTGGAAGCTTGGGGCAAGATCAGGACGGATGCCCGGGAAATCCTGGTCACCGGTGCCGCGGGCGGTGTCGGCTCCGTCGCAATCACGCTTCTGGCGGAGCGCGGCTACACGGTCACTGCGTCCACCGGCCGGCCGGAAGCCCACGACTACCTGTCGAGCCTCGGCGCGACCGGTTTCATCGACCGGTCCGAACTTGCCGCAAAGGGCGCAGCACTTCAGAGGGAGCGCTGGGCGGGCGCCATCGATTCCGTCGGCTCCACGACGCTCGCCAATGTTTTGGCGCAAACCATCCAGAGCGGCGCGGTTGCCGCCTGTGGCCTGGCCGGCGGCGCCGACCTTCCGGCAACTGTCATGCCGCATATCCTGCGTGGCGTCGCATTGATCGGCATCAATTCGGTCACGGTACCGCATGCCGAGCGCGACAGGGCGTGGGCCATTCTGGCAGAAAGCCTGGACCGGAAACAGTTGGCGTCGATGACGACGGTCGAACCATTGTCGCGCCTGCCACAACTCGCAGAAGACATCGTCGCCGGAAAGATCCGTGGCCGCGTGGTCATCGACGTGACGAAATAGACCCGCCCAGAGGAGCGCGTAATGACAAGCCTGCCCGTTCCGAAAGACGTCGCCGAAGCGCTTCGGCAATACCCCGAGCCGATCAGACTAAGGCTGCTGCAGATCCGTGACCTCATCTTTGCTGTGGCCGCCGAAACCGCAGGCGTCGGCCCGCTCACCGAAACTCTCAAATGGGGCGAACCGGCCTATCTGACCGAAGCCAGCAAAAGCGGAACAACCATCCGGCTGGGCGTCTCCAAATTGGCACCCGATCACTGCGCTGTGTTAATCAACTGCCAGACCACGCTGATCGATACATTTCGTGCGCACTTTGGTGATGATTTTGCCTTTGAAGGTCAGCGCGCGCTGCTTCTCCCGGTAGCTGGCGATCTGCGCCGGGAGCCCCTGGCACTCTGCCTTCGCGCCGCACTGACCTATCATAGGCAGAAGTCGGCACAGAAAACCCGCACGGCATAACCACGCCCGCCACTTCTTAGGCAGGCGCGGTGCCGATGCTCGGCCGGATACCGGCTCCGGACCTCACCGCATCGTGTAGACGTCGATGCTGAAGTATTTGTCGTTGATCGTCTTGTAGGTGCCATCGGCGCGAATGTCGGCCAGCGCCTTGTTCAGCTTTGCGCGAAGATCGTTGTCATCCTGGCGAAGGGCGATCCCGACGCCTTCGCCGACGAATTTCGGGTCTGTGATCGGTTCGCCGATCAGTTCGCAGCATTTTCCGTCATTGTTCTTGCTGACCCAGTCCAGCATCGGCAGCATGTCGCCGACTTCCATGTCGAGACGGCCGTTGGCCATGTCGAGATTGGCTTCGTCCTGGGTCGGATAGAGCTTGATCTCGGCATCGGGATAGACGGCAGCGATATATTCGGCCTGCGTCGTGCCTGCCTGCGCGCCGATGACCTTGCCCTTCAGCGCCTCGTTGGTGAATGCGGTAATCCCGGCGCCCTTTGCCGCAACATGCGTCATGGCCGCCATGTAATAGGGATCGCTGAAGGCCACCTGCTTCTTGCGCTCTTCGGTAATGAACATCGAGGCGATGATCATGTCGTATTTCTTAGCGACCAGCCCAGGAATGATGCCGTCCCAATCCTGCGCCACGACTTCGCATTCGGCCTGCATCTTGGCGCAAAGCGCCAGACCGATATCGACGTCGAAACCGCCGATCTTTCCGGCGGTGTCAATGAAATTGAACGGAGGATAAGCGCCTTCGGTGCCGATCCTGAGCTTTTCGGCGGCATTGGCAGGCGTCATGGAAAAGGCAGCGGCACAGGCCAGGGCCAATGCGATCATGTGTTTTTTCATACGGTCGGTTCCCCTTTTGGCGCACCGTTTGCCGGTGCTTGAAGGAAACTCTATGCCTGAAATGCACATAAACGAAATAGATAGAGACAATAGCCGCTATAAACGCGCTTGATCATTGATTGGCGAAATGGTGGCTTAAAACGACTAGAACGTCGGCGGCGTGTTGATCCACAGAAGCACTGTCTCGCCATCATGGCGGTTCGACCAGGCGTGGTGGCGGCGGCTGTTGAAATAGAGGGAATCGCCAGGGCTCAGATCATGAAACTGATCGGAATCCAGCACGAACTCCACCTGGCCCGAGAGCACATAGACGAATTCCTCGCCCTCATGCTTGTAGGCACCCTCGCTGGAGGCGCCCGGCTCCAGCACGAAGCGATGGCAATCCATCTGGTTGCGGCCCTCGGCCAGCAACTGCACCGTCACACCCGGCGTCGTGCGCGGCCAGGCCCGCCATTCACCGGACCGCACCAGCGCGCGCACGTCTGGCTCGTCTTCGCCGGAAAGGCTCGAAACCGTGGTGGCGAAGTACTCGGCGAGATTATGGAGAACGGCAACCGAAACACCCTGCGAGGTCCGCTCCAGCGTGGATAGCACCGACGCCGCGATGCCGACATCGCCAGCCACCTGCTCCAGCGTCTTGCCGGCGGTGTGGCGCAGGCTCCTGAGTTTGCGTCCGACCTGTGACTGCGGGACGACATCGCCGGTGGAAGGCAGACCGGTGTCGTCGAGTTCGCTGGCCTCCGCCTCCAGCGCCTGGCGGATCGCGGCCGGATTGAGCCCCCGTTCGGCGCGAAACCAGGATATGCGCTTCAGCTGGGCGACATCGCCCTCGCTGTATTGCCGGTGTCCGGTGACCGAACGGCCCGGCACGACCAACCCTTGCGTCTCCCACAGGCGTAAGGTCGATGCGGAGACGCCGGCAAGCCGTGCGGCTTCCGCGACCTTGTAGCGTATCTTCATGGCATCACTCATAAGCCGTCCTGTGACATCTTCAAGCCATCCATGCGCGCTGTTTCTGCCTTGGCGTGCAGGCACCGGCGCCAACTTCAAAAACCGTCCCGGAGAGTTAGCTTGCGCGTAACAAATCCATTCCGGGCGGTGCTGATCAAATCACAAAATTTGATTTGCAAACCTACAGAAAAAATATAGGATTTCCACCAAATCTGCAACCGTAAATGCTCCACGCCAACATCAGGATGATACCCGTGACCAGTTTGACCGATCGCAAGAACGCAGCCATTTCCCGTGGTGTCGGCATGACCACGCAGATCTATGCGGATCGCGCCGAGAATTCCGAAATCTGGGACAAGGAAGGCAATCGTTACATCGATTTCGCCGCCGGTATCGCCGTCGTCAACACCGGCCACCGCCACCCGCGCGTGATCGAAGCCGTCAAGAAGCAGCTCGACCGTTTCACCCACACCTGCCATCAGGTCGTACCTTACGAAAACTATGTCGAGCTGGCTGAGCGGTTGAATGCCATCCTGCCGGGTGACTTCGCCAAGAAGACGATTTTCGTGACAACCGGCGCGGAAGCAGTCGAGAACGCCGTCAAGATAGCCCGCGCCGCAACCGGCCGCCAGGCGGTCGTCGCGTTCGGCGGCGGCTTTCACGGCCGCACCTTCATGGGCATGGCGCTGACCGGCAAGGTCGTGCCTTACAAGGTCGGCTTCGGCGCGATGCCGGCCGATGTCTTCCACGTGCCCTTCCCGGTCGAGCTGCAGGGCGTGTCCGCTGACCAGTCGCTGGCGGCCCTGAAGCGCCTGTTCGCCGCAGACGTCGATCCGAACCGGGTCGCCGCCATCATCATCGAGCCCGTGCAGGGCGAAGGCGGCTTCTATCCGGTGCCGACCTCCTTCATCAAGGCGATCCGCGAGATCTGCGACCAGCACGGCATCCTTCTGATCGCCGACGAAGTGCAGACCGGCTTTGCCCGTACCGGCAAGCTCTTTGCCATGGAACATCACGGCGTCGCCGCCGATCTCGTGACGATGGCCAAGGGCCTTGGCGGCGGCTTCCCGATCGCAGCCGTTACCGGCCGTGCCGAAGTGATGGACGCTCCCGGCCCCGGTGGTCTCGGCGGCACCTATGCCGGCAATCCGATGGGCGTTGCCGCCGCCCATGCCGTTCTCGATATCATCGAAGATGAGAAGCTGTGCGAACGTGCCGAACAGCTGGGCGGACGCCTCAAGCAGCGCCTTGCCGCCATTGCTGAACAGGCACCGGAAATCGTCGATATCCGCGGCCCTGGCTTCATGAATGCCGTTGAATTCAACGATGTGAAGACCAATCTGCCAAGCGCCGATTTCGCCAACAGGGTGCGTCTGAAAGCGCTGGAAAAGGGCCTGATCCTGCTGACCTGCGGCGTGCATGGCAACGTCATCCGTTTCCTTGCGCCGATCACCATACAGGACAACGTCTTCGCCGAAGCGATGGACATTCTGGAAGCGTCGATCCTGGAAGCCCGCGCCTGATTTCAGGCGTTTGCATAGCACATTCTATCGGGCAGCAGCACCACGCTGCCCGATGGACCTAGCTGCTTTTATCGGCTATCGGCATTGTCCCCGCGACGAAATATGCCGCCCTGCGCTGCTTGCGCGGACCGCCAGAAAGGATCTCCGATGATCTTTACCGAGACATTGATCGCCCATGTCAGGGATCCGTATCTGCTGGGGCTGGTGAACGCGCCGTGGGCGCCTTCGGCAAAGACCTTCGACGTCCATAACCCGTCGAATGGTGCCCTGCTTGCCACCCTGCCGGATATGGGGGTCGTGGAAACCCGCGCTGCTGTCGATGATGCCTATGCGGCGCAGTTTCCATGGGCTGAACGCCCGGCCGGCGATCGCAGCACGATCCTGCGCCGCTGGCACGATCTGGTCATTACCCATATCGACGACCTCGCCGCGATACTGACTGCGGAAATGGGCAAGCCGCTCAACGAAGCCCGCTCCGAAGTTCAGCATGCCGCCGCCTATATCGAATGGTATGCGGAAGAGGCCAAGCGTGTTTACGGCGAGACCATTCCTGCACCTTCGACCGACCGCCGCATGATGGTGATCAAGCAGCCGGTCGGCGTCGTCGGCACCATCACCCCCTGGAATTTCCCGGCCTCGATGGTGGCGCGCAAGATCGCGCCGGCGCTGGCGGTTGGCTGCACTATCATCCTGAAACCCGCCGAACAGACACCGCTGGTGGCTTTGGCCATGCACGCGCTGGCGATCCGTGCCGGCTTTCCCAAGGGTGTGTTCAACTTGGTGCTTGCCTCGGAAGGCGATGCGATCGGCCGCGAACTCTGCACCAATTCGAGAGTCCGAAAAATCAGTTTCACCGGCTCGACCGAAGTCGGTCGCATCCTGATGCGCCAATGTTCCGACCAGATCAAGAAAATCAGCCTCGAACTCGGCGGCAGCGCGCCCTTCATCGTCTTCGACGATGCCGATATCGACGCTGCCGTCGATGGTGCCGTCCAGGCCAAATTCCGCAATGCCGGCCAGACCTGCACCTCGGCCAACCGCATCTATGTCCAGAGTAAGGTTCATGACGAGTTCGCCGCAAAGCTGGCGGCCGAAGTGGCAAAGCTGACCGTTGGCGACGGTTTTTCCAAGGGTGTCACCATTGGCCCGCTGATCGATAGCCGGGCGATCGAGAAGGTCGAGACCCATGTCAACGACGCGATCGGCAAGGGCGCAAAACTTCTCTGCGGCGGCAAGCGCGTCTCCGGCGCCTTCTTCGAGCCGACGGTACTGTCCAACGTCGGCAAAGGCATGCTTGTCGCCTGCGACGAAACCTTCGGCCCGGTCGCCCCGATCATCCGTTTCGAAACGATGGAAGACGTCATCCTCCAGGCCAACGACACCATTTACGGCCTTGCCGCCTATTTCTATGCGACCGAACTGAAAAAGGTCTGGCGCGTTGCCGAAGCCCTGGAATACGGCATGATCGGCATCAATACCGGCCGCATGTCATCGGAAGCCGCCCCCTTTGGCGGCCTCAAACAATCCGGCATCGGCCGCGAAGGCTCCCGCCACGGCGCCGAAGATTATCTGGAGATGAAATATCTCTGCATGGGGAATATTTGAGGGCAGGTAGGTCCGTCAGGGCTTCATTCCAATCTCCGTCAGCACCTCATGCGTGTGCTCCCCAAGCCTCGGCGCACCGCGCTCCAGCGCAAGTTCCGCGCCCGAAAACATCAGCGGTGACCGGACCCCCGGTGCCGTCCCTGATGCCGACCCCGTGTGTGGCGTCTCGACCCGCATACCGCGGTGAATGATCTGCGGGTCCGAGAACACATCTGCGACGGTATTAATCGGCCCGCCGGGCACGCCCGCCGCTTCCAGCATGGCCAGCAGCGTGTCGCGTTTGAAATTTACCGTCCGCGCTGTCAGTTCCGGCGTCAGCGTGTCGCGGTTTTTCACCCGGCTCGCATTTGTCAGATAGCGTGGATCGGTCGCCAGAGTGTCGAGACCAAGCAGCGTGCAGAACTTGACGAACTGGCGGTCATTGCCGACGGCGACGATCAGGTGGCCGTCGGAGACCGGAAAGACCTGATACGGCGCTATGTTGGGATGCGCATTGCCGAGGCGGCGCGGCGATTTCCCCGAAACCAGAAAATTCAGCGCCTGATTTGCAAGCACCCCGGTCATGCTGTCGAACAATGCCATGTCGACCTGCTGGCCGACGCCGGTGCGTTCTCGCATATGCAAGGCCGCCTGGATGGCGATGACGCCGTAAAGGCCGGTGAAGATGTCGGCAAAGGCGACGCCGATCTTCTGCGGCTCGCCTTCCGGATCGCCCGTCAGGTCCATGATGCCGCTCATGCCCTGAATGATATAATCGTAACCGGCGCGATGGGCATAGGGTCCGTCCTGGCCAAAGCCGGTAACGGAGCAATAGATCAACCGCGGATTGACCTTCTTCAGGCTGTCATAGTCCAGCCCGTATTTCGCCAGCCCGCCGACCTTGAAATTCTCCAGAAGCACGTCCGACTGGGCCGCCAGACGCCGCACGGCCTCCTGCCCTTCTTCCGTTGTGAAATCGAGGATGACGGAGCGCTTGCCGCGATTGCAGGCGTGGAAATAGGCGGCGTCCAGATGGCCGCCGGTCTCGCTCTCGATAAATGGTGGCCCCCAGGTGCGGGTATCGTCTCCCGCCGGGCTTTCCACCTTGATGACATCGGCGCCGAGATCGGCCAGCGTCTGGCCGATCCATGGCCCCGCCAGGATGCGGGCAAGCTCGAGAACCTTCAGGCCCTTCAGCGGCGTTTCCATGCCGGCGCTCAGAAAAAGGCCTGCAGCCCGGTCTGGGCGCGGCCAAGGATCAGGGCGTGCACGTCATGGGTGCCTTCATAGGTGTTCACGGTTTCCAGGTTCACCATATGGCGCATGACCTGATAATCCTCGGAAATGCCGTTGCCGCCATGCATGTCGCGGGCAGCGCGGGCAATATCGAGAGCCTTGCCGCAATTGTTGCGCTTGACGATCGAGATCATCTCCGGCGCCATGCGGCCCGCATCCATCAGCTGGCCGACGCGCAGCGATGCCTGCAAGCCAAGCGTGATTTCGGTCTGCATGTCTGCAAGCTTCTTCTGGAACAGCTGGGTCTGCGCTAGCGGACGGCCGAACTGCTTACGGTCGAGCCCATACTGCCGGGCCGCATGCCAGCAGAATTCCGCCGAACCAAGCACGCCCCAGGAGATACCATAGCGGGCACGGTTGAGGCAGCCGAACGGACCTTTCAGGCCCTCGACATTCGGCAGCAAGGCGTCTTCACCGACTTCGACATTGTCCATGACGATCTCGCCGGTGATCGAGGCGCGCAGCGATAGCTTGCCGCCGATCTTCGGGGCCGAGAGGCCCTTCATGCCCTTTTCCAGCACGAAGCCGCGAATGGCATTGCCATGCGGCTCCGATTTTGCCCAGACGACGAAGACATCGGCGATCGGCGCATTGGAAATCCACATTTTGGAACCTGTGAGGCGATAGCCGCCCTCGGTCTTCACCGCCCGCGTCTTCATGCCACCGGGATCGGAGCCGGCATCCGGTTCGGTCAGGCCGAAACAGCCGATCCATTCGCCGCTGATCAGTTTCGGCAGGTATTTCTGGCGCTGTTCTTCCGACCCATAGGCATGGATCGGGTAGATAACGAGGGAAGACTGCACGCTCATCATCGAGCGGTAGCCACTATCGACGCGCTCGACCTCGCGGGCGACCAGGCCATAGGCCACGTAGGATGCACCAACGCCGCCATAGGTATCCGGAACCGTCACGCCGAGCAGGCCGAGTTCGCCCATTTCGCGGAAGATCGAAGGATCGGTCGTCTCGTTGCGGTAGGCATCGATAACGCGCGGCTGCAGCTTGTCCTGCGCATAGGCGCGGGCCGTATCGCGGATCATCCGCTCGTCTTCAGAAAGCTGATCCTCCAGCAGAAATGCATCGTCCCACTGGAATTCCTGTCTTGAAGCCATGTCGTCCTCCCGTCACTTTCCTTCTTGTATCCGTTATGGCAAGCCGGGCAGGGTGATACAAACGAAAATGCGGCACTGCCTCATGCGCTGCGGGAATGGCGGCACGCAAGAGACCTCGAAGATACAGGACAAGGAAACGGCATGGCTCACCTCGACAGGACACGCGCATCAAAGGCGATGGAAGCCGCCGGGATCGATGCGCTGCTGCTGCTTTCGCCGGAAAGTTTTACCTATGCAACGGGTGCACCTGCGGGCGTCGCGACAATGTGGCGGCGCGCCGGTGCCGTGGCGGCCATCATCCCCGCCGATCCGGCACTCCGAGAAGCAGCCGTCGTCACCGACCTGTTCGAAGCTGCCTTTCGCGCGTCGAGCACGATTACCGATATCCGCATCAATGCGATCTGGGTCGAGACCGGCGATATCAGGGGCATGGACGCACAGCCGCCGGAAGAATTGATACAAGCCGCCTCGGAAAAGCAGGGACGCGTGCCGGGTTTCGAGCGTCCGGAGACTTTTGATGCCAGTCATGGTTTCCGGCTGGCTGCAGCGCTTCTTGCCGAAAAGGGCCTGAGTACAAGCCGTATCGGTATCGAGTTCGATGGCCTTTCCGTCACCGATTTCCGGGTGCTGTCCGCTGCGTTGCCGCAGGCTGAGCTTATCGATGCCTCCGACCTCGTCCGTCGATTGAAAATGATCAAATCGCCCACCGAGATTGGCTATCTGCGAACCGCAGTCGAACTGGCCGAGGCCGGAATCGTGGCTCTGCGCGAAACCATCGATATCGGCATCAGCCGCGATGAATTGGCTGCCGCCTGGGAAAAGGGAGCTCGCGCCGAAGCCGCGCGGCGCGGTGTCCAGAACCTCACCGGGCTCTGGGAATATGTTTCCGTTGGCCAGAACCCGTGGACCAAGGGTGGCGTGGTCGCGCGCGGCGATCTGATCAAGGTCGATGTCGGCTGTCTGATTGCCGGCTATACATCCGACAGCGGCCGCACTTTCGTCTGCGGCACGCCGTCTGCGCTTCAGGTCCGGTTGTTCGATGCCCTGCAAACGGCCTATGACGCCGGCCTGCCGCTTCTCTCGCCCGGTATCGCCATGAGCGAGGTGCATCGGGTAACGACCGAAGCAATGGGGAGGGCGGGCTTCCCCGGTTACACACGCGGTCATTTCGGCCATGGGCTCGGTGCCGGTCTTGGCAGCGAGGAATGGCCCTTCCTGTCGCGGCAATCCGATGTGATCATCGAGCCGGGCATGGTGCTGGCCTTTGAGACCCCATGGTATGTCGATGGTGCCGGTGGCATGATCATCGAAAACCAGCTGCTGATCACCGCAGATGGCCACGAGATCATGAACCGGCTACCCTCCGGCCTCGTCTCCCTCTGATCGCGGATTGCCATGCCCGACAATCGCCTTGAACGCTTCGCCCACAATCTCGACTGGAACCTCCTGCGCACCTTCGTCGTCGTGGTCGAGGAGGGCAGCATTACCGCTGCGGCTAACCGGCTTCTGTTGCAGCAACCCGCCGTCAGCATGGCACTCAAGCGGCTGGAACAGACCGTTGGCCAGAAACTGATCGACCGCCGCCCGGGCCGGTTCGACCTAACGGAAGCCGGGGAAAAGCTGCATCACCAGTGCCGCGATATCTTCGCGGCGGTCGTGCGCCTGCCGAATGCGCTGGAAACCGCAGGCGACGACGTGACCGGTCATGTCAGTATTCATTCCGTCAGCCATGCACACAATCCGGCCTGGGACAGCAAGCTCGAAAGCTTCTTCCAGCTCTATCCGAAGGTAACGCTCAGCATCACGGTAGAAACCACCGTCAGCGTCATCAACGCCGTCGAGCGCAACATCGCAACGATCGGCCTGTGCGACGGCAACATCCCTGAAGCGCTCGGCAAGATCTTCCATATTCGCGAACAATACGGTCTCAATTGCGGCCGGGGCCACCGGCTGTTCGGCGCCAAGACGGCTGCCTTGAACGACCTTCGCGGCGATCCCTACATCGCCTTCATCGCCGATGTTCTTGGCGGCCAGCATATGAATGCTATCACCGCCGTGCGCGCCATGGGCTCCTTCGGCCAGCAGGTGCGGGCGGTCTCCTGCATTGTCGAGGAAGTACTGCGCCTTATATCAGCCAATATCGGCATCGGCATGGTGCCGGATCATCTGGCCGCACCGGGCCTTGCCAAAGGCGACCTCTGGCAATTGCCGCCCTATGACCTGCTGCCGACCACGGATGTTTTCCGCATCACCAATCCCAATGCGATCCTCAATCCCGCCGAAGCCGCCTTCCTGCGCCATGTAGCAGACACGGAGCCGCTTGATCACAGCGTGGGGCATCAATCTGCCTGATAGTTAGCTTCGCCACTATAAATTTGAACATCGAGCCTCCCGCCTTTAGGGTCCCGCTGCGCGATGGGAGATCGCGGATACGGTGAAGGGCAGAGGCCGACATGCAAACATTCGACGTGGCGATCATTGGTGGCGGCATTGCCGGCCTGTCGCTCACCTATTTCCTCAGCCCGCATCGCTCCGTTGCCGTTCTCGAACGGGAAACGGCGCTCGGTTATCATAGTACCGGCCGCTCCGCCGCCGAATTCGTGCTGCGTTACAATGCGCCCGAAGTCTGCGCGCTTGCCGCGATCGCCAAGGATTTCTTCGACAGCCCGCCCGAAGGATTTTCGGATATTCCGCTTTTAAGACAGCGCGGCGGCGTGACGATCGCCAATGCTGAAAAAGCCTCGCGCCTCGAAGAGATGTTCCGCACCGAACTTGCCTTCACGCCGGAGCTTGAACCGCTCGATGAGGAGGAACTGCTGGCGCGCGTGCCGATCCTGAAGCCGGGCTACGCGGAAGCCGCGTTCTACGATCCCAATTTCTGGGATATCGAAGTCGAAAGCCTGCTGCAGGGGTATGTGAAGGGTGCACGCCGCAATGGCGCTGAGATCCGCGAGCGCCACGCTGTTCTTTCCGCCAGCCATGATGGCCAGGCTTGGACCATCGAAACATCAGCCGGCTCCGTCCGGGCCAAGACCGTCGTCAACGCCGGCGGCGGCTGGGCTGATCCAACGGCGGAAATGTTCGGCGTCAAACCGCTCGGCATCATCCCGCATCGCCGCACGGCCATCACGGTTGATCTTCCGGAAGGGGTCGATATTTCCGACATGCCGGAGATCAACGAGATCGACGAGGAATTCTACATGAAGCCCGACGCTGGCCGGCTGTTCGCCAGCCCGGCCGATGCCACCCCATGCGAGCCCGGCGATGTGCAGCCGGAAGAACTCGATGTCGCCTGGGCAGCGCATTATGTCGAGGAGGCAACCATTATCCCGGTCCGCCGCGTTGCCAAGAGCTGGGCGGGCATGCGCAGCTTCTCGCCCGATAAATTGCCTGTTATCGGCTTTGCACCGGATCGCCCGGGTTTCTTCTGGGTGGCAGGCCAGGGCGGTTTTGGTATTCTGACCTCCCCGGCGGTTGGAAGCCTGGCAGCCAGTCAGCTAACCGGCGCATCACAGCCGGAGGGTTTTGACGTGCAGGCCCTCGATCCACAGAAATTCAGCCCGATGCGATAACGCATCGCCCACGCCACACATCCTGAAAAACATGGGAACGATTGGTCATCGCGGCCGTTGTAGCCGCGAACCCTTCCCAATGTCTTCAGAAGGAGATGGCGCGATGCCGTTCATCGACAAATCGAAAATCCTCATTCTCGCCACCCATGGCTACGAGCGTTCGGAACTGCGCGTGCCGCTGGATGAACTGAAAAAGCGTGGAGCCGATATCAAGGTTGCCTCGATTGACAAGGAACCGATCAAGAGCTGGGACAAGAAGAACTGGGGCGACACGGTGGATGTCGATCTTTTGGCCAAGGATGTGAAGCTCGATGATTTCGACGCGCTGGTTCTGCCGGGCGGCCAGATAAACCCGGACATCCTGCGCCATGACGAAGACGCCATGCGCGTCGTCAAGGAATTCGTCGCATCCGGCAAGGTCGTCGCTGCCATCTGCCATGCGCCGTGGCTGCTGATCGAGGCGGATGCCGTTCGCGGCCGCAAGATGACCTCCTATGTCTCGATCAAGACCGACATGAAGAATGCCGGTGCCATCTGGTCGGACGAGCCTGTGGTTACCGACAAGGGCATCGTCACCTCCCGCAATCCGGGCGATCTCGACGCCTTTGTCAAAAAGATCGTCGAAGAAATCGAAGAAGGTCGCCACGAGCGCCGTGCCGCCTGATCCCAATCGACAAAGGAAACAATGATGGCTGATATATCGAAGACGAAATCGGATCCGTTGCAGCAGTTATGGGATGTGCTTGGCGATATCCATGCCGGCATGTTGGGCGTCGAGAAGTCCGGCCAGCATATGCAGCCGATGGCGCCGTTCGTCGAAAAGGAAAGCAATTCGATCTGGTTTTACACCCGCACCGACAGCGATCTGATCAAGGCTGCGCGGACAGGAGACCGGGCGCATTTCTGCGTCATCAGCAAGGATCACGATTATCATGCCTGCCTTGCCGGCGCGATCGACGAGGTCAAGTCCCGCGAGCATATCGACAAATACTGGTCGGCACCGGTCGCTGCCTGGTTCGAGGGCGGCAAGGAAGACCCGTCGCTGACCATGCTGCAGCTAAAACTCGACGATGTGGCAATCTGGGCTTCGACCAACAGCGCGCTGAAATTCGGCTGGGAAATCGCCAAGGCCAATCTGACCGGCAAGGAGCCTGAACTGGGCTACCACACGCAGATCTCACTGCCGCATTAACTCTCAGCCGCACGGACCCCTAAACCGTGTGGATGGAGTGTCTCGCCCGGGTTTCCCTCGGGCGGGGCATTTTCGTTTAGAGGGAGACCCGGCCATAGCGGCCGTTGCTGTAGACCAGCGAGTGTCCGTCGCCGGCGACGATGGAAACGACACGGCCGAGAATGATCGCGTGGCTATGCCGCTCGATCACCTCATCGACCTCACAATCGATCCCGGCGAGCGCACCGCGCAGAACCGAAGCGCCGCTTGCCAGCGTAAACCATTCGGCCCCGTCATAGCGCTCGATCCCCTTCAGTCCGCCCTTGCCGGCAAACCGGTCGGCCACATCCTGCTGATCGGCACTCAGGATGTTGACGCAGAAATGTCCGTAGCGGCTGATGATCGGCCAGCTGGAGGAACTGCGGTTGATGTTGACGATCATCGTCGGCGGATCGACGGACAGCGCGGTAGCAGACGTCACCGTTGCGCCGGTCCGCTCGTCGCCGACGCCGGCGGTAATGACGGAAACACCGCCCGACATCCGCCGCATGGCCGATTTCAAGGCATCCTCATCCGCCACATGCGGAAAGGACTGCACCTGGCGCGGGGCGATCCGGTCGAGCGAATTTCTCAAAGCGACATTCATGCGGGTCCACTCTTTTGCCGTCTCGTTCATGATGGCGATTTACGCATGAAAGACAGCCCTGTCTCAAGCAAAGAATGCCCGTCGCAACCGGCGGAGCTGGATCGATTTTTCAATCATCATAAAATTTATAGATTATATTATTTTCCGAAAGACGACACTTTCTGCGACAGTGACATGCTGCCGAAACGCGGCAATTTGCAATAAGGCATCAATTTCATAGACTATTGACAGGACGGCCAATTGTGTCAGGATTGTGTTAACGATCGTTAACCGATCGCATCCAACAGCGGAGAACTGCATGTTTTATCACGGTGGAATGACCCTCGGTTACCTCACGCCTCCGGCGAAAAAGGAAAAAGCCATCCGTGTTGAAATGCCGGTTCGCCAGAACCGCGACGAACAGACCGAATTCGAACAGGAGCGTGATCAGGAACTGAGCCGCGCGTTTCTCACCCCCTGGCATCTCTTCTACTGATCGTAACAGACGGATCTCCGGCTATTTATTCCGCCGCCGCCGAACCCCGGCCATGGTTGGCGATGCTGGAATACATGCCCGTGGTGCGGAATTCCGTCGGGCTGGCGCCGAAATAGCGGCGGAATACCTTGGCAAAATAGTTCGGATCCTCGAAGCCGGACATGACAGCCACTTCCTTTACTGACAGATGCGCTGCCTTGGTCAACAGCTTGGTCGCTCGCTGCAACCGCTTGCGCAGCACGAATTCCGCCGGCGGCATGCCTTCGCTTGCCGCAAACACACGTGAAAAATGCGCCCGGCTGAGGCCGGAGACATCCGCCAGCTTTTCAACAGGCAGCGGATGCTGCAAATTCGCCGTGATATGGTCGATGACATGCTGCATCGTCCGGTATTCCTGGCTGAGAACGGGATGCGAGCCGAAAACATCGTCGTACAGCACCATCGCCGACTCGTAGGCAATGGCCGAGGCACTGCCCGGCGCATCGGCGCCGCCTGAAATGAGCCGCAGGCTGCAATCGGCCAGCCGCTCGATCGTCTCCGGCTTCAGGTTGAGGATCGGTCCGGTCGTCGCCAGGATGGCCTTGTGGACGCGCAGCGCCTCCTCGCCATTCATGGAAATCCAGAAAAACTCCCATCGGCCATTCTGCTCCAGCCAGTAGCGGTGATTGTGCGGCACAAGTACCAGCAGGGTCTCGCCTTCGCGCACCCGGTAGGTGCGGTTCTCGTAGCGCAGGTTTCCGGCACCGCCGATCGTATGCTGAAGCACGGTGAACGGTGTCTGTCCGCGCTTGCGCCCATCCCAGTCATAGGTCGCATCCGTGCGAACTTCGTAGCCCGTGCTGGTCGGCATGGTGTGCAGGCTGTGGCGGCCGCGGGGCAGCGAAACCGTCCGCATCACCGGTCCATTCTCGATCAGTCGTTTCAGCATAGAATTACCCATGAAAGCACAATACCTCTCTGGCGGCACCCAACATTATACGCATAATGCCCCTCAACAAAGCAAGATGACCGGGTTGGAGCGGCATCGACAGGGAGAGTTGGGAGGCAACATGCGCTAAGGCGCCTTGTTTCCCGCGCATTGATTTTACCCTGTCCGTTTTCCCCGGCCAAACGACCAGCGACGAGGACAGCATGAGCAGCTTCAAGATAGCCATTATCGGCGCCGGCAGCGTCGGCTTCACCAAGAAACTTTTCACCGACATTCTCTGCGTGCCGGAGTTCCGCGATGTCGAGTTCGCGCTCACCGATATGAGCGAGCATAATCTCGGCATGATCAAGTCGATCCTCGACAAGATCGTCGCCTCCAACAACCTGCCAGCCAAGGTCACAGCTTCGACCGATCGCCGCGAGGCAGTATCCGGCGCACGCTACATCATCAGCTGCGTGCGCGTCGGTGGCCTGGCCGCCTATGCCGATGACATCCGCATCCCCCTGAAATACGGCGTCGACCAGTGCGTCGGCGATACGATCTGCGCCGGCGGCATTCTCTATGGCCAGCGCAACATCCCGGTCATCCTCGATTTCTGCAAGGACATCCGCGAACTGGCCGAGCCCGGCGCGAAATTCCTCAACTATGCAAACCCGATGGCGATGAACACCTGGGCCGCGATCGAATATGGCAAGGTCGATACGATCGGCCTCTGCCACGGCGTCCAGCACGGCGCCGAACAGATCGCCGAAATCTTGGGCGCCAAGGATGGCGAACTCGATTACATCTGCTCCGGCATCAACCATCAGACCTGGTTCACCGATGTCCGCGTCAAGGGCCGCAAGGTCGGCAAGGATGAACTGGTCGCCGCCTTCGAGGCGCACCCGGTTTTCTCCCAGCAGGAAAAGCTGCGCATCGACGTTTTGAAGCGTTTCGGCGTCTATTCCACCGAGAGCAACGGCCATCTGTCGGAATACCTGCCCTGGTACCGCAAACGGCCGGAGGAAATTACCCGCTGGATCGACATGTCCGACTGGATCCACGGCGAAACAGGCGGCTATCTTCGCCATTCGACCGAAACCCGCAACTGGTTCGAGACCGAATATCCGCAGTTCCTGGAAGACGCAAACAAGCCGATCGATCCGGCGCGCCGCTCCAACGAGCATGCCAGCCATATCCTCGAAGCGCTGGAAACCGGACGCGTCTATCGCGGCCATTTCAACGTCAAGAACAACGGCGTGATTACCAACCTGCCGTCGGATGCAATCATCGAGAGCCCCGGCTTTGTCGATCGCTTCGGCATCAACATGGTCGCCGGTATCACGCTGCCGGAAGCCTGCGCCGCCACCTGCATCTCCTCGATCAACGTCCAGCGCATGTCGGTTCATGCCGCCATCTCCGGCGATATCGATCTCCTGAAGCTGGCCGTGCTGCACGATCCGCTGGTCGGCGCCATCTGCACGCCGGAAGAGGTCTGGCAGATGGTCGATGAAATGGTCGTCGCCCAGGCCGAGTGGTTGCCGCAATATGCCCATGCCGTGCCTGCTGCCAGGGAGCGTTTGAGCAAGGCAACGGTGAAGACCCGCGACTGGAAGGGCGCGGCCCGCCGCGAAGTCCGCTCGATCGACGAGCTGCGCGCCGAAAAGGAAGCAACGAAATTGAAGGCCGCCAGCTAAGCGCAGCGGCAAGCCATGCAAGACCCGTTTGCTTGAGGAGGAAACCGGTCTGGGAGTGGGCAATCCGTTGCCCGCTCCGTTCCGGCAGATGGCAGGATGCCGTCATGTCGGGCGCTTTTAGGAGGAGAGCCGCCCATACCGGGCCGGTCTGAAGCATTAGGGAGAAACAACGACAATGAACAGCTTTCGCCATCTGAAAACGACCAGCGCGCTGCTTTTGGGCGTGTCGGCATTCGCTGTCACGGCCATGGCTTCCGAGCCGACCGTGGTGCCGGAGCAGCCGGCTTTCCCGGCACAGGGAAAGATCACCTATGTGCCGCGCGATTCCATTCTCGAATACAAGGCGCTGCCGGAATATCACGAGCCCGACTGGGTCACGGAGAAATTCGTCAAGACCGGCAAACTGCCGCCGGTTGCCGAGCGCCTTCCGAAGGAACCGCTGGTCTTCAAGACCGGCAACATGCCGGATGGCGTCGGTGTTTATGGCGATACGATGCGCCACGTGATCGGCGGCCGCCCGGAAGGCTGGAACTATTCCGCCGGGCAAACACAAGGCTGGGGCGGCATCGATATCGAAATGTCGGAATGCCTGACGCGCACCGCACCGCTCTATCAGGTCGAAGCCAAGGATGTGGAACCGCTGCCGAACCTCGCCAAGAGCTGGGAATGGTCACAAGATGGCCACAAGCTCACCATGCACCTGATCGAAGGCGCCAAATGGTCGGACGGCGTTCCCTTTTCCTCTGAAGACGTGATGTTCTACTGGGATGACAATGTCGTCGATCCCAACGTCTCGCCGCTGAATGGCGCGACGCCGGAAACCTTCGGTGAAGGCACGACACTGAAGGCCATCGATGCCAACACGGTCGAATGGACCTTCAAGGAGGCCTTCCCGCGCCAGTATCTCTATTCCATGGCCTATGGCACGTTCTGCCCCGGTCCGGCGCATATCCTCAAGACCAAGCATCCGAAATACGCCAAGGGTTTCACCTACGACCAGTACAAGAACGGCTTCCCGCCGGAATACCTGAATATTCCGATCATGGGCGCCTGGGTTCCGGTCGAATACCGCCCGGACGATATCATCGTCATGCGCCGCAATCCCTACTATTGGAAGGTGGACGAAGCCGGCAACCAGCTGCCCTATCTCAACGAGCTTCACTACAAGCTGTCGACTTGGGCTGACCGCGATGTGCAGGCGATTGCCGGTTCCGGCGATTTCTCCAATCTCGAACAGCCTGAGAACTTCGTTGAAAGCCTGAAGCGCGCAGCGCAGGAAACAGCACCGGCCCGTCTTGCCTTCGGCGCCCGGCTGATCGGCTATAATCTCTACATGAACTTCTCCGGCAACGGCTGGGGCGAACCGGACGAACGCGGCCAGGCCGTGCGCGAACTCAACCGCAATGAGGATTTTCGCAAGGCCATCACCATGGCGGTCGATCGCAAGAAGATCGGCGAATCGCTGGTCAAAGGCCCGTTCACCGCGATCTATCCGGGCGGCCTGTCTTCCGGCACCAGCTTCTATGACCGCCAATCGACCGTCTACTATCCGTTCGATCTGGAGGGCGCCAAGGCGCTGCTCGAAAAGGCGGGCCTGAAGGACACCGACGGCAATGGCTTCGTCAACTACCCCGCTGAAAAGCTCGGAGGCAAGGATGTTGAGGTCGTACTGCTGGTCACGTCCGACTACAATACCGACAAGAACCTCGCCGAGGGCGTCGTCGGCCAGATGGAGCAGCTGGGTATTCGCGTCGTTCTCAATTCGCTCGACGGCAAGCAGCGCGATGCGGCCAACTATGGCGGCCGCTGGGACTGGATGGTGCTGCGCAACGGTGCCGAGCTGTCATCGGTGGTGCAGAACACCCCGCAGCTCGCCGCAACCGGTCCCCGCACCAGTTGGAACCACCGCGTGCCGGAAGGCGGGCAGCTGGATCTGATGCCGTTCGAGCAGGAGCTTGTCGATATCGTCAACAAGTTCATTGCCTCAAACGACAATGATGAGCGGACGGAGCTGATGAAACAGTACCAGAAGGTCGCCACCACCAACGTCAACTCGGTCGGCCTCACCGAATATCCAGGTGCGCTGATCGTCAACAAGCGCTTCTCGAACATTCCGGTCGGCGCGCCGATCTTCATGTTCAACTGGGCCGAGGACACCATCATCCGCGAGCGGGTGTTCGTGGCCGCAGACAAGCAGGGTGACTACGAACTGTTCCCGCAGCAGCTGCCCGGCAAGCCTGGCGAAAAAGGCCCGATGAACTGATCCCAGAACCTCGCTCCCCAGGCCGTGCCAACAGCCGGCCTGGGGAAATCCCAAAACACACAAGAGAACCTAACAGCCATGTTCCGATTTCTGCTTGTGCGCATCGCGTCAGCCATCCCCGTCCTGTTCGTGCTCAGCGTCGTCACTTTCGCGATCATCCAGGCACCGCCGGGCGACTATAGCGACTATATCCGGTCGCAGATGATCAACCAGGGCGGCGCCTCCTTCGAGGAAGCCGACGCCCAGGCGCAGGCCTACAAGATCGCCAACGGGCTGGATAAGCCGATGGTCGTCCAGTACGTCAACTGGATCACCGGCATCGTCACGCGCGGCGATTTCGGTCATAGCCTGTTCTACAACAAGCCCGTTTCCGAGGTTGTCGGCGAGCGCCTGCCGCGCACGCTGGCGCTGGCGCTGGTCTGCCATATCCTCGCATCCATCATCGGCATCACCTTCGGCATCCTCGCGGCAACCCGGCAATATACCTGGGTCGATAGCCTGCTCTCCGGTATCTCATTCCTGGGTATGACGGTGCCGCGCTTCCTGATGGCGCTGATCATCGTCTACATCATGGTGTTCCATTTCAACGTCACCGAGATCAACAGCTTCCACTCCGCCAAATATGGCGGCGCGCCCTGGTCGTGGGACAAGTTCGTCGATCTTCTGAAACATGTCTGGCCAGTCATCGCCATCGCCACTTTCGGCGGCCTCGCCTACAATATGCGCGTCATGCGCGGCAATCTGCTCGATACGCTGAACGCCCAATATGTCGAGACCGCGCGCGCCAAGGGCCTCTCCGAACGCGCCGTCATCATGCGCCATGCGGTGCCGAATGCGCTGCATCCGCTGGTCATGTATCAGGGCGTCGTGCTGCCCTACATGCTCACCGGCGAGATCGAGACCGCGATCATCTTTGCGCTACCGACCGTCGGACCTGCCATTGTCGGCTCGATGTGGGTCGGCGATGTCTATGTCACCGCCACCTTCATGCTGGTCCTGTCGGCAACGCTGATCGTTGGCAACATTATCGCCGACATGCTTCTGGCGTTGCTCGATCCGCGTGTCCGTCTGGGCGGAGGAGCACACGCATGAAAGCGGATGTCCAGACAACGATCACCGTCCCCGCCCCGCCGTCCAGCCATGGCAACGAGACCTATTCGGCGCTGGTCTGGCGCCGCCTAAAGCGCTCCTGGACCGGCATGGCGGGTCTCATCCTCGTCTGCCTCTTGATGCTGATGACGATCTTTGCCGAGTTCTTTTCTCCCGTCGATCCCAAGCTCACCGGCGTCGCCTTTGCGCCGCCGCAGACGATCGCAATCACCGACCAGGAGGGCAACCTCGTCTGGCCACGCACCTACCAGATCGGCGAAGGCACCGAGCTTGACCCGATCACCTTCCAGCCGATCGTTGGCCCGGACTATGCCAACCCGCAAAATCTCGGCTTCTTCGTCAAGGGGTTCAGCTACCGCCTCCTCGGCCTGATCCCCACCGACCGCCATTTCTTCGGCTCCACCGACGGCACACCGGTGAATTTCCTCGGCACCGACAAGTTCGGCCGCGATGTGCTGTCGCGCATCTTCTACGGCTCCCGCGTCTCGCTGATGATCGCACTGACGGTGGTGTTCATCGTCACCGTCGTCGGCACCACGGTCGGCATGGTCTCCGGCTATTTCGGCGGCCGCTTCGATACCTGGATGCAGCGTTTCGTCGAACTGGTTCTCGCCTTCCCGCAATTGCCGCTCTATCTGGCGCTGACCTCGCTGATCCCGGTGACAGCACCGACCAACGTCTTCCTCGCCTTCGTCATCTTCGTCATGTCTGCACTCGGCTGGGCGCAGATGTCACGCGAGGTGCGCGGCAAGACGCTGGCGCTCGCCCGGATCGAATATGTGCGGGCCGCCATGGCGATCGGCGCCACCGACCGGCGGATCATCTTCCAGCACATTTTCCCCAATGTGATGAGCCACGTGATCGTCTCGGTGACGCTGGCGATCCCGAGCGTGGTTCTCTTGGAATCCTTCCTCGGCTTCCTCGGTTTCGCGGTCAAACCGCCGCTGATGTCCTGGGGGCTGATGCTGCAGGATACCGCTACCTATTCCGTCATCGGATCCTATCCGTGGATCCTTTCCCCCGTGGCCTTCGTGCTGATCACCGTCTTTGCGTTCAATGCGCTGGGCGATGGCCTGCGCGACGCCGTCGATCCATACTGAGGAGACGACCATGGCACTCGTGGACATCAGCCTGCTTGCCCCCGAACAGCGGCACGACCATGCCGCATCGATCGGCGCGCCGATCATCGACGCCCGCCACGTCGCCGTCACCTTCAAGGTCGAAGGCGGCTCGGTCGATGCGGTGAAGAACGTCTCCTTCCAGCTCTATCGCGGCGAGACCATCGCTGTTGTCGGCGAATCCGGCTCGGGAAAATCGGTGACCGCCCGCACTGTCATGGGCCTGCTCACCAAGCGCGCCTCGGTCTCCGACAAATCGAGCATCGCCTATGACGGCAAGAACGTGTTGAAATTCTCCGATCGCCAGCGCCGGGCGCTGCGCGGAAACCGCATATCGATGATCTTCCAGGAGCCGATGAGCTCGCTGAACCCGGTCTATACGATTGGCGCCCAGATCATCGAGGCGATCCGCGTCCACCAGAAGATGAGCCGCAAACAGGCGGCGGAACGGACGCTGGAGCTTTTGCGCCAGGTGCAGATCCCCGATCCGGAAGCCCGCCTCAACCAGTATCCCCATCAGCTCTCCGGCGGCCAGCGTCAGCGCATCATGATCGCCATGGCGCTCGCCAACAGCCCCGACGTGCTGATCGCCGACGAGCCGACCACCGCGCTCGATGTCACCGTGCAGGCGCAGATCCTCAATCTCATCCGCGATCTGCAGAAGACGCTCGGCATGGCGGTGATCCTGATCACCCATGATTTGACCGTCGTCCGGCAGTTCTCCGACTATGTCTATGTGATGCAGAACGGCGAGGTGAAGGAACACAACACCACGCCGGCGCTGTTTGAGAACCCGCAGCATCCCTATACCCGCCATCTGCTGAATTCCGAACCGAAGGGCGTGGCCAATCCGATGCCGGTCGATTCCGCCGCCATCCTCGAAGGCCGCAATGTCCGGGTTTCCTTCATGCTCAAGCATGGCGGCTTCTTCAAGCCGCAGCTGAAGGAACTGGTCGCGGTCGACAGCCTGTCGATCAAGCTTCACCGCCACGAGACGCTCGGCATCGTCGGCGAATCCGGCTCTGGAAAGACCACCTTCGGCCAGGCGCTGGTGAAATTGCTCACCGCCGACGGCGGCGAAATCCTGTTCGATGGCCAGTCGATCGAAAAGAAGAGCCGCGACGAGATGCGTCCGTTGCGCTCGCGCATGCAGATCGTCTTCCAGGACCCTTTTTCGTCGCTCAACCCGCGCATGTCGGTCGGCCAGATCATCGAGGAAGGCCTGATCGTCAACAAGCTCGGCGCGACCCGCAACGAGCGGCTGGAGCGGGTGAAGGAAGCGCTGAACAGCGCCGGCCTGCCCAACAATATCCTGTCGCGCTTCCCGCACGAATTCTCCGGCGGCCAGCGGCAGCGCATCGCCATTGCCCGGGCGATCGCGCTGGAGCCCGAATTCATCCTGCTCGACGAGCCCACCTCGGCGCTCGATCTGTCGGTGCAGGCCCAGATCATCGAACTGCTGCGCAAGCTGCAGGACGAGAAAGGACTGAGCTATCTCTTCATCTCCCACGATCTCAAGGTCGTGCGCGCGCTCTGCCATCGGGTGGTGGTGATGCAGCATGGCAAGATCGTCGAAGAGGGGCCGGTCGCAGACGTGCTTACCCATCCCAAGACCGCCTACACCGAACGGCTCGTCCGCGCCGCCTTCGACGTAGCCGCTTAAAGCAAGAGGCCTATCCATGACGAGACAACCCAAGATCACCTTCATCGGCGCGGGCTCGACCGTGTTCATGAAAAACATCATCGGCGACGTGCTGCAACGTCCTGCCCTATCGGGCGCGAAAATCGCGCTGATGGATATCAACCCGCAGCGGCTGGAGGAAAGCGAAGTCGTCGTCAGCAAGCTGATCTCGACGCTTAGTGCCAAGGCCACCATCGAGCTGCACTCCAATCAGCGCAAGGCGCTCGAAGGCGCCGATTTCGTCGTCGTCGCCTTCCAGATCGGCGGGTACGAGCCCTGCACGGTCACCGATTTCGAAGTGCCGAAGAAATACGGCCTGCGCCAGACCATCGCCGATACGCTCGGCGTCGGCGGCATCATGCGCGGCCTGCGCACCGTGCCGCATCTCTGGTCGATCTGCGAGGACATGATGCAGGTCTGCCCCGAGGCGATCCTGTTGCAATATGTCAACCCGATGGCGATCAACACCTGGGCGATTGCCGAAAAGTACCCGAAGATCAAGCAGGTCGGCTTGTGCCATTCCGTCCAGGGCACGGCGATGGAACTCGCCGACGACCTCGATATTCCCTACGAGGAAATCCGCTACCGTTCGGCCGGCATCAACCACATGGCCTTCTTCCTGAAGTTCGAGCACCGCCAGCCCGACGGCTCGTACCGTGACCTTTATCCGGACCTCGTCCGTGGCTACCGCGAAGGCCGGGCGCCAAAACCGACCTGGAACCCGCGCTGCCCCAACAAGGTGCGCTACGAGATGCTGACCCGGCTCGGCTATTTCGTCACCGAAAGCTCGGAGCATTTTGCCGAATATACGCCCTATTTCATCAAGGAAGGCCGTGAGGACCTGATCGAGAAATTCGGCATTCCGCTGGATGAATATCCCAAGCGCTGCATCGAGCAGGTCGCGAAATGGAAGGGGCAGGCAGCTGCCTATCGCTCGGCCGACAAAATAGAAGTCGCGCAGTCGAAGGAATACGCCTCCTCCATCATGAATTCGGTCTGGACCGGCGAGCCCTCGGTCATTTACGGCAACCTGCGCAACAATGGCTGCATCACCTCGCTGCCGGACAATTGCGCCGCCGAAGTGCCGTGCCTGGTCGATGAAAACGGTATCCAGCCGACCTATATCGGCGCCCTGCCGCCGCAGCTGACAGCGCTGATCCGCACCAATATCAACGTGCAGGAACTGACGGTCGCCGCCATGATGACCGAAAATCGCGAGCACCTTTATCATGCCGCGATGATGGATCCGCACACCTCCGCCGAGCTCGATCTCGACCAGATCTGGTCGCTCACCGACGACCTGCTCGCCGCCCACGGAACCTGGATCCCGGAATGGGCCCGCGTCTCCAAAAAGGTCCAAGCCGCGTAACGTCCCTCCCCGTTGCGTGACAGGGAAGCCCCGGAACAATAATTCCGGGGTTTTCCTTTTGCGCCGGGTGTGGTCGAAAGGAAGGACGCACCGCCGATATCAGCAGGAGACAACCATGTCCGCCGCCACCCTCGCCCGCCAATTGTCAGACGCCGATAACCAGGGCATTCGCCTCGCTTCCGCATCGCTCACCGAGCCCACCACGCCGGCTGAAGCCTTTGCCGTGCAGCGTGAAACGCTCTCCCTGAACAATTGGCTGACCGGCGGCTACAAGGTGGCGATCCGTCCGGACGGGAGTTCGGTGTCAGCGCCGATGGCGCATATCACCCATGCCAGCGAATCCGGCACCGCAGGCTTTGAACGCCCGGCGGTCGATGCGCTGGAAGTGGAAATCTGCTTCGTGCTCGGCAAGGATCTCGCCGTCCCCGGCGATACGCCCTACACCCGCGAAACCCTGCTCGATCACGTCGCCACCATTTCTTCCGGCGTCGAGTTCCTCGGTCACCGCCTGGACGGCGGCAGCAAGTCGCCTGCCCTCCTGTTCCTCGCCGACCGTCTCGGCAATGCCGGCTATGTCCTGGGCGAGGAACTGCCTGCGAAAATGATCGAACCCGGGCTGGCCTATCCGCTCACCATCACCATCAACGGAGACACCGTCTTTACCGGCCCCGCCAAACACCCCAACGACGACCCCGTCGCCGCCTTCCTGCTGTTCGCCAACGCCTTGACCGACCCCGTCGCCAAGGGGCGCATCATCACCACCGGCAGCCTCTGCGGCGCCATCCCGACACCCGCCCGCGCCGCCATCGCCATCAGCGGATTTACCACACTGACGGTCACGGCGGCATCGACGCGCGAGGATTGAAGGAGGGGCTGACAGCTCCGATCCATGTCACCGCAAATGTCAGCACGTCTGTCTTCAAGAAAAAAATTCATGCCCGTTTATCCCCGCCCTG
>UBTA01000037.1 GCA_900468065.1 Hyphomicrobiales bacterium | reverse complement strand
GCCTGACGATCCGGACGTTATTGCCGGCCGCAAACTGCCATGGCCGATCGTCGCCGGCTGCATCGACTTTAGCCTTCCATGCCCGTCGATCTTCGAGACGTCGAAAGAGATCTGGGACAAGTATGGCCTCCGGTCCGTTCGCCCTCTCGCTGATGCCTCACATGCCCGCGTTGCACGTGGCTTCGACAGGTATGTTCTGCGCGCGAAGCGGCCGTTCCTCGTTCAGACCGGCTATGATCTCGTCACTCCATCGATCCAGCGGTTCAACACTGGTGCCACCGGCGTCGGCATGGAAGAGCAGATGCCAACCATTACGGCGAACAGCTACATCAAGCGGCCCGGTGGCGCTGCTCCTTTAGGCCTCTTGGCTCCGGTTCTGACTTACGCGCAACAGGGCGGTGCGAACCGTCCCATCGACGGCCAGGCGCATACGATCACCGCCAGCGGTAAAGATCAAAACTCTGTCATGTGTGCGTTCATGGCTCAGGCCAACAACGACAGCCGGCGCATCGGCGGGGTCAATCCCGGCCGTCCTATGGATGAGGCAGCCTCAACGATCACCCAGACCGGAAGTCATCAGCAACTGGTTTCTGCCTATGTCGCCAGAGATTTTGGAACCTCAACCGGACACGGCATGGACGTGCCGGCCGCCACTGTCATGCCCGACGGTCAAGGCAAGAGCCGCCTGATCATGCCGTACCTGCAATCCTACTACGGAACGGGCGATGGAGGGCGTGAGGACGAGGCTTGCAGAACTGTGACTGTTCGCGACCGCTTCGGCCATATCGAGGCAATCGTCGACGTGCCGCCGTTCGCTCAAGCGCAAGCTGATCGGGCGCGACAGGTGGCGTCCTTCTTACGGGCACATGGCGTGTGGGATGACCGCGAGTTCGTCACGGTAGAGGTCGACGGGGTTACCCTCGTCGTCGTCGATATCGGTATGCGCATGCTGACGCCGCGCGAGCTCTACAACGCGCAGGGCTTCCCGGCCGACTACAAGATCGACGGTTATTTCGATCATGCCCGCATAGGACACAATGGCGGCCCGCTATGGGTGCCATTTTCGAAGGAAGTACAGGTCTCATGCGTCGGCAATAGTGTTTGCCCACCGGTGGCGCGGGCACTTGTCGCAGCAAACTGCAACCACCTCGCGGTCATGACCGAGAGGATGGCTGCATGACCGAATCCGAACACCTCCGCGAAGAGATAACCGAGCTCGACGCCCAGATATTCCGCCTCAAGGGCTCCATGAACAAGGCCGACAACGCAGTGAAGCTGAAGAAGCTTGAGGTGATCACTCGCCTTCGGGATCGCTGCAAGACTGCTTTGCAGGCGCCTGAGCGCAGATCGGCGGCGGCATGAGCCAGAACACATCATCAGCCGTCATGCAGCAGCGCAGCGAACCGAAGCGCAGCCTTGACGATTTTCCGACCCCTCCGTGGGTTACCCGCGCTCTTTGCAATGCCCTCAACGCCCACGGCCATGACCTGGCGTTGTTGACCGTCCGTGAGCCAGCAGCAAATCGCGGGTTCATGGTGCGTCCGCTCAGGGAATATTTCGCCGATGTGAAGGCGAGCGACATCGCTGACTACGGTTTCGGATGGCCGATCGAGGACTTTCTATTCCCGTACCAGATAGAGGAAGTCGACTGGACCATTACAAACCCGCCGTTCACGCTTGCCGACAGGTTCGTCGAACGTGCTCTGGATACCAGCCGCGTAGGCTGCGCCATCATCGTTCGGTCAGCATTCCTCGAAGGCATTGGCCGATACGAGCAGCTATTCCGCGACAATCCACCGGCCCTCGTCCTGCAGTTTTGCGAACGTGTGGCGATGGTCAAAGGGCGCTTGGATCCTGAAGCATCCAGCGCAACCGCCTATTCATGGGTGGTCTGGATTAAAGGGGAAACCGACACGCGGCAGCGCTGGATTGCTCCGTGCCGCAAAAAGCTCGAGCGCGCAGATGACTATGCGGCCTATCGCGAGGTGGCAGCATGACCCGGTTTCTCAGGAGCTACGGACCCACAATAAATTCAACGCAGGATGCCTGCCTCCTTCGCCGCAGCTTCAAACGCAATACGCGCCTGCGCGCTAGGGACAACTCCCTTCGCCGCGTCAAGGCATGCCTTTCGCGCTGTTGCATAACTCGGGCTCTTGGACTCCGGCCAGGACTTCTTCAGAAATGCGACCGCCTCTCGGGCGCTCCTGATGACATGAAAACGATCGTCTATCTTCAACTCAACGTTCGTATCCAAAATGGTGATCATGGCATCCTCCGTTGGATAAGGTTCCCAAAAACGTATATTAGAGGGATCTGTTCCCATCGAACGATCCAGCCAAAACATCGGGTGGCGGCATGACCACCCCCGCACGCTCCGGAAATGGCGCGAGAGGCCGCGAGTACGGCCTCTCGACTTCGACGTTTAATTTAGAGAGAGACGCGCCCCCCACCGGCGGAGGGCTTCACCATCCATTGCGGGACCGCTCGGTCGTCGACGAGAATGCCTTTTTTCTTCCCGTACGCGCGGATTGCTTCACGAGCTACACGAAGCGGCTTATGGCCGTCGTGGGACATGTAGCATGTCTTCAAGGTCGCATCATGGGTCAGATCGCGGTCCCGTTCCGGAAGCTCCTCCAGAAAGTCGATCGCGTCTTCGACGCACGTTATCTCTCTCACCAGCCCCTTTTGCTCCTTCAGATAGACCGGGCGATCAAACATCTTCGGGATCATTTCTACCTCACTGAAAACGTTGATGATCAACAAGGATGGCGCATCCATCGAGCGCCGGCCGACGATTTATTTTCGGCGTCGCCGGATTTCAAGATCCTCCGAAAAGAAGCTCTGAAATTTTTTGTTGGAGGGGATTCATGACGCTCCACCTTACGAGAGAACAGGGCCAGGCCATCCTCGCCCAGAAAACGAAGCCCACCAACAAGTACAACGCCAAGCGCGTTCTGCTGGACGGCATCTGCTTCGATAGCAAAGCAGAGGCGAACTACTACGCCGCCCTGAAGCTTCGCGAGAAGGCGAACGAGGTCACCGACATCGAGTTGCAGCGCTGGTATGACCTGATCGTCAACGGCGTCCTTGTCGCCCGGTATCGGGCTGATTTCGTGTTCTTCGACCGGCTCTGCTTTACCCGGCGCATTGTCGACACCAAAGGCGTTGTCACGCGTGATTTTCGTATGAAGCAGAGGCTCATGAAGGCCTGCCATGGGCTGGAAATCGAGGTGGTGAAATGAGCAACCGCGCTTGGATGCCGCTGCACATTGCTGACTATCTCGCTGATACCGGACACCTGACCGCGACCGAACACGGCGCCTACATGCTCCTTATCATGCACTATTGGCAGAACGGGCACCTGCCGGCGAACGAAAAGCTGATTGCTCGCGTGTCCCGAATGACTGCTGACCAGTGGGAAGAGAGCCGTGACGTCATAGCGATGCTGTTCGGCCCGGGCTGGACGCATAAGCGTATCGATGCCGAGCTTTCGAAAGCCGACGACATAATCGAGAAGCGTCGTGCCGCTGCCGAAGCCCGATATGGCAAAGGAAAACCGACTTCTGATGCAAGTGCAGTGCAAGTGGATAGCACATGCAGTGATACGGGCGTGCCACCGACAACCGACAACCTTGCTTCTTCTCTTCGTTCAGAACCAATTCAAAAAAAACGCGAGGCTGAAAACGATCCGGAAGAGAAGGCTTTTAGAAGCTGGTTCTCCTCCTGGCCGACTTTCACGACCGACGACGAGGACAAG
Source organism: Hyphomicrobiales bacterium (assembly GCA_900468065.1). Lineage (GTDB taxonomy): Bacteria > Pseudomonadota > Alphaproteobacteria > Rhizobiales > Rhizobiaceae > Pararhizobium. The sequence goes on along the minus strand of UBTA01000037.1, from coordinate 63,782 downwards.
GCTCGATCGGCATGGCAGGCGCTGTCGCCAATCGAGCGCCGGACCGTCACGGCCAACACCCCCGGCTATATCTCCACCGTCAAGGCCAGCAAGCGGGACACCTGGTTCTCCGCCGACAAATACCTGTCCAAGCGACTGTGGGAGCGGGTGAAGGGCAGGCCACCACCGCCGACGAGCCGAGAGGAATACATCGCCGCTGAACTCAGACGTGCCGAAAGGAGCTTCCAATGAACATCCACCTCCCAGTTTGCCCTCTAAGCGCTAGGCAGCTCGAAGTCATCAAGTGGCTCTCGTTCGGAAAGTCGGCAGAGGAGATCGGCATCATCATGGGCATCAAGCGCCGAACGGCTCAGGGTCATCTGGCCCAAGCCAAGGACGCGATCGGCGCGGGCAAGAACACCGCGCTCGTCGCCACGGCGCTTCGTGAAGGCTGGATCCAATGACCGACACCAACCCCAAGAACGCCAACGCCCACCGCAAGCAGCGGGAGACATCCATACACCGGGTGATCGACGCCTACGAGCAGGGCCGGGGAGCATCGGCCTGCATGCTCGAAATCAAGCGCATCCTGAAACGAGACCCAATCAGCGAGGCCCGACAGAAAGGCGGTGAAGCATGAGCAACGGTGCGACCAATATCCTTCTCATGGCGGCAATATTAGCAATGGCGCTGACGGGCTATTCGAACGCGGAGCGTGTGAAATCCAATCAACTACTCGCGGGCGAACTGAAAGCGTTCAGGCTCGTACTTGAGCAAACCAAATAACTGAGCGCGGCGGCGGCTCAAACATACAGCGAGGAAAGACCATGGCGGCACAGATTTGGTATGCGGTAAAGGCTCGACCGGGAACGCAGCGACCAGCAGCGGCGCGGGTAGGGGCGCCGGCGGATCGCAAGGGCGAGACCATCATTGAACGCAGTCTCAGGGATCAGGGATTTGACGTGTTCATGCCCTCGACAGTGCGCGAAGTTCGGCACCACAGGACGGACGAGTTCATCGTCAAGCGCTTCCCCTTGATGGTCGGTTACGCCTTCGTGCGTGATCCTCATAGCTTCTATACGCTTTCCGACTGCGACGGGGTGTCCGCAATCCTGGGCGTCGCCGGTTGCCCATTGCGTATCCCGGCGATGGACATCGAGAACATCCGCGCCGCCGAGACGGCCGAACGAGAGGCCATGGAGCGGAGACGCGCCCGCCGGATCGAGAAGGAAAACCAGGCGGGCCGAAAACTCACGAGGAAGGAAGCCCGTGACGTTTTCCCGAAAAACCACCGCGTCGTCGTCAACGGCGGCTTCCTGAAGGGTATGGGCGGATATGTTGTGGATGCTACCGGCCGCAACACCATAAAAGCGATGATCGAAACGCTAAACGGCTTGGTACCTGTAGAGCTTGATATTGCGGAATTTTCCGAAGCAGTGTAATACTTCCAGCCATAAGGTGATTTTATGGCTGTTCTGTTGCGGTATCGCCGGGCCTCTGATTGGTTTTCACCGCCAATCGCTCAAAAAGAACGCTGCCAATTTTTAAGTTTACTTGGGGTGGAGCAGTTCGGTAGCTCGTCAGGCTCATAAGCTGAAGGTCGCAGGTCGCATCCATATTGGAACAACCTCATCGACAGACAAAGCGCCGGCAGGTGCAGGGTGCCAAGAAGAACCGTGGTGTTGATCTGTTCTGGCCAGGATCTCAGTATAGACCTGTTGAACCTGAAACCAGGCTTGTCCAAGTTGTTCTACTCGAACCAGTTGGCCGGCAGAAAAGCCAGGCCCTGCGTTAGTTTCGATAATTGGATGCGGGCGGTCTGTCACCTGCAGCACAAAGCCGACAAAGTACCAGTTTTAGTCCGCCGCCGTACCGGCCTCAGCAGGAGTGGTCACCTGCACACCTTGGGTTAGCTCATTGCTGAAGTATTGCATGGCTGTAATGCTGAGGACCAAACCCACTAGCAAGACAACAATCATCCTGCCAACGTACGCGTTAAATACTGATCTCATGTTGTTTAGATTTACCGTGTTTGTGTATTGGAAAGAACCCCTGTAGCACACAGGTGCCTGCGCTTGAAGCAAGTTTACTGCGATTTTACTGCGATCAAGGTGCTGCTTCAATCGCGTCGCCAGGCGTTATCTGCTGGTTCCGAACATTAGCACTTGGGCCAATAGATAGCTTGAGGAGCAGTACGACGACGACAAGGATGGGAAGCGCGATCGCAAGCTTAGCATTCCTTGTCATTCGCGTTTCCTTTCTTAAACGACGTTCGCACGAACTCGTGGCTGGGCAAAGTGCTTTCCAGAAAGACCGTTCGCAAAGCAAGATGCGAAACGTCGGCAGGAGGCGTAGACAGCCGACATGGCAACGGTCAGTGATGAAACCTTCGTGCCGCCCGGTCNNGTCTGAGCCGTGGGCTTTGATCAGACGAATCGCATCCTTCATCGATAGCCCATGCTTCTTCGCGAAGTACGCGACGTCATAGCTTCCGCCATGTGAAACAGACTTCGTTTCGACCGGGATTTTTGCCTTTGCGTTGGACATGTCTGATCTCCTTACGGAGGCGAAACGAGTTTGGTGACTCTGCGGTTCCCTCGAAATAAATGCGACCACCCCGTCTACGCGGTACGATGGTCGCCTTCATTTTGCCTTTACTGAGCTGGTGTCGTTGTCGAAGGCTGCGTTGTTGTCGGGGTCGTAGTTGACGGCTGGGTAGTCGTAGGCTGCGACGTTGTCGGCTCGGTCGTCGTAGCCGGCGGTGTAGTTGTGTTTGTCGTTGTGTCATTGTTCCCTGGCATCAGGAAAACAATCGCAAGGACAACAACCACGGCGCCAACTACAAGGCCAATAATGGTATTCCGGTTCATGATGGCTCCTCCTGAGTGTATTACTTAGCGAAATGGAGCGCGGCGTGGATTTTTCAATCCACATGTCGGAATAGAGCAGCCCGGTACCTCGCCAGCCTCATAAGCTGGATGGGGCTCCACGAGGGCTGATCTCCGCAGGTGTCCTCACTCGCTAGGGCTCGGGTCTGCGGGTTCAGCATTCGGCACAAGGAACTTCTGCTCTCCAGACTGGTTCCCCCTCCATCAAAGGAGAAAAACCATGGGCAAGAACACACCGACAGACGGCGCACCCGGCACAACGGATCAGTCCCCACGTTGGGAAGGTCCGGAGGAAACCAGGCCAAGGGGCTACCTTCCTGCAAAGGATAACCCAGACGTTGATCGGGACGCGATGGGTGAAAATAATCAAGACCCGGAGCGTAACAGCCCTTCGGACGCTCTCAAGATCAAAGAAGACGCTAAGGGCCAGTATGCGAAATCGCGCGCTGATAGAAACAGCACGGGTGTTGCTAGTGCCAAGCCGACCGTGGTCACAGGATCAGAGGACGTAACCGGCCATCGCACTCCGCCTGGCACTAAGGGGCCAGACAAGGATTGGGACGTTAATTTTGACGAAACTGAACCAGACGGTTCCCGCGAATAGTGATTGCAGCTACGGGCTGAATCGCAACTGAACCGGGCTTAACCGCCCGGTTCGCCGATGTCCCGCATTGGCTACCACCACATGAGCACGGCACAGAAGACGAAAAGAATGGCGACTGCGCCAATTCTCTGTTCGATCGAGAGTTGGCCGCTTATTTTGTTTCGCGCACGGATATCTTCGTTCCAGTCATCGAAAACGGTGGTAAGCGGCTGGCGTGGTGGAGGCCCTGAAACAACGCCCCGCTCATGCCTGCGGCGTGCCTCATCAATGCGGGAGCCAAGGTTATCTAGGCGAAGATCGGAACCGGTCGTCATTTCATTCCCAGATGTTCGGATGTCCCGCTCTGTGTCCTCTGATGAGGGTAGAGATTGAGACATCATCTGCGCTTTAGAATGTCCGCGATTTGGCCAACCACATGCCGAATATCGGTAATCGCAGATTTAATTTTACTGCGTTCTACTTCGGCCTCTTTCAGCAAGGCGCCTGTGTTGAGGTAGTCGGTCGTCCCGAGGATCGATCCGCAGGCCGAACAGCAAACAGCCATCATTTTAAACTTTCCATGGGCCGGGGAAATTTCTTCAAGCTTCGTCCCAACGTGGTTGCAGTGCCCGCACTTCGCCAATTGTCATTCCTCCCAAGGTTGATTTTCTCGAAGAGTGCACGGTGAAACGGTAAACGCAAGACATGAACGTCATTCGCCCATACCCGCCGGAAGCCATGTTTGGGCTCGACGACTTTAAATCGTTCGTTCCGGCCTCTGACGTCGGCGAATGGGTAGAGGCGACATTCTTCGACCCGTCGTCACCGGTGGCCAACCCAGAGCACGAGCACCTTGCCAACGCCCACATCGGTTACCTCTGGACCGTGGTTGAGAACAACCGCAAGGGCAAGCGGGTAATAGGCCAGTGCGAGACAGGATCACCGCAGGGCGCGATGGGCAAGTGGTCCAAGGCCCGCGCAGAGCAGCAGGTAGTCGAGTGGTTCGGATCCGTTCCGGATTTCATCATCACGCTTGATGCCGAATACTGCCAGCAGTGCGGCGATGCCGAGTTCATGGCTCTGGTCGAGCATGAGCTTTACCACGCCGCCCAGGACGTCGACGCTTTCGGCGCTCGTAAGTTCAACAAGATGACAGGCCAGCCAGTGTTCACAATCCGGGGACACGACGTAGAGCAGTTCATCGGCGTTGTCCGTCGGTATGGGGCAGATGCTGCTGGTGTCCGCGCCATGGTGGATGCAGCCAACCGGCCACCAGAGATTGCCCGCGCTCATATCGAGCATTCATGCGGGACATGCCTTTTGCGTGTCGCCTAGCCATCCTTGGCAATGCCTTGAAACGACATGATAGGTTGCCGAGAATTGTGGTCCCGGTCTGCCTCGCTTCCCCAAATTCGCCAGGCGAGATGCGGAGTGCCTCGATCATCATCGGTTACGAGTTCGCTGGAGTCTAAATTGAAAGTGTAGCCTGAGCTGAACGACGTGCTCTCAATGCCTTTGAAGAAGATTCTAGCGCCATCGGAATGCAAATATACTGCACCTGAGTTTGCCCATTCGCTCACCCTGCCCGGAATACTCTCATCTCCAGGCAACAGCTCAAGGACCCAATCGCGACCAAACGACAAGCATTCGTTATTCCCATATGACCTGTGGTCGAGATGGAAAGCGAAAGGCGGCGCCAAGTCTAGTCCCTTCTCTGAGCTCTGCAAAAGGCCGATGAGTGTACGGTTCTGCTCGTTGGCAAGAACCAGACCGATTGCGCGATGACGCCTCAGCGCGAACGCTATGAGCTCACCTGGCTCAGTTTGCGATGGCTGTTTAGACGGTAAGTTTGGTATCAGAATCATGTCCGTATCTCCCTCTTTGGGAGGCTCGCATATACGTTCTAAAAGGCAACCGGATAAACTTGATGGCGTCTTGATAGATCAATGGCAAAAGCAAAACTCACCTGCGATCAACAAACCTATGTCGTACAAGCACTTGCTTGCTTTGATAGCCCGGCTGTCGTCGTCGCCGCACTCAAGAGGGAGTACAGCACGGCCGTAAGCCCTCAGGCAGTGGAATGTTACGATCCGACGAAAAAGGCTGGTCGGAACCTCGCTGCCAAATGGAACGCGCTTTTTGTCGAGACCCGCAAGACCTTCCTCGAGGATACCGCATCCATCGCCATCAGCCATCGGGCGGTTCGTCTCCGCGCATTGCAGCGCATGGCAGACAAGGCGGAGAACAGCGGCAACATGGTGCTCGCCTCGTCGCTTCTTAAGCAGGCTGCAGAGGAAGTAGGCGGCAGCTACACCAACCGCCGCGAATTGACAGGGAAGGACGGAAAGGACTTGCCGGTGCCAGTATCACCGGTGACGATCTTCCAGTTGCCCGATAATGGCAGGAGCTGAGAAGGGCGCGGCAGCCCAGACAATCATCCGGCCGCAACCGGGCCCGCAGATGGCCTTTCTGGCGTCAGCAGCCGATATCGCGATCTATGGTGGTTCGGCCGGCGGCGGCAAAACATGGGCGTTGCTCATGGAACCGCTGCGCCACGTGGCCAATCCGCAGTTCGGCGCCGTGTTCTTCCGGCGCTCAACGGTGCAGGTTCGAAACGAGGGCGGCCTTTGGGATGAGAGCGAGAAGCTTTATCCCGCCATCGGCGCGGCTCCGAAAGAGCATGTGCTGCAATGGAACTTCCCGTCCGGTTCGTCGGTCTCGTTTGCCCATCTGGAGCATGACAAGACCGTCTTGAACTGGCAGGGCTCGCAGATCCCGCTTATCTGCTTCGACGAGTTGACGCACTTCAGCGCCAAGCAGTTCTGGTACATGGTTTCGCGTAACCGCTCGATGAGTGGGGTAAAGCCTTACATCAGGGCGACGTGCAATCCGGATGCCGACAGCTGGGTTGCCGAGTTCATCGCCTGGTGGATTGACCAGGACACCGGCCTACCGATCCCGTCGCGTGCAGGCGTCCTTCGTTGGTTCGTCCGAATCGGTGACGCCATCATCTGGGGGAGCAGCCCCGAGGAGCTTGCCCACTACACCGCACCGAACGAGGACGGTATTGACGCGCCGATCCCGCCGAAGTCGGTAACGTTCATTCCGGCCAAGCTCAGCGACAACCGTGCGCTCATGGCGGCCGATCCAAGCTATCTCGCCAGCCTCATGGCTTTGCCAACGGTTGAGCGGGAACGCTTGCTTGGCGGCAACTGGAAGATTAGGCCCGCCGCTGGCCTGCTGTTTCAGCGTGGATGGTGCCGGGTCGTTGATGCTGTGCCCGCCGGTGTCCGTTGGATGCGCGGCTGGGACTTGGCCTCGACCCCGAAAATCGAGGGCAACGATCCAGACGCCACCGCTGGCACGAAGATCGGAAAGCTACCGGACGGCAGCTATATCGTCGGTCACCACGTGACGGACTTCCTGTCACCTTCCGGCGTCGAGCGCCTTATAAAGAACACGGCCGACGCCGACGGGATCGAAACGCAGATATCGCTGCCGCAGGATCCGGGGCAGGCGGGCAAGTCGCAGGTCACCAACCTGACGAAGATGCTTTCCGGCTTCAACGTTCGGGCAACGCCGGAATCAGGCGACAAGATCACGCGGTTCAGCCCGTTCTCTGCTCAGGCGGAAGCGGGCAACGTCATTATCCTGCGGGCCCCATGGAATAACGCCTGGTTCGCTGCTCTCGAAGGCTTCCCGGAAGCCAAACATGACGACGACGCCGACAGCACGAGCCGAGCGTTCAATGCGCTGCTGAATGCCAGCACGTTCACACTGGCAAACCTCTAGGAATAAGCATGGTCAATGTTATCTCGCTAGTACGCGACAGCCTGACCAGCCTTGTTTCGAGGATGGGCACCGAACGCGACAAGGCATCGACGGTCTTCTATACCCAGCCGCTCCTGACGGACGAGCAGATCATCGCCGCCTATCGGGGCTCCTGGTTGCCGCGGAAGATCGTCGATATCCCGGCGCTCGACAGCTGCCGCAAATGGCGCGACTGGCAGGCAAAGAAACCGCAGATCGAAGCGATCGAGAGCGAAGAGAAGCGGCTGAACGTCAAGGGTAAGATCCTTGAGGCGTCTAAGAAGGGCCGTCTGTTCGGTGGAGCTGCTGCATTCATCGGCACTGGAGATGCGAACCCCGCCGAGCCGCTGGATGTTGAGCGCGTCAAGAAAGGTGGCCTGAAATACCTCACGGTCATGACACGCCGGCAGTTGAGCGCTGGCGAGATCGATCGCGATCCGACATCGGAATGGTATGGTCGCCCGCGCATCTATACCCTGTCGGGCGCAAACGGCACCACGATGGAGATCCACCCGTCACGGCTGGTCATCTTCAATGGCGCGATGGCACCGGATGAGGATTTCTGCCAAGGGGTCAATCAAGGCTGGGGAGAAAGCGTCCTTACCTCGACGTTGGACGCGATCAAGAACGCCGACAGCACCGCAGGCAATATCGCCTCACTGGTGTTCGAGGCGAAGATCGACATCATCCGCATTCCAGACTTCATGGCTTCGTTGAACAACGAGGTCTATCGCTCTAAAATCATTGAGCGTTACAGCCTCGCGAACATGTCGAAAGGCATCAATGGAACGTTGCTTCTCGACAAGGAAGAGGAATACGAAAGCAAGAGTGCATCACTCGCCGGCCTCACGGATATCCTCATGGCGTTCATGCAGATTGTCTCAGGTGCGGCCGATATTCCGGTCACCCGTCTCCTTGGCCAGTCACCAGCTGGCATGAACGCCACCGGCGCCAGCGACATGAAGAACTATCATGACCGCATCCAGTCCATTCAGGAGCTTGAGATACAGCCGGCAATGGTTCGGCTCGACGAATGCCTCGAGCGATCGGCCGACGTGAAAGACCCCGACGTCTATTACCAGTGGGCGCCGCTCGAGCAGATGAGCGAGAAGGAACGCGCCGATATCTTCAAGACGACCGCCGACGCCGCCCGTCAGTTGGTGGGCACGACAAGCGGGCAGGAGATCATTCCGCGCGAGGCGGTCTCTGACGCTCTGGTCAATCGCCTAGTCGAAGATGGCGTTCTGCCGGGCCTTGATGCGGCCATGGAAGAATACGGCAAGCTGAGCGAGCAAGAGCCGACTGACGAAGAACTGGCAGCTGCCGCGGCTGCCGCCAACCAGAACACGCCCGTGCAACCCCAGAAGCAGGCAGCAAACGACGCCGCACCTCGCACGCTCTATGTGCGCCGGGATGTGCTGAATCGCGCTGATTTCGTCCGGTGGGCTAATGAACAGGGCTTTACCGACCTGGTGCCCGATCTTCACGTCACCATCGCCTACAGCGAGACGCCGGTTGATTGGTTCTCGGTTGGAGAAAGCTGGTCGCCGAAGCTGGAAATCTCAGCCGGCGGCCCGCGCCAGATGGAAGCATTCGGGGATGACGGCAAATACAAGGCTCTGCTGATTACGGCATCGGAACTCGTCTGGCGGCACAGGGCCATCATCGAGGCCGGCGCTTCGTGGTCATGGCCGGAGTATCAGCCGCACATCTCCATCCAGATCGGCGGCGAGATCGATCTCTCCAAGGTTGAGCCTTACCAAGGCAAGATCATACTTGGGCCCGAGATATTCGAAGAACTGAGAGAAGACTGACGCCGCTCAACAAGGGTTTCTGCCCTCGGAGCGGCGTCAGCGAATAAGGTGCGGGATTCGAACCCGCGAAACGGTTTAACGCGCCTGCCCGGGTATCAATCGGGTGCCTTCGACCACTCGGCCAACCCTCCGTTACCGCCATGCGTGCATAGCGGCGGAATTCAATTCGCACGAGTCAACTTCGTTGACAACCCCGAACAGGATGCCTGCCATGAATTTCACCGACGCTGTAACCGTCGCGGGCACGCGCCGGACCGAAGACGGCTACCTGATTGCCGAAGCCAAGGCAGTTCGCACCGGCATCCAGCTCTATCTGGGCGACGAGGTAGGCAAGCCGGACATCAAGATGGTGCGCGTCTATCGCCCTGCCGAAGAAGTCTTTGCCGACAAGAGCTTACAGTCGTTCACTCATGCACCGGTTACGGTCAACCACCCGGACGAGGCGGTCAACGCTGGCAACTGGAAAGACCTGGCCGTCGGCGAGGTAAGCACTGCTGCCAAGAAAGACGGCGACTGGGTTTGGCTGCCGCTCATTCTCAAGGACAAGGACGCCATCGCATCGGTCGAGAGCGGCAAGCGCGAACTCTCCGCGGGCTACGAATGCCAGCTCGACTGGACGCCCGGCACGGCTCCGGATGGCCAGCAGTTCGATGCCGTTCAACGCAACATCAAGATCAACCATCTCGCGATCGTCGATCGAGCGCGGGCCGGTTCTCAAGCTCGCATCGGTGACGGTGCGGGAAACTGGGGTGTTTCCCCTGTCACCAGTGATCAGAAACCGAAGGAAAAGATCATGACCCTGAAGACGGTTACCGTCGATGGCATCCCGGTTGAAGTAACCGACCAGGGTGCGATCGTCATCACCACGCTGCAGACCCGGCTTGCCGATGCAGTCGCCAAGCTCACCGCCATCGAGACGGCACACCAGGCGGTGATTGCTGCCAAGGATGCCGAGATCGCCAAGAAGGACGCCGAACTCGACGCCACCAAGGCAAAGGTTCTCTCCGACGCCGATCTCGACAAGAAGGTGCAGGCTCGGGCCGACCTGATCGGGGTTGCCAAGACCATCGCCAAGGACGTCAAGACTGAAGGCCTCACGGACGCCGGCATTCGCAAGGCTGTTGTCGTCGCCAAGATCGGTGACGCCGCAATCACCGGCAAGGCCGACGCCTATATCGATGCTCGCTTTGACCTGCTGGTTGAAGATGCCGCCAAGGGCGCCGCTGATCCCTTTGCAACCGTCGTCAAGGGCGGCCTCAGGTCGCAGGACGGCAACCCCGCTGATTCCGACGCCGCCTACCGGCAGATGTTGGCGCGCGACGCCAACGCCTGGATGGGCACTCAGAAGGAGAATGCATAATGGTTTTCCCGACCGTATCCTATTCGCGCGACACGCCGGCCGGCTATCCCGGCATGATCGCCACCACTGAGCCTGGTTGGAACATCTCCGCCATCGTCGAGGCAGGCTCGGGCGATATCCCGTTCGGCCGCGGTGTGATCTTCGGCACCATCGAGGACACCGTGAAGCTGCCGACGGCGCTGGGCAAGTTTGCCGGCGTCGCCATCGCCGACCGCACCTTGCCGGCTTCAAATGGTGAGGTGTTCAAGCCTTACGACCAGCTCAGCGTTCGCAAGAACGGCTCCATCTGGGTTACCGCGCTCGTGGCGGTCGCGCAGGGCGATCCCGTCTACATGACGCCGACCGGCACGTTCACCAACGTAGCGAACTCGGCCGCCAACCAACTCATCGAAAATGCCGAATGGGCAAGCGTCACGAGCGGTAATAACCAGCTCGCACGTCTCCGCCTTGGCGTCACCAAGTAAGGAGAACGAGCATGTTCACCACTGACGCGCCCTCACTGGCGCTGAACTTCCTGCGCACGGCTCAGAACTACATCGAGCCCGTGATCTACAAGCGTGAGTATCCGGACTTCCAATACCGGGAACTGGTACCGGTCGATAACTCGGCGCCCGAGTGGACGACCGCGATCGATTTCTTCTCGATGGGCGACGACATCGGCGAGGCGAGTGAGTTTTCGGCGGATGGCGATGACATCCCGTTCGTCGACTTCAAGCTCGACAACGGTAACAGCCGCGTCTTCATGGCTGGTATCGGCTATCGGTATAACCTGCAGGAGCTGGGCCACGCCCAGGCCTACGGCATCACACTGACGAATGACCGTGCTGATGCTGCCAAGCGCAAGTACGAGCAGTTCGTCGACGGCGTGGCCTTCCTTGGCCGCTCAAAGCTCGGCATGACCGGCTTGCTGAATACCGTATCCGTCACCGCGCTCACCGCGGCGAACGGCGCCGGCGGCACGGCAACGTGGACCACGAAGACGGCGGATGAAATTCTGAAGGACGTCAACGATGTTCTCAGCGTCATCTTCACCGCTTCGAACGGCATCGAGCACGCGGATACCATCCTGCTCGACCAGGACCGTTATGCGCTGATCGCGACCAAGCGTCTCGACGCGACGATGACCACGACCATTCTGGAGCATATCCAGCGTGCGAACATCTACACGATCCGGACCGGCCGCCCGCTGACGATCCGCGCGGTCTTCGGACTGGAAAACCTCGGCGCCGGCGGCACTCACCGGATGGTCGCCTATCGCCGCACGCCGGACGTCGTGAAGATGCACATTCCGATGCCTCATCGCTTCCTGCAGGCCGAGCGTCGGCTCTTGAAATTCGAAGTGCCGGGCATCTTCCGGCTCGGCGGCGTCGAAATCCGCCGCCCGGGCGCCGTTCGCTATCTGGATGGGATCTGATCATGGTCAAACTCGAAAACACCCGGCCGGGCGGCTTCGGCATTCCCGGCGGCCCGGTCATTGCCGGCAAGTCCTCGCTCGAGGTGGAACAGGCTGACTGGGATACCGTCAAGGATCATCCTGTCGTTGTTGCCTGGATCAAAGCCGAGCATCTGATCGTCACCAGCGAAGATGATGATGACCCGAAGCTTTCGGAGCGCGACGATCTCAAGAAGCAGGCAGCCGAACTCGGGTTGGAATACCCGAGGAACATCAGCACCGAAAAGCTGAAAGAGCTGATCGACGCGAAGTTGGCGTAGCCTAAAAGAAGAGGGCTCGCTAGATAGAGAAGGATGGCGAGCCCTCAGTTTCCGGCAGTACTCGAAACTCATCTGCCGGTTGCTCCATGCCCGACAAATCTGCCTGTCAATGGTTTACAAATGTCTAATGTACGAAACTAGGATGAGACATGGCTGGATACGGCACGAACGAAGACTTCACGGCTTATGCAAGTGCTGCCGGCTATGTCATTCCCGATGGCACCGAAGAGATCGCCATCACGGCCGCTCGGCAACGCGGTTCTCTGGTGATCGATCGGTACGAGCGGTACTTCGCAGGCACTCGCACAGGCGGATATCAGCAGGAAAGGGCGTGGGGCAGGACAGGGGCGTCAACCTATTATGGCGAGGCGATCCCGGCGGGCGAAATTCCGGTGGCGATCATCAACGCCAGTTATGAGGCCGCATTCCTCGAATTGACCAATCCCGGCAGCCTTTCGCCGGTCGTCACAGGATCCGCAACGGTGAAGCGCGAGAAGATCGGGCACCTTGAGGTCGAATACTCGACATCTTCGTCGACGAACATTGCCGATCTCGTCGCCATTGCCACGCCTGTCGTCACCACTATCGAGGGGCTGCTCTGGCCGTTCCTAGTTCCGATATTGCCGGGGATCCTCGTCGTTTAGCTCGAAGGTCGAAGCGAGGCGAATAACGTATTCTTCAGCAGCATCCGCAAGCGCTACGGCGATCTCCGCCTGTGACAATCCTTCGCTCTGCAGCCGATCGATGAGGTCGAGCATACCGGCTTCAACTCTAAACCGGCTCTCAGTTGGAGGGTCTAAATCTTCTAGGTTGAAGGTCGTGCCGGCCATCTTATTCATCCCCGCTGGTGGACGAGGATCGCACAGAAACGGCACAGCGCAAGCGAGACCTTAATTAACTATTAACGGAAACATTTCATGGCAAATCCGCTCTATGCCCGCATGCAAGCGACTGCGCAGCGGCTTATCGCCAAGTTCGGCCAAGCTGGCACCGTGACGCGCATTGCCCCACCAGACCCGGTGAACGGCGGCGATCCGGTACCCACGCCGTATCCCGCCACGCTGGTGCCAATGGCATACGATGCCCGGAACATCGACGGGACCGTGATCAAGACCGGCGATGTCCAAATTTACATTTCAGCCGTTGGGCTGGCGATCACGCCCCGGGTTGACGACATCGCGACGATCGGCGGCAAGGGCTACCAGATAGTGAACATCGATCCCTACAATTTCGACGGCATCACGAATGTCGTCTTTGTGTGCCAAGGAAGGATTGCTTGAGATTCGACGTTTGCTATCGATCGAGTGAAGTCTTAGTTTTTGGTAATCACAATCTGATCGATAAGCATTGCTTTTCCATCGATCAGCTCGATCAATTTCGCGTCAGAAAGCTGGCTAAGTATGCTAAAAACGTCGATCTGCGTGCTGGAGTTCGGATTGCGCCACTGACGTTTCGTGATTTTTTCGCCGATTGCTGCCTCTGTGGCGTGGGCACCGCACTCGTAAATAGCTCGAAGGACGATCGCATGTTCGGGCCTAAGAACAACTACCATCTTCGCCCGTGTATCCCAGATGATCGCCAAGACCGCAAATGGTGTTAACCACGGCAGTTGGGTGGCCGATACAGTTGCGAAAACGGCGTTTGGCAACGTCGTACCCATCACATCTCGCCAGTTAATTATAAGGTTTCGAGGTCTCACGTAGAATCCCCTTGGTTCTTCTTCGGCCAACACGATCTTGTGGAGATTCCCGGTGGATTCATCAAAGTAGTGCTCAGCCGCGCTAGCTGTCTCCTTGATCAACAATTCATTCAGGACGGAAATATCCGCTGCATTTGAAATAATGCCAGCTCGTGTCAGTGGCTCTGATGTAATGACGATGCTCATGCCTGCGCTCCATCAATTTGAACCCGAGGATAGTTGGATCATCATGACACAACTTCCCAAATAGTCGACTTTCGAGCCGAATTTACCTTTGAAAGCGCCCAAATGACATATGACCAGCTACTAGCGAGCTTTGGACCGAGGCTAGCCGCAGCTTTCCGGGAAGCCATAGAGGCCATTAAGTCTTCGATCGTTCTCAAAACGATAGTCGAGCGATTGGAGCGCGGGGATATCGTTGGAGCCGTGGCGGCGCTCCAGTTCGAGCCGGAGGCCTTCGCAGAGCTGGAGTTGTCTCTTCATGAGGCCTTCAACGCAGGCGGCATCAACATGGTGCAAAGCCTGCCATCCTTGATCACGCCAGACGGAACGCGGGTCCTGTTTCAGTTTGGGGTGCGGAACCTGGAGGGGGAACGGCTTATCCGGGAGCAGTCGTCCGCATTGGTGACAAACATCACCGAGGACCAGCGGGAGGCCCTCCGAATTTGCTTTGAGGCGGGGTTATCTAACGGCCAGAACCCTACCAAAACAGCGCTGGACGTGGTCGGGCGCATTAACCGGATCACCGGTAAGCGGGAAGGCGGCTATATCGGTCTAACGAGCCGACAGGTCGAATTCATCGATAAGGCAAAGGAGAACCTGCTTTCAGGCGATCCGACGATGATGCGCAAGTATCTGGATCTCAAAACCAGAGATAAGCGGTTCGACCGAACAGTCGCGAAAGCCATCCGTGAGGGGAAGCCGGTCGACGCGGACATGACGCGCAAGATCATCATGCGCCTGTCCGACAAGAACCTGCTGCTCCGAGGGGAGACTATCGGGCTTGAGGAAACTCGCACCGCTCTGTTCTCCGTTCGTGACAATGCCATCCGACAACAGGTGGAAGCGGGGAAGATCACGGCTCAGGAGGTAACGAAGAAGTGGAAGCATTCCGGATCGGAACATCCGCGTATGCAGCATGTCCAGATGGCCACACAGAATGTCGTGCCGCTCGACATGCCTTTCGTAGCACCAGACGGAACGATGCTCATGTATCCTCACGATCCGAAGGCGCCGGCAACGCACCGGATCGGCTGCAAGTGCCGGGTTGAGTACGACATCGACTATATCGCCGCCGGCCTGCGCCGTTATCGGGCACGAGCTGCTTGATGGCCACGCTTTCATTTGCCGCCGCAGTTGCCAGCTTCGCCGAGAAGGTGCCGGAAGCCATCGAGGCCGTTCGGAACCAGAGCGCCGCCGATGTGGTGAAGGAAATGCAGAAGCTTGATATCGAGGGTGGGAGAATGCCGCACAAGACGGGGTTCTTGCAGGAATCCCTAATGGCGTCGACTGCAACTATGCCGAGCATCAAGGCGGCGTCGAGGCCGGTCGAGGGGCGCACTTACAAATTTGATTTCGGGATCATCGAGGCGGTCATCGCGGGGGCGTCTTTAGAGGATGACCTGTATTTCGGGTATACCGCCGCGTATGCGGGGCATCAGGAGTACGGTGCTCAGGGACGGCCCGGCGTTGGATTTGTACGCTTGGCAGCCCAGAACTGGCCAGTGCACGTCAATCGGAATGCTGAGACGGTTCGGAAGGCATTTGGGCTGTAGGCGCTTCCATCTTCATCATCAGTGTCATCTGGAATGTGAAGAGCGATAGCCGAGCCGCCTTGAGCGTGTTGTTCCCAAATTCTGACGCGCCGTCTTCCTTGGCGAGCAAAAGCCAGGCCTCGTGAAGGCGTTCGTGAACCTCGCGGTCCGATAAGGGCGGCTTCTCTTTCATAGGTAATCGGTACATGGCGACTAGCACGGACGCAATGATCTTCACTGCGCTGGGAACGCATCTGCGTACCATGCCGGACGTCCTGCCAATCGCGGGGCCAAACGTAGGGTTTCCAGCGGCTGGGCAGCCAAAGCCGGGTAAGTTCCTCGAACTCCTGTTCTTGCCCAACAGGACACGTCAGATCACGCTCGGCGACGACCCACAGCAGAAGGTCGGCATTCTGCAGGTGTCTGTCATGTGGCCGATCGGCAGCGGCATTCCCGATGCGCTCGATGTCGCTGGCCATATCATCAACCGCTTCAAGAACGAAACTCTATTCGCCTCTGGCGTGAGGATCACGATCAGCAGCGAACCTTGGGCATCAAGCCCGATCCAAGACGTAGACCGCATGAAGGTGCCGGTCACGATCCCCTATCACGCCTTTGAACAGGAGAGCTGACCATGGCGAACAAAGCAACGAAGAAGGGCACGAAGGTCTATGTCTGCGCCATGGCTCAGAACAGCGATCTGATCAGCAGCACATATGCCGCCTTGACATGGGTTCAGGTCGGCAAGGTGGGGAACGTCGGTGACTTCGGCGCCGACAGCACGATGAATTCGTACAACACCCTCGACGAGGCTGTGACCCAGAAGCAGAAGGGCACCGCCAACGCCGGCGATCCTCAGATTGAAGTGGCATCCGTCGCGGCCGATGCGGGGCAGGTGATCCTGCGCACCTTCGGCGACCCGCTTAATCAGGACAACATGGCTATCAAGATCGAGCGCAATGACGGCGGCGCGGGGTTCACCAACACGATCTTCTACAGCCGCGGCGTTGTCTCAGGCCCACTCTATCCCGGCGGCGGCTCTGATGACTTCGAGCTCGAGCGCTTCACCATCGGTCTCAACCAGCTCCCGGTTCGCGTGAACCCGGTCGCGGCGTAAGGAACAGCACATGGACATTTCGAAGCTCGTTAATTCCGAAGACCTCTTCACTCTCAAGCTCACCGGGCCCGATACAGACGAACTGGTCGGTATCACCTTCATGGTCCGCTCGAACGAGAGCAATGAGGTGAAGAAGGTTGTCCGGCAGCACAGCGACAAGTTCCTCGCCAGCCGGAAGAAGAAGCTCACCACAGCCAAGGTCGAAGACGAATACCTCGACAAGGCAGCTGCTTCGATCGCATCTTGGGATTGGGGCGATCACGACTGGAAAGGTTCCAAGCCGGAACTGACCTTCGAGATCGCGCGGGAGGTCGTCGAGGAAGCCGGCTGGATCTACGACCAGGTGGCCGCCGCCTCGGAAGACCGCGCAAATTTTACGAAGAGCTTGGGGAAAGGCTCTGCGAAGCCGTAGCGCTCACCGCGCGTTACGACTGTGTCAAAGACAAGGACGGCGAAACTCGGCGCGAGCGAAACGAAAGCTTCGAGATCGACAGTCCCGATGTCGACGTTCCGGTGAACGGCTATTTCCTTTGGGAATGGTTCTGGGAGTTGCGCGAGAGCGCAGCGCCTGGGTTCTCCGGTCCGGCGCCGATCTCCAACCAAGAGTTGGCCGCCTGGCTGGCAATCACCGGCAACGTGATCCGTCGCGAAGAAGTTCGTATCCTCAAGACCATGAGTTCTCGATACTGCGCTGAGATCGATAAGGAGAGCGAGGCCATCCGGGAACGGGAGTCTGCCGCATGACGGCGAACCCGCAAAACCAATTAATCTTCCAGCCGCTCTTTAAGTAGGTCACGGCTTGGATGTAGTTGCGGGTTTTTCGGTAATCGAAGCGGCTTTCCATGAAAAGCAAGGCTTATCGCTGCATCCACGGCCGAATACGACCCGTCTTTGCCTTTAGGATCGTAGTATACGATCTGATATTCGGGGGTTATCTTAATCAACCCATCGTCAAAAAATCTGTGATGATTAGCACAAAGTGCAATCCCATTGCGGGGATCTATGCGCAATTCGCGGCGAGGGTCGCCAAAAGGGACGATATGAGCTGCCTGCAAAGCGCACGGAAAACTCATCTCGCAGATAGCGCACCGATGACCATACGCGTGGAGTACGGCTTTGCTAAAGACCCTTTGCTGATTACCGCGCGACAAAACGCTCACGTACTTATCTGCAGCATCCGGATTGGCGGTGAGAACTTCAGCAATTGCGCGCAGCTCACCTTGCTGAAGGTCTGAGAATGGGTTCGGAATGTTCTGCCAATTCTCTAGATAAACGTCCTCCAGATCCCGTTCACTCCCGGGTTCACCGAGAAAACCTCGTCCTTGCAGTCCGCTGGAAGCCGAAACGAGGAGCGCGGTTAGCCGCGGCCGCCCGTGTTCTAGACAATGGTTCTGTATCAACTCGAGCGGATATCTTATCGGACGATGGTGAATACCTATTGATGTGGCCGCCGCCTTGTAAGTCAACGGAGGACGTCGACCCTTTGCCGCGTTGGTAAGTACATCCCAAAGCAATCCGGCTCTATGCTCGTGATCAACGGGTTCTTGTGGCATGGTTTCAGCTCGCTTTTCGATTGATTTTACGGGGCTTTTCGCGCCCTGGCGCTTCTCAGGACAGGCAATTCGAGGCTTTCTTCTGAAGCCCTTTTTCATTTTCAAAAGGAGATTGATATGGCTGAAGAAGGCCCGGAACTCGTTCGCTTCAAGGGTGGCGAAGAAGTCATTCGAAACCACAAGACCCATGCCAATGTGAGGGACGCCGAAATCGCCCCCCTCAATGTCTTTCGATCAAACATCTGTTCAGGCAGGTTTGATCGTTCCGACGATTTGGCGAACCGTGTCTGATGCACCCTTCTTGATATAGACGGTGGTCGCTGCATCAACGCCGGGGAAAGTGACATTGGCCTCGATTGCTTCCAAAGTTTGACCTAGCAGGCCGTCAAGTTGTTTCTGGAAGGTGGCCTTGTCGGAGGAAAAGTGGGTGTCTGCAATTAATCGCCGCAGCAGCTCCTGAACACCAATCTTCCATGCGGTGTCATCATTTACGCTCATTGTCATTCTCCGTTGCCAATACGGGCAAATGATCATGAGTCGCAACGTAGAGTCGAGTCAGATACCGAAACCATCGTGACCGCCCGCAGTATCCGCGGCCGGCTTCAGATAGCCGTTGCCAACTAGCCAATCTCGAAGGATGCGGCGAAGCGCTTCGTCGCGATCGAGCTGTTCCTCAGCCATGAACGAGGCGAGGGCGGCTTCAACTTCAGTATCTTCTCTCATGCTTGTCTCCGCTTTGTTGGACACGCGCTTCACATGAAGTTTACGGTTTCATGGTTGTAGTGGAATCATTTTCTGCAATGTGAGGGTGGCATGATACGGTTATTATTCTTGAGCTTATGGATAGCGATTTCGGCTGGCGTAGCGACAGCTACCGAGTTTCTTGATGACAGCGCGGCCCAATTTGAACCTGCTCAAGTCGAGAAGCTTTCTACTGATGCAAGTATGAAACTACGTGACCCAGCGTCCTCCCAGTTTCGGAGGTTAGCGCCTGCTGTTGGCAGCAACCGGGTGATCTGCGGTCAAATCAACGGTAAAAACGGTTTCGGAGGATATGCTGGATTCAAGCCGTTCTTTTACCGCGTGGAAACGAGAGAAATCACAATTTACCAGGAAGAGCCACAAAACCCGGCGTTTGCTGAGTTAAAGCTCATGGTCTTCAGGAAAGTTGGATGTAGTGCTGTGATCGAGTAGGCACCCTACCCATTCATTAATCAGAGAATCAGAGGCGGCTTTCGGGCGGCCTTTTCTTTCAGCTATTGATAGGCCTTGTACATCGTGCCTCCCCATACTCGGACGTTTGGAAAAACCGCCTTAGCCTGTTCTTCAGCGTCATCGAGGCGGGTTTTCAATGTCGTATCCGATACACTTTCAAAAATCGCATCGTCGAGGTTTGAACCTTTTGGCAGGGACGCTTTCAGACCGATTGCTGCGTTAATTGCTTCCGTAAGACATGTGGCAGCGCCGACCACATTACCTTCGTTCCGCTCGATGCATTTTAACCGCAAGGGCTGGGCGCTCGCTGGATAAATAGTCTCGAACGCATCCATCGTCTTCAAAGCGACGTGGGCATCCGGCAGGCACTTGGCAATAGCGACGAACGTTCCTGATGTCGATTTGCAATAGTCAACGGCACGGGCGTCGGCCTTTTCTTCCGCAGCTTGGCCCGGGTTCGCTAACCCGATCATAGAAACAACCACCGCAATTATCGTCCGCATGAATCGTCCTCCTGTCAAAACGGAGGGACGATGAGCGAGTTTGCACGAAAGGTAAAGCCATGTCAGACGTCGCCCAGCTTGGGATTCAGGTGACCAACAAAGGTGTAAAGGAAAACACCGATGGGCTAGACAAGCTTTCAGGTGCGGCAGCTCGCGCCGAAGCTGCGACCCATGGCCTTGCCGGCGCTAATCGCGGAGCCGTAGGAGCAGCATCGGCGGCTGCAAAGGCATATGCGAATGAGGGAGCGGCAGCAGCGTCTGCTTCCAAGCAGATCGAAATGGCAAACCGCGCGGCGAACCAAAATACCGCTGGGTTGGTCCGTACCCACAACACGGCAAACCTTGCTGCCCAAGGGTTTGATATCGTCACCACCGCAGCAGGCGGGATGAGTGCGGGCTTGATCGGTATGCAGCAGGGCCTGCAGATTGCTCAAGTGGCCATGATGACCACAGATGGCTTCGCTAAGACCCTTGGTGCTTCATTGATTGCCATGCTTTCGCCCATCACCCTCATTGCTGTGGGGCTCACCACGCTAGTGGCCGTCCTTATCCAGGCGGTAAGTTGGACAAAGCTAGCGCAGTCGGCTTTGAATGGTCTCGCCGACATTCTGGATGATATCGCTCCATACGCCGTGGCCGCTGCGGCGGCAGTAGCTTTGCTTTACGCTCCCGCCATTGTCGGAGGAATTATTTCACTTATTGCGTTTCTGGGGCGCCTCGTTGTGCAATTGGCACTAGTGGCTGCCGCGTTTATAGCAGCGAACCCAGTTGTGGCATTCATCGCGGGTATTACGCTTGCTGTCGCGGCGGCAAATGTTTTCCGGGACGAGTTAGCTCAAATATTTGGACGCGACATCGTGGCGGACGCCAAAACTGGTATGAACTTGGTGATCGGTTCGTTCGTCGGCGGATACGAGGCAATCAAAGCTGTGTGGGCGATGCTGCCTGCCGCCTTGTCTGATGTCGTTTACTCAACTGCCCAAAAGGTAATCGATGGCATCGAGAGCATGGTGCAGAGTGCAATTGATGGGCTGAATAACCTCATCAATAAATACGCGCTCTGGACGGCTTCGATTGGCAAGCCACTCAGCCCAGAAACCTACAACGGCATGATCCTAGGCCCGGTAGAGTTTGGCAGCGTGAGCAATCCGAATCCTGGGGCAGGGAGTGCGGCTCTCGAAACCGCTGTCAAAGCAATCAAGGGCGCGCAGGGTGTCGATTATGTTGGAGGCGTCACGGATGCGATCGGTCGTGGGGCGTCCGCTGCTTCGTCGAAGCTGAAGGAACTGGCAAAGGGTCTTACGGACGTTGACGCGAAAGCCAAAAAGAAGTCCGGCGGAAAGTCCGACACGGAAAAATACTCCGATATTGTCGACGGCGCGGAACGTCGCATCGCGGCGCTCGAGGCGGAGAGAAACGCTCTGGGGCTCTCCGAAGAGGCTGCAGCTGCGCTCCGCTATGAGACCGATTTGCTCAATGAGGCCCAGCAGCGCGGCATCACCCTTAGTGCAGCCCAGAAGGGCGAGCTATCCGCTCTGGCCCAAGTTATGGCTCAGACAGAAGCCGAGACCCAGAAAATGGGCTTGGCTATCGAGTTCTCGAAGGACCTAACGAAAGGGTTTTTCGATGACTTCTTCTCAAGCATCGAGAGCGGAAAGTCTGTCTGGGAGTCATTCGGCGATGCTGCCCTCGGCGTGCTCTCCAAGATCTCGGACAAACTACTGAACGATGTCGTTGACGCGCTTTTCGAGGTGAACAAAGCCGGCACTTCCGGCGGCGGCATTCTCAGCAGCATCTTCTCGGGGATTGGTTCGCTGTTCGGTGGTGGTGCAAAGGCCGATCCGTGGGCGGGCCTGCGCGGCTACGCTACCGGCACGCCGGCCGCTCGCTCTGGCGTCGCTTGGGTGGGCGAGAAGGGGCCAGAGCTTGTCCGGTTTAAGGGCGGCGAAGAGGTCATCCCGAACCACCGCGTGATGTCCGCCGCTAACCAGAACGCAGGCGCTTCAAGTGCGCCAGCTGCCTCCGATGGCGCGCGAGAAATCGTTCTTCGCGTGATCGGAGAGGAGGGGCCGATGTTTCGTCCCACGATCCGCACTGAAAGCGAGGGCGTCGTCGTCCAAGGCATCAGGGACTACGATTCAAGCCGTGAGAACCTTTACCAGAACGGGCAGGCGCGCTGATGTCGGATCCGATATCGCTCCCAACGTTCGGCGGCGGCCGCCGGGATTGGACCGAATGCAAGTTCGATCCCGTCCGGCCCCGCGACACCAATCAGATGGAAGGCCGCCGCACAGAGGCCCAGATATTTGGCACTGCCTATTGGACGGCCCGCTATCTCTCAAGGCCGCTCCTGCGGCCGGAATATGGGTTGATGGATGCCTTCATGATGCGCGCGGGCGACGACGGCGAGACCTTCCTTGCGTATGACGCTTTCCGCCCACGGCCGGTCGCCCATGATAACGGATTTCCCCTCGAGGGCACGAAGGCGGAGGGAGGCGCTTTCAATGGGCAAGCGGTTCTCCAGTCCATTACGGACAGCCGGACTATCGTGGTTTCAGGTCTGCCCGCGGCATTTCAGCTTTCGCCGGGTGACTATGTCGAGATCCGCAAGACTGTCCTGGTGCGGTCGCTTCACCGAATTATGGCACCGGCTACCGCGAATGGCTCCGGCGTTGTGACACTGTCGATCAAGTACGAGCTCGACGCGATCTTCACGACAGCGAGCACCGTCCATTTCGAGAAGCCCTCCTGTACGATGCAGATCGATCCCGGCAGCTATGATGGTACGAAATCGTGGGCAAGCCGCTCGCCATCTTTCACTGCTACTGAGGTGTTTTTCTCATGAGCGCACTTGATCCAGCCGTTGAGGCTTTGGTTGATTCCGGGAGGTTGGCACGGCTCGACCTCATCCGTTTCGACCTTCCCGGCAAATCAGTCGGCTACCATCGTGGCGGCAGACCATACACCCACAACGGCCTCGTCTATCTGCCGAACCGATTTCTGCAGATGGGGAATATGTCCAGCGCGCTGGGCACGGCCGTCACCACGCGGACAATCGTGTTCTCGAATATCCCGGTAGCCAATCCGGATGACGCGGTAGCCCAGATCGAGGCCTACAATTACCAGAACGCGCCAGTTATCATTGCGCACCTGGCCGGAGATCCGGACACCGATCAGGTTGTCGGCATCCTCGCATCCTCTGTCTACGAGATCGACCAGGTGCGGTTCAACGAGGGCGCTGTCTCCGGTTCCGAGCGGTCGCTCACCCTCTCGATCGATCTGCAGCCGCCCGGCCGTTCGGCGCGCGGCTCGACCGGCGTCAAGCGGTCGATGAAGGAACAGCAGTTCGATAATCTCGCGACTGACACCGGTCTGGAATACGTCGCGACCAATGCCACGATCCCCGAAGAATGGGGCCAGGTGAGCCGCTAATCAGATGAACAGATTTAGAATTGTGCAAAGCACGCTCTCGGGCGAGCTGGCGAAGCCGTATGACTATGGCACGCCGGATCGGTCCGATTGCTTCATGATGGGCTGCGCTCTTGTCGATGCGATCGAGGGTTCGCAGCTCGGCGCCAAATATGCTGGCGCCTACCGAACGTTGGCCGGTGCGCAACGCGCGCTCCGCAAGCGCGGCTTCAAGAGCCTTGTCGAATTTTGGACCGCCGAACTCGACCGCGCCGCGATGGCTGCCGCCGAGGCTCGCTTCGGCGATCTCGTCATCCTGCGTCTCGCCGATGGCGCCGAACATGTCGGCGTCTGCCTTGGCATGCGCTTCGTCACCAAGACCGCCAAGGGCCGTGAAGATCACGGCCTTTCCGACGTCGTCGCCGCATTTCATATCGGATAGTCCTTAGATGGCAATTTTCACTGCGATAGCGACCGCGATCTTTGGTGGAGCGACCCTGTTTGGTGCCTCATTGGCAACCATCGCGGCGAGCGGTCTCGCCTTCGCGGCGCAGCTGGGGTTTCAATACCTCAACCGCCCGAAGAAGCGGAAGTACACAGCCATCCAAGGCGAGACGCAGTATGGCGGCGACGTGGCTGTCGGCACCCTGCTTGGTACCGGCAAGACAAAGGGCCAGCGGAGCTTTTACGCCAAGGCCGGTCGCGGCAACAAATACAACATGGAAGTCTTCCTGCTGGCTAATGGCTGGTGCGACGGCCTGGAACCGTATGTCTATTTCTACGGCGCCAAGCATAATCTGGTTCCTACCGTTTTCCCCGGCAATCATGTCGCTGCCTTTTTCGTCGAAGGTTTCGGCGACAAAATCCTGTTGTTATTCTTCGACGGCCGACCGGGGCAGGGTGTCGATACCAATCTTGTCACCGGCTCCGCTGGCCTCGGGCAGACGTGGAAGGCAACCAGCGTCAATTCTGGCATGGCCTACGTTGCCGTCCACCGGACCTATGACGCCGGGTTGTTTTCGCAGGGCAAGCCTGAGTTTGAATTCGTTCTGCGCGGCCTTCGCGAATACGATCCCCGTAAGGATTCGACGGTTGTTGGCGGCTCCGGCCCGCAGCGCCTCGACAATCCCGCGACCTGGACGCACACCCTTAACCCGGCTGTTCACCGGCTGAACTATCAGCTCGGCCTACGCGCGCTTGTGTCCGGCCGCACGCTGATCGGCGAGGGCAAGAGCCTCGGGCAACTGGATCTGGGCTCATATTTCGTCGCCATGAATGTCTGCGACAGCCTCCGGACGGACGGCAAACGCACATATCAGTGCTCGCTGTTTGTGACCGGCGAAGACGACCATACCGAGATTCTCAAGGAGTTCGACGATGCGATGGCGGGCTACGGCCTGAATCGTCGCGGCCTCTCGGGCGTCATCGCCGGTGCCCCGCAGATCCCGGTTCTGGAGATCACAGCCGAAGATCTCCCCATCGATCGGGCCAAGGAAGTCCAGTTCCGGAAATCAGCCTTCGATCGCTACAATCATCTGTCAGGACAGTTCCTGTCGATCGAGGCCAACTGGAACCCGGAAAGCCTCACCCCGGTGTACGTCAATGCCGATGTCGCCGCTGACGGTCGCAATCGCCAGACCAGCAACGACTTCCTGCAGGTCACTGACCCGGATATCGCGCAGTACCTGCTCAACATCCGTTATCGCCAAAACCGCAGGGGCGGCACGGCGACGGTGCCTGTGAGCCGTCGTGTCGGCCTTAAGGTGCAGGAAGGCGAGTGGGTCGTCTGGCGCGGCAAAGAGTGGATGATCTCGGAATGGGTGCTCGACGAGCAGTTCCGCGTCACGCTGAAACTCTCCGAGACCGGCGCCGATATCTATGACGACGAGGACATTGAACCCGGCCCGGTTGTCATCCCGCCGGCGCCAGTCATCAATCCGTCGATGCTGTCGACCGTGCAGGATTTCAATGTCGAAGCTGGCATGATCAGCAGCGCCGGGCGGCAGGATACGCCATGCTTGCGTTTCACCTGGTCACCGCCTGAAGACCCGACGATTACCGAAGTCCGGATCCCGTATCGGAAGCACGGCGAAACGCTCGAGCTATTGGCCACCTGCTCGGAGCCGGAGAGCGGATTATTCCTCACGACCGATGGTGTTGTATCTGAGACTCTTTACAATGCGCGAGCCACGATAACGACTGTTCCGGATCGCCTTCGTACCTATACGCCATGGATGACGACAGTGGCGCCGACAGGGCGCATGAACGTTCTCGACAACTCGATCGTTGCTTCCAAGATCGCCACTGCCGCCGTCATCGCTGACAAAATCCAGAATGAAGCGGTAACAAGCTTGAAGCTGGCCGATCTCGCCGTCACCACCGCGAAGATCCAGATCGCTGCGGTTACGCAGGACATCCTGGCCAATAGTTCGGTTATCGCGTCGAAGATTGCCGATGCTGCAGTCGGCATCACGAAATTTGCATCGGGCATCGAGCCGATCGGGATTATTGCAGGTTCGACGGTTCCGACCACCAAGACGACCGAAGTCATCACCGTTGACGGCAAGATGTATCGTTGGAACGGGACCGCCTACACGTCTGCGGTTCCGGTCGCTGACCTTGATGGCCAGATCATCTCCTCGCAGATCGGCGATCTTGCGATCACCAACCCGAAGCTGGCTGCGTTGGCTGTAGACGCGTCAAAGATCGCCGCCAATGCGATCACCAACACCAAGATTGCCGACGACGCGATCTCGACACCAAAGCTGCAAGCAAACTCCATCGTCGGCGACAAGATCGCCGCGAAGGCGATTACAGCCGACAAGATGATATTGGCCGACCTGGCCAACTATGTGGAAAACCCAACTTTCTCCGAAGGCAATGTTAGCTGGGTCTCCTCGGGCTTCACCACTATCGTCAATGATCCATCTCTTGCGTTTATCGGCAACTATTGCATGTCGATCAACGTCGGCGCAGTTGGTATCGCGGTTCGGTCGAACAATGTCTGGCCCGTTATTCCTGGCCAGACGTTCATGATGGAAGTTACCGCTCGGGCTGTCGGTGCAGTGAACACCACACTCAACGCCAGACTGAGATTCATGCTGGCTGATGGAGTAACTCTTGTAGGGGCTCCCGTTGGTGTCACGTTCACCTCAACCGACACTGCATATGTCACGAGAAAATCCGCGACACTTACAGTTCCGGCCGGAGCCGTCTATGCGTGGTTCGACGTTAATCCTACCGTGGCAATCACGACTGGCGGTTTCCGAGTTGGTGCCGTTCGTGTGCAGCGGAAGAATGCTGCCGAGCTCATCGTCGATGGCACTATCATCACCAACATGCTTGCCGCCGGCGCAATCACTACGAACGAGCTTGCTGCCAATGCGGTCACGTCTGCAAAGATCATTGCTGGAGCGGTATCAACAACGCAGCTGGCGGCTGGCGCTATCACCGCAGACAAACTTGCAGTGGGCACAGGATCTCAATGGCTGGAAAACACGGATTTTGCTGCCGGTCTCACTGGCTGGGGCATACGCGCAGCGTCATCGCTTCTGCAGTACGACGCGCCTTCTATCCGGACAGACTCGTGGGGCGTTAAGCCTTATGGATCTATACAAATACGTTGCAACACGACTGCCGTCGTTAATCAGTATTGCGACATCGCCCCGCAGAATGCTGATGGGGGCATCAAATTCTTCACCGTAGAAGAGGGAAAGAGATATCAGTTTTCCGTATATGCAGTTGCTTTACGTGCCAACAGACAGCTTTTCATTGGCTGGGTAAATAGCGCAGGTTCTGTGATTAGCTATTCCTTCAGCCCGTCTATAGCCCCGGAAGGCGTGTCGCCGAATTTTCAACTTTCCGGCTATATTCGTACAAGTATGTTTGGGGTTGCGGTTGCGGGTGCAGTCAGTGTAGTGGTGTTTATACGCCATGCAGGTACGATAGCCCCCGGTGGGGATAGCTATGTCTGGTTTACTCGCGCCTTCTTCGGTGAAGCGACAGACAATCAGACGGAACCATCCCCATGGGCACAATCTGGCGTTACGCTGATTGATGCAGGCAACATTGTGACTGGCGCAGTCACTACAGCGAAACTTGATGCCCTGGCTGTAACGTCGGCAAAGATTGCTGCTGGTGCGATCGTTGCCGGCAAGATTTCAGCAGGCGCTATTGTGGCCGCCGATATTGCGGCCGCGACAATCACTGGCGCCAAGATCGCGGCCGATACGATTGGCGTCAACAATATGGCCGCCAATTCGATAACCGCAAAATCGTTGATTTTGACCGACTATGAGAACCTCGTTCCAAACGGTTACTTTGATGAATTCAATACAACAACTTACTGGGACATAGCAGGGGCAGGTGCAAGCATCTATCCAGTAGCAGGCTTTGCCACAACGGGCGTCAACGTAGCGAACCTACAAAAGACTATTTTAGTCAATTCAGTCAACGCGCAACTAAAATCGACTTATGCGATCCCTGTTACTGGCGGAGAAGAGTTGTATGGCGAAACCGCCATTATGACGAATAGTGTGACAAATACTGGCGCTGGTTTTTACTATCGAATAAACTTCTACACCGCAGCAATGGTGTTCATTAGTGGTGCCGACTTTGTTGTCAATGCTCCAATAACCAACGTAATGACAACTAGAAGCGGAACGGTTACGACTCCTTCGACGGCAAGATTGGCACTTATACAGATATTCAATCACAGCTCAAACTCCACTGGAGCAAACCTACTTATCGATAGACTTGTCTTGCGCCGGAAAAAGGCTGGTGAACTCATTGTCGATGGTTCCATCACCGCAGCAATGATCAATGTCACTACCTTGTCTGCGATTTCTGCCACGCTCGGCAGCGTCAACATCTCGAACGCTATCATCGGGACATTGACAGTTGGAACATCAAATATCGCCACTGGTGCTGTCACAAGTTTTGGATCGGGTTCGATAGCTCTGGGCGCAATGAGCGGAACCAAGACGGTTGATTTCACCGTTACGCACCCAGACACTGCTAGTAACCCCGGCGTGATCGTTAAGGTTGATGGCTACATGGAGACGACTACTCAGATCGGCTCTCCGAATGGCGGTTTCACTTTGACATTAATCAATCTCAATACTGGCGGGACTTTGGCAAGAACGCAGACCCTAGTTAATACCGGAGCATCTGCTTCACTTTCTTTGTTTGCGTTTTTCACCCCTGCGGCGGGACTTACAACGTCAACCATCAGATTTCAGGTGGATGTTCGTGCAACCGTCTCTTTCAATTCCTGCTTTGCCACTGCGTTCAAAAGATAACTTAAGCTGGGAGAATAAAATGTACGACATTAGCAGCAGCCACTTCATCATGCTGGAAGCTTTCAGCATGAATTTGAAAGACGGCAAAGAAGATCAATGGATGGCTTATTGCTGCTGGTGGTTCTATCGCCAACAGGTGATGAACGAACCGGAATATTGGTCAAAGATGGGGTCGTATCTGATGAATCAGCTACCCGATCTCAAGCGTGACGCGATTGCTGATCAGTTGAACGGTGCTGAAAGGAAAATCCTTCTGGAAACCGTGGATCGGCCGGTTATGCCCAAGAACCTTGCCGACCATCTTCAACTGATGTTCGAGCCAGTCCCTGCTGAATTCGATCTGGTCGCAGCAAAGACAGCCGCCTTCCAGGCAGTGGACCGTGCAGCCGAGGCGTACCGGATGAAGTTCATCACCGCAGGCTCCGGACAGAGCATGACGTACCAGCAGAAGCGCTGAAGCGCGTGAACTGCTTGCCAATCCCAGCATCGCAGACACCTCCATCCCCCACATCGTCGCCGAGGCTGCTGTTGACGGAGTAACCCTGGCTGAAAAGGCTGAGCAGATCGTGGCGACGTTCGAGGGCTGGCAGATCGTCTCGGCCGGCATCGAGCGCAAGCGCATGGGGGCAAAGAAGGCTGTGGCGGCGGCCGAGACAGCTGAGGCGATCGCGGCAGCAGCTGCGGTCAATTGGGAGGCAAGCGAATGAAGCGGCGTTCGTTTCTCGCCCTCGCTGGCGGTGCGCCGCTAGCGGCAATCATCCCCAGTATAGCGACCGCGAACAACAACGGCCGTGCCATGATTGCCGCAACTGCCATTCACGCGTCAAAGATCGAGGCTGGTTCGATCGGCTGCAACACTCTGCACCTCGCCAACATCCCCATTCGGAACGCCACAATTAGCCCATTCGCCGTCTTTGCATCGAACATCGGTGCGGGATCGATCACAGATGAAAGGATTAGACGATGAGCTGCCTTATCCAACTTCTTGAAGATCAGAATGAATTACTGCGCACGCAGGTCAAGAATGCCGCCCTTTCCCACGACGTTCAGCATGCGAAGATAACCACGCTTGAAGCTGAAAACGCCCGCCTGCGTCATGAGCTGGATCCACAGCCGCCGATGATGGAAGGGATAGCCGAGCCCGTCGTGGAAGCGCCTGACGGTGGCGCGCCTCAATCCGAAGCCTAAAAACACCAGGTGCCCGGAGCGGTCACCCGCTCCGGAGATGGGCCAACTTTGCCGGCGGACCCATCGACAGCGATTTGGATAACCGTCACACCCGTACCCTGCAGGGCGGGGTCTTAGTGACTGATTCTCCGAAAGTTTCATATGCCCTTTGAAGACCATTTGAGAGACGTTCAAAATACCCAACCACCGGCCGCCTGGATTGGTGGCAAACGCCAGCTCGCTTCCCGCCTCGTCACCATGTTGAACGCCATCCCGCATGTGACCTACGCTGAGCCGTTCGTCGGCATGGGTGGCGTGTTCTTCCGCCGCTCCAAGGCTCCCCGATCGGAAGTCATCAACGATCGCAACGGCGAGGTGGTCAATCTCTTCCGCATCCTACAGCGGCACTATCCGCAGTTCATGGACACCCTGAAATTCCAGATCACCTCTCGCCGCGAGTTCGACCGGCTGAAGGCTTGCGACCCGGCCACACTCACCGATCTGGAACGCGCAGCGCGCTTCCTCTACCTTCAGAAGCTTGCCTTCGGCGGCAAGGTGGCGGGCCAGAATTTTGGCGTGGTGAGAGGCGAGACCGCTCGCTTTAACCTCAACCGGCTTGCACCGCTCCTGGAGGACGTTCACGAGCGCCTGTCGGGCGTCGTCATCGAGAACCTGGACTGGCTGGCGTTCATCGATCGCTACGACCGGCCGAATACGCTGTTCTATCTCGATCCGCCCTATTTCGGCAGCGAGGATGACTACGGCAAAGCGCTCTTCGATCGCGGCCAGTTCCAAGCGATGGCGGACAGGCTCTCTCGGCTTCAAGGGCGGTTCATTCTGTCGATTAATGACGTTCCCGATATCCGAATAACCTTCAATCAATTCGCGTTCCACGAGGCGGAGTTGACCTATTCAGTGGGTGGCGGCAAGGGATCTGCTGCGCGAGAACTGATCATTACAGGCGGCGCTGTGTAACTGCTCAGCCGGCCGGCATATGTTACCACCGCGTTCTAAGACGCCGAAGACCTGGACACTTCGGAGGATTGCAGTGAGATCACAACGATGCCGGACGAATACAAACCTAAATACAAGTGGCGCGTGACTTGGCCTGATCCCTCCGATGCAGACAGCCATAAGACAGATTTTTGCGGCTGGGATGGAGATATCTGCGTTGGTCGGATCAGGTTCGAAGCGCACGGCAAAATGAAGAACAAGTGGCAGTGGACTGGACAGGGTCCCGTGCGCGGGATCTCAAAGGGTCGCCTCATGCCCCAGCAAGGCTACGAGGATACCGCGCGGAATGCCTCGGCAAAGGCCGAGGACTATTATGAGCGGCTTATGGCCTACAACGGATTGAAGACAGGCAAATAAACAACCAAAATCTGCTGGCTTGTATTTCGCGTGAGCGTCCAAACTGATCTAACAGAGGCAGTGGGTCAGGTTCGGGAGAGAGAACCAAGAATGAAAAAACAAATACTCGTCGCGGTCGCAGTGAGCGTCGGGACCGTCGCTCCAGTCTATTCGGGGAACTTGGATGAAATCCGGGCCATGCCTTTCGCCAAAGCGGCCGCCTATGAGCATGCCATCAATGAGTATTGTTTTCCGGAAGAGGAACACCACAACGTCGATTTGGCGTTGGCAAACTTGAAACAGCGAAAGGCCCTTGAAGGCCTGGACGATACTGGCTTGTGGCGAAAGGCCTTGTCCCACTTAGCTGGCGACCAGAACGCATGCGCACCCGCAACGGAGTTTCTGGACCGGATAATCTCGCAACTGCCCGAATTGACCGAGAAGATGGACGCCCTGATCGACGCCCAAAGACGCGAAGTTGCAGAGGCCGCTGCGAGCGCAGCGCGCGAGGCCCAAGAAAAGGTGGATGAAGCAAAACGCCAAGCCGCTGAGAGTCATGCTCGCGATTGCAAGACTGCCGCAGAACTTGCTCACCTCAATAGCGACGAAGCGCAACGGCAGCCATACGCCGTGATTTCAGCGCTGGACTACAAGGCCAGTCAGCTCGCTCATTGTGGAGATGTTTATAGCGCTGCCGAAATAGCGGCGACATCGGAACGCATCAAGACAATGAAAGACGCGGCCAATGCGAAGGTCGCGGAGGAAGCTTTGCGCACAGCTCAGCAGATTGAGAGTGCGAAACGGCAGGCTGCTGTGGATGCGTCGAAATATCTGGTCGAGTGCCGGTATAAGGGGCTCCCAAAAATGAAGTGGACGCGCAAGATGGACGAGACGGGCATTACTGAATGGTTGGCCATCGGCAAAGCGGCACCGGTTCAGCTTATCGTCGGTGGTCCTTTCGCCTCTGCCACCATGGCTGACGGAAGGGGCCTAATCCTTAAACCAGGCGGAATAGACTTCGATGGCACCTTTCACGAGGGTACTTGCGGGGAACCAAAGTAGTGGTGAAAGAGCCTTTTTTGACATTCAGCCGGAAAACTGAAAATTCCGATTCGTCGTGTCAAAATTCCGAAAAGTCGCGGCGAGCTACACTGATTATATTGAAAATTGCCTTGGAAGAAATGGTAGCGGGAGACCGTTCTGGCTTCTATCACCGACAGAAGAACATCCCGTGATCGATCTGGGAACATGGCAGCACGCTATTGTGAAGGCCATCCAGGACTACCAAGCACCTGAATCCAAATCACCCTCACCCGCTAACGACATTGCTCCAACTACCGATGAGACTGTGAGCTTGGGACGCTAGGCTTTATCGGGCCTTTTCATATATATACGTGTGAACCCCACCCACCCCTCCGTTAATGAAATCAATACCTTTAGGCTTCGACTGTAAAACAATCGAATACCCCCTCCGCACCTTGCGGGTCCACTTTCGCTCTTGATGCCCCATTGCCCAACCATAGCGTTTGGCCTTACATGCAGGACCTTAACGGGGAATATGCAAACCACATGGATGGCTACCAGCTTATCAGTTCGATTTTGCAGTCATTAACATCGCTAGCTTGGCCGATTGCATTTGGGTTTTGCTTTTGGATTATGCGCAAAGAGATATCTGCACTGATGCCTAAGTTAAAGCTGAGGCACGGGGAAACAGAATTTTCATTTATTCAGGATGTGATAGAAACAGCCCAACTAGACACGGTGACCCAGATGATCAACTCCCCTTTTAGTGTGTCAATCAACGCGACGAGCGATTTTCAAAGCCTCACGATCGCACAGTTGCGAGAGGAAGTAGGCCGTTTTACTGCTGAAATCCGTGAGTTTGAGGCCCGAATCAAGGAAGAGAGGGATGCGGATCTGCTGGACAGGGGTCTCTCTTGGGATGAACAAACCAAACGCTTGGTAGATCGTTCTCGCGAGCAAAACCACGAATGGCGTTCAACGTATCAGCCTAAAGGTGTGGCGCTCCGGAATGAAATGAACCGTCGGATGAGCCGGACTGTGGATCCACTTAACGCATCTGTAGCGCTTGAGCACGGTATGCTCGCGGGAGCTTCCCCAATAAATGAAGCAGCGCTGGAGCTTGAGCACTTGGCACGCGGTTTGGGCCCGAGCCTCGTTTAGCTTTCGCACCTGAGCGCCAGGCAGGAGGGCCATACCGCAAGCAACCGAAGAAGGCGAAGCAAAGGCTTGACCCAACTTAGAACGATATTCCCGGCTAAGTAACCCCTCGGTTTTATTTTAGATTACTCCACAAGCGCCAGCTTTGTCTTTCCCTTTGATCTCATCATTATCCATTACTTGACACGCCGCAAGCTGGGCCTCACCAGGCCTTCGTGGGCATTCACGTCTCACGCAAAGCACACTAATCGGGAAAGTAAAACGATGTTTTTGGAGCACCCGACATTTGAACTGCCGGCCGATGAAGGCGTTAAGATTTGGCGATACATGGATTTCACAAAGTTGGTTTCAATCCTTGATCAAGAGGCGTTGTATTTCGCGCGAACCGACACCTTCGAAGACCCATTCGAGGGCTCAAGTCCAAGGAGCAACATTCTTGCGAGGCAAATAGTCCCACCGAACGTTCCTCCGGGAGGAGAAGCGAGCTATCTGACGCAAATGGCAAGAATGGGCGAATTCATGGACAATTTGCGTAAGCACGTGTTCGTCAGTTGCTGGCATCTTAACGAATCCGAGTCCGCGGCGATGTGGAAGCTCTACCTGAAAAGCGGGGAGGGCATTGCAATACAGTCGACCGTAGGACGCCTTAAAAGCGCGCTGCAGCCTGCGGATACCCTTCATATAGGGATGGTCAAGTACATTGATTACGACAAGGAAGCGATCGCCGCACGAAATG
The DNA here is from genome assembly GCA_900468065.1 of Hyphomicrobiales bacterium. Classification (GTDB taxonomy): domain Bacteria; phylum Pseudomonadota; class Alphaproteobacteria; order Rhizobiales; family Rhizobiaceae; genus Pararhizobium. The sequence continues at coordinate 29,652 of UBTA01000037.1, read as the reverse complement.
CTTTAACCCCTATAGTGCATAAGAGGAAGAGTTTTGAGCACGAACGGGAGCTTCGAGCGGTTGTTGTAAGATGGCCATCTGACGGGGCTTTTGGTGCGGGAGTGGTTGACCAAGGCATAGCGGTGAAAGTCGATCTCGACCTCCTTATCGAAGGGATATTTTTGGCACCTAGGACCGCCCCCTGGCTCTCAGTCTTGATAAGTAATGTGCTGAAGAAATATGGGAGAAACACTCCGTTGCACCAATCGCGACTAGATGATCGACCACTATTCTAAGATTTGGATGATTGAAGAGGTGCCCCGTGCCGATCTGGCATATTCGGCGAAATCAAACACTGGCGAACCGGCTTCTCCCGGGCCTGGCCCCGCAATCCGGGGAAGCTATTTAACAATTAGTGGAATTAATTCCCAACGAGTCTCTTCTTTCTGGTGAAGTACCCCGTGCAGCTTAGGGTTCCCGCCATTCGCCCAGGTGATTTTCACCCTGAAAGGAAATTTGGGCACGAGAGCTGACGGGTCGCCAATTTGGGCGCCATTGTATACTCTTCCATCGTCTAATTTTATCCCAGGGTGAAAGGCATGCTGATACATCGAGGTGGTAGTCAGCACCAGCGTGACATCATGCTCACCTACAGTTTGATCAAACAGAAAAAGGAATCGGACTCGAGGCTCGGTAAAGTGAATCGCTTCGATCGTGACTATTTGTTCAGAGGCAGAATGAGTTTCAATAACTGCATGCAAATTTGAAAAATTCGTAAATTGGCGGGTAAAAGCATCATTTCCCTTAGCAAGGTCGAGAACCTGGCGAAGTGTCACTTCCAGCCCTTGGTTGAACAAGTCCAGGTACACAGTTTGCATTAAGATTGGCGGTATCAGCGCCGCGTCCAGCTTTATTGGAACCAGCCTCATCTTTCCTTGTGAAGCCTTCATCAGACCATTCTGCCACTCCATATCAACCATTTTGCTTCCAAGGCTGTTGGTCGACACGAAGAAGAGAAATAAGTCCGCAGCGCCAAGGCCGTCATTCATCTTTGCAATGATGCCTTCTCCCGGCTGAATGCTCCAACTGTCATAGAAGATATTGCCTTTGCCAAACGCATTGGCGAGCTCGACCGCAAACTGCTCAACAACCGGCTTATCCTTGTAATTATGAGAAAGAAATATCACGCTTTTTGCCCTCCATAGCGTCCACATTAGCGGGCGATGTCACGAAAACGCAACCAGATTGGTGCCCCGTGCCGGACTGCGGAAAGTGAACCTTTTCAGAAACTCGGTAGTTTTCTGGACACATGAACGTCGTCAGCAATCATTATGCTTTTCGAAAATGTGTCCAGCCGATATCTTTGGCTGATGACCGACTACCAGCCCAAATACAAATGGCACCGCACCCAGATAGACGAGAACGACCCGCCACGGGATACCGACTGGATGGGGATGGATGGGACCGAATACATCGGCCGCATCCGGAAAGAGTTGCACGGCAAGACGAAGGGCCTTTGGCACTGGGCAGGTAGTTGGCCTAAATCCTACCAGGGCAGCCCGCCCCTACCGAACGCCGGCTATCAGGCCACCGCCCGACTTGCCACACAGAAGGTCGAGGAATACTGGGAGCTGTCTATGCGGGTGATGACGCCAAGACAGCGGGACGCCTCGAAATGACCGATCTCCCCCGCCCGAAACACAAATGGATCGAAACAACCGAAGTGACGCCGATATTCCAGGGGTATGACCTTGCGAACCAGCGCGCGATCGGCCGGGTATCTACCCATCATTCCGGATGGCACTGGGAGTGGTACATGAGCTTCGCAGGCTGGATCAGCCCATGGGATGGGCTTGGAACGTTCAGCGGCACAGCAGACAGCGCGCGAGCTGCGGCATTGGCGACGGAGCAATGCTACGGCGACGTTCTGAGACTGAAGCATTTCGGCATGACGCAGGAAATCCTTGATCGAGCTATCCAGCGCCACGCTGAACAGCTGGAAAGAGCAGGCCACGACCCGAAGCGGCTAGGATTGTAAAGCTGAGTATGCGGGTGATGACGCCGCGCCACTGAGGTCGCAATCACTCTTTAATATTCTTGTGGCGCAATATCGGGATGGCAAAACGTCCCCCAAAGTCCATTGGCCTGCGAACCGAACCCGATCTGCCGCTGAAGAGTCGAGCTCCGGCGGCGCGTGACCCCAAACAGCCTCGCCTGCCCTTCGATCCAATGCCCGATCGGATCGAGCCCTGCCTAGCGCTTCTGGCATCCAAGCCGCCGACAGGCGACGACTGGGCATTTGAAATCAAATGGGATGGGTACCGGCTTGCGGTCCACGTGGAGCCGACAAAGGTCCGCATATTGACCCGAGGCGGGCACGACTGGACGACGCGGTTCTCGGCGATCGAGCAGGCCGCGAAGGATCTTGGCGCAGCTACAATGATCTTGGATGGAGAGGCGGTCGTTCTTGACGACCAGGGTCGCTCAGATTTCGGAGCGCTACAAAACGCGCTCGGCGGCCGGGGCGGGAAGAGGAATGCCGGGGCGGCAATCTTCTATGCATTCGATCTTCTCTACCTCGATGGCCACGATATCACGCGCATGGATCAGGGCGAGCGCCGGATGCTGCTCGAAAGTGTTCTAACAGAGAAGGATGGACCGATCCGGCTTTCAGAGGAGATCGAGGCCGATGGCGAGATACTTCTGCAGACCGCCTGCGAGCACGGCCTTGAAGGCATCATCGCAAAGCACCGCCGTCGCCCCTATCGATCCGGCAGGACCGGCGACTGGCTGAAAATCAAATGCGTCCAGAGCGAGAGTTTTGTCGTCGTCGGCTACGAACCATCAACAACGATGCCGGGCGCTGTTGCCAGCCTCTTGCTGGCCGCCCGCAAGGGTGACACCCTCGTCTATGTCGGCTCTGTCGGGACCGGCTTCAAGGACAAGGTTGCCCGGAGCCTGAAACAGCAGCTCGACTTAATGCCCATCGAGCATCCGCCTGTCCGCATCAAGGGGAAAAACATCGTCTATTCCCGGCCGGAGCTGATCGCCGAAATCGAGTTTCGAGCGTGGACGGGAGACGGGAAACTGCGGCACGCATCGTTCAAGGGGCTTCGAGACGATTCGGAGGCCCCTGACATGTACGAGATTGACTGATCGCGATGAGGCCGAAAGCGTCGAAGTGATCGAAGTCTCGTTAACAAAAAAGGCCCCTCCTTCCGAAGGAGAGGCCAAGTTTTCCTCACAACCCGACCAGACTGCCAAGCAGATCGGGCTAAACAGTCTCATGTCATTTAAGGTTTGGCATTTAAATTTCACACTCACCTTGCCTCCGTCCCAAACCGTACTGAGAGACCGGGCGTCACGCACGCCTCATTCGAGAGAGATCAGGCTTACGCTGCGGATATCTATGAAGTTGACTGATCAGCCACCAAGGGGAACAATTCGACCTTCGTCAGGTTTCCAGCGAAATGGAGGAGCCACGATGATCAACGCACCGAAATACCCCGTATCCCACGAGGATCGCCATCTGGCGTGTCAAGAAGAGGTTGATGGTCCGCTGCAGATGATCCTGGACGAGGCGACCACACACGGATGGGGCACGGTCGAGACAATCAGCGCAATGGAAGAGGTCCTGAAAAACATGCGGATCGCCTACGCCGAGGACCCTGATCCGGCCGAAGATCCGCCAAGCTTGTCCGCTGGAGATCCGGAACCGTCGAATGATTGGCCGGGGGCGAACCAATGACTTTCTATGCCTGGACGATCTCAAAGCCCGGCCGACAAGACATAAAAAAGGTCACCTCGTTGGCTGAGCTCTGCGACTATCTGCGCGTCCTCGATCTTCCTGGTGTGGCGCCGCCGGAGTTCGTCACGCTCGACGCCGAAGTGCATCATCATGGCACCTATATCCATAACGAAGGCAGCATGGATGAATGGTCTCTGACGTGGACGAAGGTTGACGGCGAGACCGAGGTGATCGACAGAGAACGATTTTGCTGACCTTGCGAGGTAGCTTTGGACGTTAGCCAATCTGCAGAAATATTCTTATCAGTCGGGGTCGCTGTGGCTGCGACCCTGTTAGTCGTGGTGTGGTGGCTGGGGCGGACTTGACGTCCCTACCCCCGAAAGAACCTCGCGATCTGATCGAAGAACCCCGCGATGCTTACGCCAAGCGCTGTGCCGCCGAGACCGACAACCGCAAGCGCGCCCATCCCCATCAGCTTCCATTTCCGCACGTCATCGGTGACGGGCTTCATCTCCGTAACGTCCTCGTTGACCTGTGCCACAGCACCCTCAACCTTTCCGACACGATCGACCAACTCGTCCATACGTCGATGAACCGATGCTCGACTGGCGTCCGATTTGTCCTCCGATCGCCGGAAGTCCTCTCGAAGGTTCTTGACCTCCGAAATCAGCATGCCGAGTTGCTGGTGTGTCGTCGCATCATTCATTCCCAGCACCCTTTTCTCGCCCCCGCGCGATCGTTACCGATAACCCGCTCGTAGCCTGGCCGATCAGCCTTTATCAAAGCGACGGTACCGTCCGGGGAAAGATTATTCTTCACCTGCCCCGCGCAGCTGGTCGCAGGGATCGATTGGCATCCGGTTGCCGCGAAGGCCAGCAACACACAGGTCATAATCAGTGAGAGTTTGAAGCGTGGCATCGTCGCCCTTCCTTTCGAGTTCTGCTTTGCGGTCCGCAACGGCTTGGACAGCGATGTAGATGTCCCTGCCCTCGTTACGGGCGGCAGGAAGAAGCCAGAGCGTGTTGGCGAGTTGAAAGATGACGAAAGCGAGGATGAGCCCACCCACGCCGCCGATGATGGCCGCTGTCTTGGTGATCATTCCTCGACCGCCTGCTTGATCGAGCGAACGCGCCGGATGATCCATTCCCCGCCGAGCAGCATCACGATGATGACCACAACGGCGATACCGGCAACGAGAATGAGGGAATCCTTATCCATGCCGGCGAACCAGGCGGAAAGGCCGCCGGCGCCGAACAAGCCGCCGAAGATGCCGGATATCCAGTTAGTTTTCTGCCGGACTTCCTTCTCGACCTTGACGGGCACAACGGGCTTCTCCTCGACTACGGTCGTTTGCTCGACCACCGGAGCCACTTGCACCGAGGGCTTGGCCATTTCCCCGGGAACGAGGGCTACCAGTTCACCGTGGAGCGCGGCGCGGGTGCGAGGGCCAACGTCGCCATCCACCTCAAGCCGACGATCTGCCTGGAACTGGAGCACGTTGTCTGGCTTGTAGCCGAGAAGCACTAAGGCAATCCGGCCATAGTACTCCATGCGATCGGCTAGGCCGTTCTTGCCGCCGTTGATCTTCTTGGTAATGGTCTCCAGGTCGCCAACATCAGCCCACTTGTTGAGGTTGCGGGTGTCCCAATAACAAAGGGCCGACAAACCTTCCCAAGGATCGGTATTGATCAGCTCGGGCGACGTGACGAAATCGGGCACCGCTCCGCCGATTTCCTTTTTGCACCACGCCATGAACTCGCGGGTATTGGCCTTTCCCGTGACTTGGATTGGGCCGTGGCCGGCGTATTTCTTGCCATCGCCATCTCGCGCCGGAGTGTTACCGAGATCGACACGGGTGTCATAACCCTGCTGGGCCTTGGTCGGCCCCCAGATTTCACGGTCAAACCGGAACGATCCGCTTTCGTGCATGATCTGAGCAAGGAAATGGGCCATTCGGTGCGGCTTATCGAGCCCGAACTTCTTTCCGTAGGTGTTCAGCGCGACCAGCACGGAATTCATGTTGCTCTCGTTCACCTTGCCTTTTGCAGCCAAGCGAAGTTGCTGAGCCGAGATTATCTCGTTCATGGGGTGTCCTTTGATGATGGATTGGGTGTCTGAGTGCAGGTAACTGCCGTCCTAGTTGCGGATGGCAAAGTCGGTGTGTTAAGCGGGATGAGTTGAATGGGGTCTGGCGTGAGCTTCAGATTTCAGACAGAAAATCCGGGCTTATCATCGCAGTTACAAGTCAACCCACACTAGAATGCGCGCTCCCTTGATCATCGCCAGCACTGATAATATCGAAGTCCACTATCGGAAAGGGACCAGCAGTTTTCTCTGGATTCCCTTCGCTCCGTTGAACGTTTACGCCGATGGCGTCACCTATTGGGGCCAACGCGTCGCGGATATGGCGGATTTCAACACGCTGGCGTTCATGCCCAAAGGTCCAAATTGGTATCCGCGTGACGACATGCTCGGCGTCATGCCGCACATTGAGGAAATCCTTGCCGATCATGTCGACAGGGTGACTTTCGGGGCTTCGATGGGCGGCTACGCCGTGTTGAAATACAGTTCTCTTTTGAACGCGACCTGCGCTCTTTCATTCAGCCCACAGGCGACAATCGATCCCGACGCCATCGACGTAAGTTACAACCCTCATCGGGTGCATTATAAGCCAGAACTGCATTCGGATATGACGATAGGGATCGGAGATGTGGTCCCGAACGCAATCGCAATCTTTGATAGTTTCGATTATATTGATGCTGGGAATGTCCGAAAAATTCATGAGGTCGCGCCCCACATGACAACGGTTTCCGTCCCAATGTTCGGTCATGAAGTGATGCGCGTCTTTGCAGGCACCGCAACAACAAAGCTGGTCATAGATAAAGCACGGACCGGGGATTTGGCTGGCTTAACCAAACTCGGTTCGTTCCGAAGAACTATGCCGACCAGAGCAAGAGTCGTACTACAGAGATATTGTCAGAAAAGCCCTTACAGAGCGGCGGAAATGTTCAAGGCATACGCCGACCGCTTGTCTGCTCGGGAGGCAGTATCATTCTACAACGTGCTGAAAACAGAACTGTTGAAGATTGGCGACGCTGATGCAGCTGAAGAGGCAAGCCGTGAAGTGACCCGCCTTATGGTCACACCTAACTAGCCGTGATAGGCCTAGGCTACAGTTGGAGACTTGTGATGACCACCCTCAGCCAGGATGAACTTGTTCAACGCATCATTTATGTTGCGAAGATGATGGGCTCGAAGGACCCGAGGGCAGCGGCCGACTACTCAAAAGGCCGCCGTCTCACCGATGATGAATGGCTAGAATACCAAGCGATCTACGAGCGAAATTGGCCGCTTGTGGCAAACCCCAATTCGATCGACCAACAGGTCCAGCGGATGGTCGGGAAGAAGCCGTATGGGTTTTAGATCGAGTTTTTCTAACCAATGATCCAGATGCGGCGATTGATACTCATAGCTACGCTAGCGCTTACTACTGCTGGCAGCGCGAAAGCCTGTGATGAAGTTCAGACACAGGTGGCTACGACACCAGTGGTTGAACAAAGCCCTGCGAGGTTATCAAGGGCCATCCAGCGAATTCGAAACACGAACAAAGAACATGACATCCTTCTCCTCGGGGATTCCCTGGCTGATGGGTGGATCTCATTTCAGCAAAGAGATTTCAAAGGCAAGAGCGTTTTGAATTTCGGGATTGGCGGCGATAAAACGCAAGAAACCCTGTGGCGCCTTACGAAACTGCTTCCTCCAACCCCTCCCCCTAAGAACGTTCTCCTTATAATCGGGACCAACAACCTGACTGACATTTCCGCCCTTCCTTGCGGCATTGCCGCGGGGATTAGCGCAAATGTCGAAGCGTTGCTGTCAAAGTGGCAATCTTCTCGAATTTTCGTGGTCCCTATATTGCCACGAGGACAGGGGTTCGCATTCCGCTCGTCGGATAGGCTGCAGATATTAAACCTGCTGACGGATGAGTTCCAAGATAACCAACAAGTATCGATCGTCTCGATCGATGAGGGTGCATTGACGTGCGGCGGCGCTCCGGCATGCCAAAACTTCAAGGCAGACAAAGCACACCTTTCGGGAGATGGTTACGTGGAGCTTCGTCAATTCATTGAGCAATCATCAATTGCTAAGTTTGGGGAAGGTCTTTGACGCTGGCGGCCGCTGCCGCCAGCGATAAGTTTGCACTGGCTTAGGCACTCGCCGCTGTGGCAAACGAGATGCCGTCGAGCGAAACCCAGGTATCGGCCATTCCGGTCATATTGGTGCGGAGCGTTACGTCGCCCGTAGTCGCAATGTCGAGCAGTACACTCGCCAGCTCGCTCCGGGCGGTGATCGCTTGTGGCTTCACCGGACGGATGGGTGGAGGGAGGTTCATGATGACGGTGCCACTCGTCTTGGTACTACCGGGGACGATCTTGCCTGAGAGCCGGGCGATCCCGTCTTGCGTCATCTCAGCCGAGCCCGCTGTGGCGTGTGCTGTCCATGCCGGGCTTGAGAGGTAGGACCGCGTCGGGAGGTCCCGCGGAGACATCAGCTTGGTGATCTTGGCGCCGGCGGTCGCAAGGATACGGCGCGTGATAACCTTTGCAATTAGCATCTTTTCAAACGTCGACGGGTGGATATTGTCCATCAGGCCAGGGTCGAGCGACCCATCCGTCACCATCTCGAACAAGGCAGGCTTCAGTTCCTGCATCAGGTCGATTACGTTACAGCCGTTGTCGGCGGCTATCCGCTGAAGGAGAGCCCGGTAACTACCCGCAAGAAGCATGTTCGTTGTAGTCGCACCAGGGGCTAGTGTCTTGTCGTAGAACGGCTTCTGCAGCACGACATGGATGCGGGCTCCGGCAGCTACCGCGAGGGCGAACGATGCTTCAAGTTTGGTCCGGAACGTACCACCGCTCACCCCGCCCTGCTGGTCGTTGGCGCCAACCATGATTACGACATCTGTCGTGCCCGTGAGATTGTAACCAGATAGTTGGGTCAGGACGCCGTCAGAGTTTGCACCGTTAACGGCAAGGTTGACAACCACCGCACTGGCACTCAACGATCCTTCTAGTATCTGCCGCATGACCGTAGGCCAGTCACCCGCAATTGGAGCCGTGTAGCTGTCGCCAGCGCAGACGATCTTCAAGGCCCTCAGGCTGTTCGGGATGCTGATGTTTCGGCGCAGGGTCCAGTTCTGGATTGCGATGTTCAATGCGCCAGCCAGGAGGCCCCCGAAACCCATATGCGTAATGAAGCCAGTCACCGTCTTGCGGGCCAGTTCCCGGCCGTTCAGCAGCAGACCGACCGTCCGCCCGTCGTAGTTCCGAAGGGTCCACATCGCTTTTTCTGGGCTGTAGGGAGTATTGTATGGTCGCCCGACCCAGTCGGCCCCCGTGGAGGTGATCGCTCCAGCGCCTATCAGTGCTTCCTCTACCGTAAATGCCTGTACGTCTTGGGCGCGGAATTGGACGTATCCCTTGCTCGTACGAACGTGCGCGATCTGGTAGAAGGAACCGTTGTCGCCGAAGAATGCCGACAATTCGGAGGCCGGTTCAGCTGGAAGCAGCGATAGTCGCATGAGCCCGTCATTCGCGAGCGCCCTAACGAAACCGTCCGCCGTGACACTTGATGCGGAGGCTGCAGTGTAGGTGGGATTAGTGCCCGGATATGCGACCGTGAAATGCTCTGGCTCGGTTGTGCAGTTGACTGAGCGGTATGCGGAGTAATCAAGGCCAGGCTCTGCGTCCAGCCAGACACGCCTGTTGGTGATGTCCGCCTGGTAGGCAGGTGAGAAAATGAACGTGTAGGTGTCCGTCCCGACTATGTTGACTTTGAGCTCCGAACCCTTGGCACGGATATTAGGGTTGAACACGACGGGTCCACGGAAACCGCTGCCCGCCCCCGCATCGATCTCGAAGATTCCCGCGTTGCCGATAGAAGTACTTGCGACGACGTTATAAATACGACCAGGCAGCATACGGGGCACGGCCCCGGTCCGCAGGCTGTAGTCCCGCCACTTCATCAAATTCCCAGAGTTTTCCACGCCGTCGTCGTTAGCCACGCACCCGAACATCTCCGGGGTCGCCACGTCCGTGACCAGCTCCCACCTCCGGGTGCTGGAGTTGCTGCGCACCTGCCCAGCCAATAGTGTGCCCGTATCAGCGATTTCCTTGGCGACTGGCCATGCACCACCATCCCCAGCAGCCGAGTAGCCTTTGAGACGTATCGACGTTATTCCGACAGGTATTGTCAATCCGGAAAGGCCAAGAACCGTCCCGTAGTCGGGCACGTTGCCCTGACTGACAGCGTCGGAGGCGTAGGCAGCTGCGAGATCACGAGCGTCCTCTGCCGCCGCTTGCGCTGCTTCAGCCAAAGCTTGCGCCGCGACTGCAGCCGCCTCCGCAGCACTCGCGGCCGACCCCGGCAATCCTCTTTCAAATACCCAAACAGCGCCGGTCTTGACGTAAATACCGTTCAACAAGTCTGTGTCGGCAAACACGACGCCGATATCGCCGTCAGTAAAGCTGCCGGCTACGGCATCGAGTTGAGATTTTGTAGCCTTGACCGCACCCTGGCTCGCGCCAAGCATGAGAGTCAGACTGTCGATCGCCTCTTCGTAAGACCTCAACAGTGTGCGAATGGCAGACTTCTTTGGCTTGTTCTTACCCGAGGCGGGCACACCGTCTGTCACATAGTCACGAAAAACGGTCACTGCGGTATCGGCCATGCCAATTCCCCATACTGAAGCGCTTCGGTTTGCGGCCGAAGGCAGGTTTCTATGATTTTGTATTGAAGTTCAGGAGACCGTGGCTGCGCCGGTCGCGACGGCTGCCGCTGGCACACCTGAAGCATTGATAGCTTGGATGAACCCGTACTTCGTGCCGGCGCTGAGCCCGGTTATGACGCGGGCATCGAGCGCGGCTGGAGATCCGTATTCGGTTCCGACCAGTGTGGCAGTCCCGAAAATGTTGGCTGTATTGATGTAAAGCCGTGCCCCAAAATAGTTGGGGCTGTTCGGCGACGTCCACGCAAAATTGACTTGGCCAACGCCACCGGTCAGGCCTGCGCCGGTAACGACGCCAGGCGCTACCGGGTCCGCTATCGCAGTTCGGACGACATAATCTGTCCACGCCGAATCCGTGCCGCCGCCCCAGGCGCGAGCCCGAAACCGATACGCCTTCCCATCCTCAAGATAGGCAGACTGCACCTCGTCATCACCCGGCTCGGCATTGATCGATCGGGGCGGCTCGCTTTCATCTGTCGGCTGCCACGAAAACTCATAAGTCAGCGGCTCGTCGACATGCGTCCAGGTCCCGAGCGCATATGCGGCTTTGGTTCCACCGCTGACAATCCGCGTCCGGATCTCGACATTAAATCCGGTGGGCGTGGGGACGCCGCCATTCTCGACCAGAATAACGTCGTTACCGGGTTCTCCCTCTTCGGTGGCCGCATCGAACACATAGAGATCCGCAGGCACAATGATGCCGGAAAAGTCGACCGTCAGGTTGCGAAGCGACAGCGTCGGGGTCTCTGTGATCTCGATGATCACATCATCGAGCTTTGGCGGGTATCGCACCCGGACAAAGCGGCGATAGGAGACATTTTCTGCCGGCTCATAATGAGCGCGGATCGAAACGCGCGGAGCGTTGGCGCGAATGAAGGCAATCTTCTGCAGCCGCTGCACATGATTGTGCGATTGAACAGCGTTGTTATCGATCGTCTTTGTCCGCTCAGTGTCGTCGCCGTCAACGTATGGATTGCCGTAGATCGCGGCGTCAGCAAGATTGTAGTCGAGATCCAGGCGGACATAACGGCCAAACACAGCAAGAACATTAGAGGTGTCGCGGGTGTTGCCGTCGAGGTTGACGCTGATGATATCGTTCTTCGTTAGGATGATATCCGGCTCGACGAATTCTCCGGCATGACATCCCACGAGCCCATCAGGCCGTTCAAAGATGACCAGTTCAGCCGCCTGATCCATGATGCGGCCGACTTCTGTCGGATCGTTGTTGGCCCGAAACCAGAAGCCACCGTAGTAGCGAGCTTCGCTGCCGCCGTCCCGGTTTGTCACAGTCTGATCGCAGACGTCGGCCGCATGCGCGAAGTCCGGCAGATACATGTCGCTAAGGGAAAGCTTGCCGCCAACCGGGTGTGTCAGATGCCACAAACGCATCCGCGCGAGATTTCGGCTGAAGCCAGTGGTTCCGTTACGAGGATCATAAAGCTTGGCTCCGGCGATGACTGCGGACCATTGCGGCATCTGGTTAGGATAGGCCGCCATATAGTCCTTCTGATCAACGCCAGGGCACGCCATCATGATCGAGGCAAGTCCATCGCCACGGTGATCGTTCGACCAGATTTCAGGAAAAGCCGTGACAATTTCACCGTAGGCCGTCTCAGCAGGCAAACCCTTCCGCTCGAGAATTTTGACCCCGGCATAGGAGAAGTTGCTAGGTGCAGACACTAACCCGCCAAGTCCCAGCGTAACCTTTTCATCGTGTAGGTAGTGCTGGATGTAGGCTGATATCTCATGCGCCGCAGGCACGACGATATGATAGGCAGTACCTCTCTTCTCCTCCAGAAAATCGTAGTCACCACCCTTTTTCGTCCAACCGAGAATATAGGAGAGCGATGGAACGTTCTGTTTGAGGTTGAACGTCCCGTCGTCGGCTTTCGGAACCGCAGGCTTGTCAGGGGCCAACGCCATTTGCGCGTAGGCTAGACCGCCCAGAGCCAGAGCATACGTGCCGAGGTAGAGGGCGTTGGCAGCAAACGTCGTTGTCGCGAGCGACGAGATGATCAGAGCAAGGGTTTCAAGGCCGGGCATTTAGATGCTCCAGACGGCAAGCGGCGTGGCAATCATACGATGGACCCCGTGGATGAACCGAACATTCCAGCCCTCCCCGTCATGGATGGCGCCGAACTGCCGGTGAATGTTGGATGGACTGCCGATGACGCCAATACTGCCGCAGAGCGGGCGTTGCAGGCGTTTGGCATTGATGGATAAAGCGCAGCGCTCGACAACGGCCGTGACGTTTCCAGCTCGCTCGATGATGTTCCGAAACCCTTCCTCATCATCGTAAGTGCCGCGAAGGTGTTGGGCCGGGTCAGAATGTCCAAGCCAGACCGCCCACGCCGCCAGAAAAAGACAGCAGTCGACGTGTCCCGGCCGCCACGGCTTTTCAGCATAGGCGGAGGCAAACGAAGCCCATTGATCGTGCATCACCAGCGTGGCCAGCGGATAGCTTTGTTGAGGTAGATGACCACCCGCTCGGCAAACCTGTCGGGCGGAGCACTCGGATTAAGGAAAGCAGAACGCGCCTTCTGGTTCGTATCGGAGAGAACGCCACCATTCGATTGCTTGCGCAGTGAAAACCGGTTGGTGACTTCCACGGTGATGATCGACCGGATCTCTTTATCCGTAGCGCTGTCGCCGAAGATCAGGTTGTCAATCTTGCCCGTGAATTTGACCGCCGGCGTTCCGATCGGCTGCTCGTACTCATCACACTTCTGGATCAGCAGCCTGAACCGGGAACCCTTGATGGTACCTGCTCGATAGTCGGTCCAGATTTCGTCCGAGGTCGGCCCGTCAATTCCGGAGATCACCAACGACAAGGTAAAGGCCTCAGCATTAATCGCCAGTTCGATTTGATCGAGGGCGTCCTCAGTCAGCACGCACGAGCGGTAAATCTCGCCGGCGCTATCGACGAACGGCCCACCGGAACCGTCGTACCAACGCAATGGCCCCGAGGGCAGATCGACCTGACAGAGGACGCGCAGTGACTTGAGCGCCATCAGGTTTCAGCTCCGATTGCAAGCAAGTTCCAGTATTGCGTATCCTCCTCAAAGGAGACGTTGACCGGTTGATACCTGTTTATGTTCTGCCCATTGTTCATGCCGTCGTCATCGACGAGGCGCACCAGGCATGTCGGTATATCGAATTCCAGAGTTGCTCCGGCCGGTATAGTCTGCCGGATCGATGGACTGATGCGCATCGTCCAGTCGTTTCCATCAACGCTGACCACGCGGCCGGTCCGGTAAAGCGCATGCTCGTAACTGAAGAACACGCCGGACAGATCATCACCGGCCGCAATAGCCCGCAACGTGATGACTGTCGCTCCGATCAGCGTTTCCCCTACCGTCTCGATAGAGATCGCGCCTTGCTCATATTCGGTGCCATCGTCGAATGGCGTGTCATCGTCATGCGGCACGGTGGGCGACGGTTCGTAGCCGACACGCGGACCGCCAGCCCATGGTGCACTTTGTTGAACCCAGATCGGAACGGCGATCCGCCCCGACGATCCGGAAAGGATATCCTTGATCGCCTCCCAGACGCGAAGCTGCGCCGGTGAATGGAGGAGGATGCCGACATAGTCGATCGTCCAGAAACCGAGATCCGTGCGCACCGAAGGCTTGGCACCTCCGAGAGCCCGCCCGCCCGTCCGGGTGAACGGCACAATGTTTGGATAATTCTCAGCCGGAATCAGAACATCATGCGGCCAGACAAGGATTTCAGTCATCGGGAATTCCTGTAGTCGCCGCCGGCCTTCATCGACTGATGACGCGCCACGGTCGGCATGACGTTCTGTTGCGCCTGCGAAACTGATGTGCCGATGATCGAAGGGGCTGCTTGTTGGATGCTGTTATCAACATATTGGGTCACGGAACCGTTTTTGGGGTCGACCCCAACCCAGATTTTCTGCGTCTCTCCACCTCCACTCAGCCGCTGGTTCGGCTTGGTGATATCCACCCTCTCGTTGGGAGACTTTCGGAAAGCGACGACCTGGCTGTCGATACCGCCGGTACCACCCGGCATGATCGTTCCGCCGCTGGCAAAGCCAAGCAAGCCGCCGAGAAGGCCGGAGAAAAACCCGCCGAAACCGCCGCCCCCGCCACTGCCGCCACCAAAACCAGCGGACAACTGCTGGAGCGCGATGTCTGCCAGCTTGCCAACCACATCAGAAAGAACGCTGGACCATTCTTTGGTGCCATCGATCAGACCCGCGATCGAAGAGCCGAGGCCGGAGAAAACACTATTCGCCGAATTCCCTGCCTCCTGAAATGAAGTCGAGACTGCGCCGGCCGTGGATGCGGCCGTCGCAACAACAGAACCCTTCATGCCTTCCATCCCGTTGCCGAGACCCTGCATGATGTTGGTACCGATCTCATGCATGACACGGGACGGGGAATGGATATCGAAGAAGCCGGTAAAGCTGTCCTTGATGCTGGCCGCAATGCTGGACACATTGCCCTTCAAGGATTCCCATTTTGCCTGGATACCCTGCCAGAGCCCGTCGATGATCTGCCCGCCAATTTCGATCATTTGCCCAGGAAGCGCCGCGAAGGCAGCGACAATCTGCGCAGCAAACTGCACAATCGATGTGATGATACCTGGCAGGCTGGCCGTGAACCCCGGAAACACCACGTCAGTCAGATTGAGAATTGTCGTGACGACATTCCCGATCATCGACTTGACGGTCTCCCAGGCACCGGCGAAATCGCCCGTCAGAAGCTGCGTCAACCCGGTGACCATCAGCGATCCCTGCGTCAACGCGCCATCAAAGAGAACTTTCAAGCCCGCGCCTACGGTTTCGATGGCAGCTGCCACACCCGGAAACAATGTCCGGATCTGATCCCAGTTGGCGTAGAGCGCAACAGCACCGGCAGCCAGTGCCGCAACCCCGGCTACGGTGAGCGCGATCGGCGCGCCTATTGCGGCAATCGCCGTTGCAAGAGTGCCGACCACGAGCACGACGGGCCCAATGACCGCAACGAGACCGGCAACGATCGTTCCCCACTTCAGGATCTCGGGACTGGTCTTTGCAAGCTCAGTCATCCACTCGGCAAGAGAAGTGACGAAGGACGTGATGGCTTCGAGCAACCCGCTATCAGCGATCGCCAGCTTCAATTCGTCGAACGCTCCGGAAAGTTTTTCAAGCTCGCCATTAAAGCCCTTCATCCGGGCCGCCGCCTGCTCGTCGGCAATCCCCTTTTTATTGATGGCTTCCACCATCGCGTCGATACCGGCAGCGCCTTCGTTGCCGAGCGCGACTGCAGTGCGCAGCGCGTCAGTACCGAAGATGGTATTGAGGGCATTGTTGCGCGCCTCGTCGCTGAGACCGGCCAGGCCTTCCTTGAGCTCCTGCGCGATCGCAGGCATGGATTTCATTTTGCCGGTGGCGTCAAAGAACTCCAGCCCGAGCCGCTTCATCTCTTCAGCAGCACCCTTGCTGGCCGGGACAAGCCGGAGCAGAAAGGTCTTGAACGACGTGCCAGCATCGGACCCGGAATTGAACACGTCCGAGGTCGCGGCTATCGAGGCGTTGAAATCCGTCAGCGTGACGCCTAGAGACCCGGCCACCCCGCCCGCTTGGCCAATGGCCTGGGCGTATTCCTCGAACCCGAACTGCGACTGCAGAGTGACGCCCGTGATCTGGTCAACGATAGGACCGAGATCTTTGGCCTCCTTACCGAATTGCGCCATGATGTTGGTCGCCACATCGGCGGATTTCGACAGATCGCCACCGGTCGCTTCGGAAAGCTTGATAGCAGCCTCAGCAGCACCACCAAGGATCTGACCCGCATTCAGACCATTCTTGGCCAGCATCTCCAGCATGTCGGCAGCTTCCGAAGCCGACTTTGTGGTGGTGCGGCCAAGATCCCGCGCCAGCGTTTCCAGCGCTTCAAACTCGGTACCGGTCGAGCCGGTTGCCGCGCCGACGCGGTTCATCGCCGCCTCGAAATCGCCAGCGGTCTTGACCGTCAAAGCACCGAAGCCGAGGATCGGCGCGGTGAGATACGCGGACATGCTCTGGCCGACGCCCTGCATCGTCTTGCCGATGCCCTTCAGGCTCTTCGAGAGATTGGCCATCTCTTTGTCAAAGATGCCGGTATCGATACCCAGAACAACCCGAAGGCTGCCAATAACGGCGGAAGCCATGATCTACCCCTTCGTGTCTTTCTTGAATGATCCGGCCCATGCCGAAAACGCCGCGAACTGGCTCTGCCAGTCAGGCGCCTTCTTCGCTGCGGTCGGCGAGCGCCGCAGCATCTCTTTCAGTCGTGGTAGTTTCTTCGCGCGGTGCAGCGCTTCGATGTGCCAAGCGAGCGACATCTGGTCGTTCTGCCCCCGAATGATCCGGTTACGGGCACCCTCAAGGATGATGCCGATTTCGCGATAGGTGAGCCGCCAGAATAGCGACGGCTCTTGGTCCGCTTCGGTCCAGGCCTTGAGTAAGTCGAGAGGTTTCAGGCCTCCGCCTTCGGAGGGTTTTTGGGCGCCTTTTCCCCCTTCGGTGCCTCTGGAAATGCCAGCTTAAAGGCCTTCCGAACAGCTTCCATCGAAGGCTGAAAGCCTGCATCCCCAATGATCAGGCCCGCATCCTTGATCGACACATCGTCATGGTGATCTTGGAGACCAGCCCAGACCAGAGCCCTGACGAACTTCATCCGGAGTTTGTCCGGCGTCTGCATCGTCGTGACAATGGATGCGATCGGCAGTTCAAGTTCTTCTTCCAGCTCACAAAGGCTGTTGACGGAATAAGACAGCATGTAATCGCGGTCGCCAGCCTTGAGGGCGACCTGCCCACGGTTCGGGTTTGCCAATGGGATGCCTCCTTACGCCGCCGCGACGACAGCTGTGCCGGCGCTTTCGGCCGTCGTGCTGAAGCTGCTGTTGGTCGCCGTCACCACAACGGTGATGACATCGCCAATATTGCCGACCAGGGGCACGAAGCTTTCACCGGTCGCACCGGCAATGACAACGCCGTCTGCTTCCCACTGATAGGTGATCGTGGTTGCACCCGCCCAGTCCCCAGCGGTCGCCGTCAGCGGAACACCAACCTTCGGCACACCAGTGATGGCTGGAAGGATCAGATTGCGCGGCGCGGTCGGGTCGGTCATGTAGGGATCACCGGAGACCTTCAAGGTGAGCGTCGCCGTCATCTTGTCGTCGAGTGGGATTGCCGTTTCGTAGCCCTGCCGCGAACCGTTGAAAATGATCTGGACACCGTTAGCAAAGGTCTGGCGAATGACCAGGAGCTTGCCCCGGATCGAGCGCAGGAACTTGTCCGTCACCGAACCCGGCACATAGTTCATTTCATAGGCAGCTTCCCCGGAATCAGTCAGGCCGGGAATGTATTCGCGGCGACGGTTCGGCGACTGCATGTGAGTCGCATCGACCTGATCGTCGCTGTCTGCCGGTGGCGTCGCGTCGTACACCTCTTTGATATAGGTGAATGCGGTCGGGGCACTGGCAAGCGCGATTTCGAGAACATGGCCGTAGCCAATGGAGGTGCCTGTTTCAGACATGGTGGTCTCCTACGATGAATGGTGGATCATGAAGTCAAGCGACACGCGGAACAGGTTGGTCACCTCGCCTGCGTCCGCAGCGGGAAGGTCTCTTTCGCCGTCGAGAAAGATGCTTTGGATTTGGCCGGTCCTGCGCCCCGAGAGCGCTGACGTCACGGCCCGCGAAACTTTCTTGGCCCCCGTATAAGTCGGGCTATAAACATCGGCCTGCACCCGGCTCGGCCGGTAGCCTGACGCACCTTGCATCGTGTAATCGGGATTGGCGCTGATCACCTGCAGCACGACATACGGCACTGGTGCGCCCTGCGGCGCACGGCCCCAGTGGATGCGCGTCGAGACAAGCGCAGTAAGTCCCGCCGATTTCAGCAGGATGGCAACAAGAGCTTCTTCCACTTATCTGCGCCTCGCAGCTTTCTTCGCCAACCGGGCGGCGGTCTTCTCGATCTCGATCCACGTCAGGTTTGCGATCGTGTCGAGGACTTCGGCCTGATGCTGATCCCATGCCGGCCGAAGAAATGGCTGCGCCTGGTGGCCGGGGCCGGTTCCGAATTCCTGCAGATGCGCGGCTGGGTCTGGACCAGGACCTATGAACATTTCGACAGGTGATTCCTTGGTATGAAGCTTGCTCTGCCGTCCGGAGAGTTTTGGGCTGACATCGATGCTCTCGGCCAGATAGCCATGCTCTCTCGGCACCAAAGCGCGGGCAGTTTTGGCGACCGGCTCGCCGGCTTGGATCAAGGTTCGGCGCAGCACAGCTTTGGCATTCGCCTTCGGCAGCAACTGCAACGCACGCTCCAGATCGGCCAAGCCTTCGACCTTCACTGTAAAACCGCGTGCCATCAGTTATTCTTCCTCACTGCCGTGATCTCGATAAACCGGTTGCGGCCTTCTGCCGTTTCCTTGGTACCTTTGATATTCCAGATGTGACCGTCGTAGTTGATCTGGTCCTTCGGTGTGACCGTTTTGGCCTGGGCCGATGAGCGTATGGTGAAGTGGGTGAGAAGATAGGCACCCACTTGCTCTGCGCCGAGGATCTCGGTTTTCACCACGTCGGACCCGTCACGGCGACGCGCCCAGACAGAGGTGAACGTGACCCATGCTTCAACGGGCTCGTTGAACTCGTTCGTGGACGTCGTGAAGCGTTCGATGACAATGCGGCGATCAAGCCTTCCGGTCGCTGGCATGACTAACTCCAGACGCGATAGGTTGAGAGCAGGGCATCAACCCCGAACGGGATGGCGGTCGGCGAACCAGTAGCAGAGACAGCTTCCCGGTTTTCGTACCAATGGTTGACGAGAAGTAGGATCGCCACCTTGATCGGATTGGGAATGCTGTTCGTCCACACCGGAGGATCGGCCTCGTCAGGGGCTCCATAGCCTGCGCGATACTGAATCCTGACGTCTCCCGCGTTCCCTCGGGTCGCAGGAGCGTCAGAAAATGTCCAAGGATTTGGTACTGGAAGCACCTGCGAAACGCCGTCCGTATCGACGTAAGCAATTGAGACAACCTCAATCACTGGCTGATACGGGAGGCGGAAATCATCGCAAGGCCAAGAGCATGACTGCCACTCCAGGACCTGAACCCCAAGCGCCCGACCCAGCCATCCATCCGGACCGTCAAGCCACGCCGTCGCCGCAGCAATGTATGTTTCGATCAAGCTGTCGCTCACCGTGTCGCTGTCATCGACACGGCAGTGCAACTTGGCTTCATCGACGCTGATAACCGGCGACGGCGGGGTGATGACAACCACTGGCATCGGCTTACTTCGTCAGCTTCGCAAGTTCGTCGCCGGCCTTTTTGGCAGCCGCTTCAGCTGAAGCGAGCTGCTTTTCCGCCGATGTCTTTTCCTCAGGCCTTACGGCCTGCGCGACTTTGGCCTTGGCATCCTCGACTGCCAGATCTGCAGCAGACTTGACGCCGCGAGCGGTCACGAAAGCAAGAGCAGCCTCCTCGTCCTTTTTACGCTGGGCAGCCGCTGCTTCCGCCTTTTTCTCGTCTTCGGCGTCCGCCTTCTCAGCAAGCTCGCGAGCCGCTTCCGGCAGGCAACCGGCGGAGATGAGACGGTTTGCCTGCGCGAGGGTGGGTACAGGCTGAAATTCATCGCCTGGCTGAAACCGCTTGCCGCTCCGCGCATCGACGCATTCGGCAAGCACCTTGAGTGCTTTCGTCATGGTAACTTTCTCCATTGGAAAAATGGCCCGGTTCACCCGAGCCGCGAAGGCTTATGCTGCCGGCGAGTACCGCGATCCGGACAGAATGGCGACTGCGGCAATCAGTGCCGCGCTCGCGTTTCCGGTCGGAGTAATGGTGAGGCGGACATACTGCTTAGGTCCGACATAGCCGATCTTCCGGGTCTGGTCGTCATTGTCGAATTTGAAGCCAGCTGCGGCCTCCGTTCCGATCAACTGGCTGTCCGGGACGTCGGCAGCGTCGGAAAGATTTGGCTGGTTCCCGTGCTGCAGCAGGACTGCAAACGTGGCATCGGCGTCAGCGATCGAGCCGATCAGGATGCCGAAAACGGCCTTATCATAACCGGAGAGATCGATGATCTGCGAGACAACCGCAGTATTGTCGGCGACCGAAACAGGGCTGATCGCCCGTTTCAGCGAAATGTGGTTTGCGAGATCGCGCATTGCGATGTCCTTTCTTGATGAGGGGGAAAGGCAGCCCGGCGATCACCGGGCCGCGTGCATCACGCCGGCGATCAGGCCGGGACGTCGAGACCAACGAAGGGCGAAACTTCGTAGCCGTTTTCTTCCTTGATCGGAGCCTTGAGCCAGGGCGCACCGTCAACGTTCCAGAAGATCTTGATCACCGTCTTGTTTTGGGTGAACTTGACATGCTCCGAGGCAGCGACGAACGGACCGGAACCATCCTTGATGATGTAGTAGGACCAGTCAGCAAGAACGATATCGCCCTTGGTGCCAAGCCCTGGGGAACGATTGTTCCACCGCACCGGATATCCCAGGAGAGTGCCGGCAAAGCCGTCCCGCGCATCGGGCTTCCAGATGTAATGCCCCTCCGGATCGGTGAGCTGCGCCAGCGGGACGATTGCCGACTGAGGCATCGACCAGACCGGGACACCACCGCGCATCAGCAGCACCGCGACCATCTTGAGCAAGTCGAGGTAGGTGACCGTATTGATGGTCGTGCGGTTGATGTATTTCATCGCCGGCGCGTTGATGGCGCCGAGGGGCTGCGTGACGCCGTTACCGCGAAGGAACGCATAGTCCTCGGCTCCTGCAATACCGGCTCGCATCTGGCCTTCCAGGAAGGAAGCAGAGGAGCGCCAGTTGCGCAGAAGCTTGTCGGTGACGGTGACGAAACCCGCAATTTCATGCGGCGTCAGCGTGATGGCAGAAAGTTCTGCGTCAGTTTCAGGCTTGTCGCCGCCTTCCTCGATCCAAGAGAAAGTCATGCCGCCAAACATATTACCCGGATTGGCGCCGCCCTGCTCAATCGCCGGCATCGTGACGGAAGCATCCGGCGGATCACCAGCTTCCAGAACCGTGGCACGGGGGCGAACCAGCGCATCCTGCGGACGAACGCTCAGAAGCGTGTTCCGGAGCTGGGTCGGCACCATAAAACCGCCGGACGTATCATTGTCCATGCGCATCTCGGCCTGCATGCCATCTTCGCCAGTGGAATGACCGACACCCTCGACGAAGTTCAGGCGTTGATCGCTCGGACGGAAGCGAACGGCATGGAGAAATTCTCCCGTACTCTCGAACTCGCGGGAGGCAGGATCGCCGCCCGGACGCTGAATTGTCGCCTGGCGCGAAGCGGCAGGGATGACAACATTCAGGGCAGCCTCGGCGGCATCCTGACCTTCGACGCGACCGATCCGCGTATCGAGGCCATCCTTTTCCGCCAAAAGGGCGTCATAGGTTGTCTGTTCCTCAGCGGTGAAGTCGCGGTTTTCCGTTTCGGCCGCGACGATCATGCCGCGCATATCCGCGACAAGCTTGGCGCGCTTTTCACGCAACTGCTTCAGCATGTGGTATCTCCTGTTGCTGCCCGGACATGACAAATCGCGTTCGCGCCGGGACACGAACGTGAATGAAGGACCGCAAATGCGGGTTGATTAGAGGGCGGCGGCCCGCTTCATGCGCTCAGGCGCAAGGGCTCGCTTGTTTTCAGATTGCGACGCTACACCGAAGCGCTGCAGGGTTTCATCCATGGTACCGACGCGATCGGCCATACCAGCCTCGACGGCCTGTTTCGCCAGAACCATTCGACCTTTTCCGAATCCGGCGCGCACCTGCGCCGACGTTACTCCACGCCCGGACGCGACGCGGTCGACGAACATTGCGTAATGAGCTTCGACCTGAGAAAGGATATGATCTCGGGCATCGTCGGAGAGGGGGCCAAACTGATTGACCTCGGTCTTGAAGTCTCCGGCGGAAATAAGTGTCTTTCTGACCCCAGCCTTTTCGAGCGCCGCGCTGATGTCGTCATGGGACGTGTAAACGCCGATCGACCCGACCCAGCCGGACGGGGTCACAACAATCTCGTCGGCAGCAGATGCAATCCAATACCCCGCACTTGCTGCTGTCGAGTTTACTTGAGCAATGATCGGCTTGATGCCCTTGAAGCTTGCCACGACGGCCGCCGCCTCGTCCGTACCGCTTACAGCACCGCCGGGGGTGTCAACGTCAAGGATAACGGCCTTGACGCTGTCGTCGCCACGTAGGCTCTTCAGATGGTTCGTGAATGCCTCGGAGCTGGCACCACCGCCACCGCCAGACACGTTGCCCATAAGGTTCATCCGATTGGCGATAACACCGCGCAATGGAACAATAGCAATCGCCCCCTCGCGCCGGGCGACGGCCTTTGCGGTCTGCGGAGCGATGCGCGCCTCTATTTCCTCGGCGCTGAATTTCACCCCGTCGGCTTGAGTGGCGAGGAAATCGATAATAGCCGCCATCTTTTCCGGCTGCATGGCCCAGAATTCAGAGGCAACCGCCATCAGGATGTGAGCGTACTTCATGCTGCGTCCTCTTCTTCAACTTGGTCGTCTACGATCGGCTTTTTCGCAGGCATATCTGCGCTTGCTGCGCCGCTCGGCTGGTAGTTCGGGTCAGTGGCACGGTCCAACGTCACAAAGTTGGCCGGAACGAAATGGTGATCGCCCATCGGGCCGATACCATCCTCATCTTCCTTGGCGAGGATCATATTCGGGGAAAGAGCAGCAACGCCGAACAGGCGGTTATAAAATTCGGCCCTCGCCTTCATGTCGCCGCGCAGAAGGGCATTCATGTTGAACTTCACGTAATAGCCATTCGCCCGCTCTTCGTCGGTGAACAGCTTGAAGTTCATTTCCTCTTCCCAGGCATTAACCCAAGGGTCGATTGTCTGCCGGACAAACGCGATCATTAGTTGTTCGATACCGGAACCGAAGCTGGTCTGCTTGTCCTGACTTTGAAGCAGGATAAGCGGCACATCATAGATCCGGGCTATTTCGGCAATCTGAAACTCCCGAGACCCGAGAAATTGCGCATCCTCCGGTGGGATCGTGGTCGTGATAAATTTCATGCCCTCTTCGAGGACTTTCACCTTATGCGCGTTTTCCAGACCACCCTGTTTCTCCATTCGGGAGGCTGGATTTTCGGGACTGGCCTTCTGCTCGCCTCCCTTACTTCGAATATTTTCATGCGCCGAGCTACTCAGCTTGCCGGGATGCATGAGGAAGCCGCCCGACTTCGCGTCGTTGGCGAAGAACTTGGAGCCAAACTCCTCCATAGCGAAACCCCAGCCGAGAGCTTGCCGGGCCATCGCAATCTGCGAAACGCCGACATAGCCGTCTTGGCTCTGGTCCATGATATGCAAGACATTGCCGCTATCGAGATCAACCTGCTTGCCGTTGATCCTCGTCCTGAACCAGTGGTCTCCGTTCTCACGAACTGGACCTGTCCGATCGGGCAGCAGAGGATACAGTCCCACTGCCTGGTTGCGGCCGTTGCGCTCAATCTCCTGATACCCATTTCCCCAAAGCAAGGCATGAGACATCGATGTTTTGCGCAAGGTTCGCGAACTCATGAGTTCGTTCGGACGAAGGCCGAGGTAGCTGGCAAACGGATGATCTTCCGCAGTCAGCTTACGGCGACTGCCGTCCGGCAATGCCTGATACATCGAGAGCGGAAAGCGGGCGACTTTCACGCACGCGTAGACCACGGGCAGTTGAAGGGCATTGTATTCGCTTACGCGAGTACCGGCGTTTGTCTTGCCACCGCCAATCATCCTCGTGATCCAACCGCTCGGGGAACTCATCGAATCGGGTGCGGAATAGCGGCTTTCACCAGCTGCGAACATATCGGCGAGTATTCCCATCACTTCACCCTCGCCAGCGCAATGGCGGCTGCAATCAAGACGACGCCGGCGACGATAAATGCCGCTGGCTGATAAACCTGCCATGTGCCGTACGACAAAAGACCGAGGCCAATGACGCCGACGACATCCCGACCATCAACGATCCGACGATTCTGCCGCGGGGTTTCATCGCTCATAGATACTCAACCTCAATTTCAAGGATGCCCCTGGTCTCATAGACCGAGGGTCCACCGGACGCTTCCGGGTTGCGGAACATCAGCATTGCAGCGTTGAACAGAGCCATCAGAGGATCAATTTTGGCGGCCCCGGACGCCTGCTTCGTCACCACGTAATTGCTGCCCTTCAGTTCTTGTTTTGCGTTACCGACTGCCCACTGCATGATTGGCTGGTCACCATGCAGAAAGCGGCGATCTCCTAATTTCAATGGCACCGACGATATCGCCGTCTGCAGCTGCCACCCTTGGGCAACGGCCTGGGTGAGAGGTTGCTGAAGCCCATCTTCGTCGAGAGCGTCCAGGAGAAGAGCTATCCCGGCGCTGTCGAGGCCGATGCCTCCCATCTCAGGCAAAAGGCCACTGTCTGCGACCTTACGGCAGATTTTAGCCGCCGAGGCAGCCTGCTCTTCTCCGCTCTTTGCGATGATAAGATCTCCGCAGCCCTCGAACTCTTGAAGCCGCGATGCAATACTTTTGCGGCGTTCAAACACAGTCGGACGCGCCCAGGCCTGACACCATCCAAGCCACCGCTTGGTCGTCTCCTCCCGGCCGATAACGTAAAGCGCAGCAAGGTCGTCGGCGCCTCCCCAGTCGATCCCGATGGTGCAAACCTCCGAGCGATCGAGCAGGTCATCGAGGCCCTTGATCGAAGCATCCACACAGGAGGACCAATCAATCGCGCCCGCCCAGTTATCTCCGCCGAGGCCGACGCCGATTTCAATATTCAGATGCTGGCTAGCCCAGATCTGCTCCGCCTCTTTGGTCGCCTTGCCGTTATTCTCGTAGTCATCGACCAAAGCCTGAGGATCGATAGACCGGCCGAGGTTCGGCAGAATGTAGCGCCAGTTCTTTCTGTCCCGCCAATAGTCCTGGTTCACCTGCTTTTCGACGGGGAATTCGTACAGCACTGGCAGCATTATGGGCGAGGAACCGCCCTTCCCGTCGCGGATCGCACGGGCCTTTTTAAGCTCGGTATCCCAGATTCCGGTCGGGGACTCATCCGATTGCGTCGTGATCATGAGGACCTGGCCGCGCTGCATCGTGATGCCGCCGCCTCGGATCTGCTGCATGACGGCCGCCGCCTTGTTCTTCTTACCCAGTTCGTGCAACTCGTCGATGATCGTCAGGATTGGAATTTCTCCAGTGACGATCGAGGTATCGAAGGTTTTCACGTCCAGCTTTGTGCCGGTCTTGATGCGCGTGATGCACTTCAAGTGGTCCTGCACGTTGAAGACCGACTTCAGCTTTTGGTCGAGGCGGATCATCCCCTGCGCCTGACCAAAGCATCGCTCAGAAATGTTTTGACTGGGCGCTACCAGCAGCATCTGCCGATTGGGCGCATCCTCCAGATAAAGCGCGGTGAGACCGAGCGCAGCCACATACGTCGTCTTCGAGTTCTTCTTAGGGACCATGCAGAGCAGCTCCCAGACCAGACGCTTTTTGGTGTCAGGATCTTCGCTCGCAAGGAAAGCGCATAAGATATCCCGAAACCAATCACCGCAAGCTTCTGCAAGCCGGGGTGTGCCGGGGACATCCGGCAGCCTCAGCCGGTTGAAAAACGCCAGCGCCTTGCCTGCTTTTTCGGCATTCAAGGGAATATCGGCCATCGGGGTCTGCCCCGCCTCAAGCCGGTCCCACCAATCCGGGCAGGCGAAGCGAGGAAGATCCTCAGTGATGGGCATTCTGCGAGGCTTCCTGTTCCAGCTCGGCCATTAAGTCCGCGTCAGCATCGAGCGCCTTCTGCTCGTTCAAGATTTTCTTGCCCAGGCGCTCGGTCTTGACCGCCTGCTCATCGGACTTGCCGCCAAGCTCCCGCTCGATCTCCATGCGATCATTGCGCTCGACGAGTTTGCCGAATTCCTTGAACGCGCCGACGTTGCCCTTTTCGGCCAGGTCCCATGCCAGCTCTAGCCGCCGAAGATCCATGCGATCACGAGCAACCTCTCGCTGGCGTAGCTCGTAAAAATAATACTTGTGCAACGTGGGCAAAGTGACGCCGATGGTGACGGCGATGCGAGGATTTGCCCAACCCAATGCCACTAACATACTGACACGATTGCGCGTTTTCAGCGTGACCTCATGCTGGGGCCGTCCACGCTTCGTCGGCTTGGCGACGTAGGGGTTGCCAAAGAGGTCAATTTCTTCGCTCACGATAAAAAAATCTCTAAATGCGAGGGACGCGGGTCCGGGCGGGAGGGGCTTTTCAGACTTTTGACCCGCCCCCCTCTTGAGGGGTTAGGTCCCTGCCTGCTCTGGATCGACCTCGATGATGACCATTGATGTGCCAAGGATCAGGCCTGCAAGGGCGATCGCGCGGGTGCCGAGCCACATACGAAGGCGATAGCTGCGCGTGAGGGTGAAGGTCAGTGTCACTCTGCTCATGATCTCACCAGCGTCAACGTTCATGGATGCCATATCACCAACCGGGTTGCGCCCGCTCCTGCTTCTGCTTCTCGCTGTCGTGGTAGGCTTTGCTCACGGTCTGGACATTCTTGATGTCCCAGAACAATTGCTCATCACCGTTGTGTTTGATCCGGTGGTCAGCAACAGGGCTGTTCGGTGCAGGGTACTTCCCCATACAGATGATGCCGGTCTGCTGGCAGGTGTAGGCGTCGCGAAGCAGGACCTCTAACCTCAGCTTGCGCCAGCGCTCAGTCTTGTACCACTTGCGCCATGCCACATTCTGATCACGCTCACGAAGGCGGGCCTTCTCATCACCAGCAGGACGGCCGAGCCGTGGTGCCATGGCGGTCAGCCTTGGCGCGAGAGTGGTGAGCTTGCCCATACTCTAAGAACGCAAAAGGCGACCCATCGGCCGCCTCATCAAACTCTTGTCCATAGCAGTAGCAGTTGCCCTGAATCGGTGCCTCAAATGTTTGAGGCTGGTAGGGCGGGGTCCGGGCGCGAGAGCGAAGGTCACTGAGAACCGGATCATCCACGGTCACTTTCTAGTCACAAGCGCCTCAGCAATGCAAGAGGCAACAGAACAGGCACGGGACGACCTAACAACACCATCTCGACCACAGCGTCGCCGCATCCATCGGACCTGCAAGTGACGATCTCACCCTTCAGGGAACTGAATGGACCGTCCGTCACTTCGACCTTCTGGCCCTTCTGAAACAGCCCTGCCGGCCGTTTGAAATCGTATTCCCCGCGGGCCGCCTTCTCATTGAAAGTAGTCATTTCTTGAATGGCGACACAACGCGGATTATCCCACCCACCAACCACGCCACGCACATAGTCAAACCCCTTAAGACCGCGCATCGCTTCGGGGGTGGAAACGCATCGAACAGGTACATAACCATTGAGGACAGGCAGGTCTTGCGGTGGCAATTCCTTGTGTCTGCGGCGCATAACCGGGCCTTTCCGCATTGCCACGACTGCATCGATTTCTGCAGCGCCGAGCATCTTTTCCACAGTCAGTTCCCGCCCGCTGTCGACTTGAAGGCAGACCCACACCGCCTTCGTCGGCGATTCGTCGGCGATTCGCTTAGAGGCTGCAGCCACTTCCCGCGCTCGAATGGCCTGATCATCGGCCAGTTTCGAAAGCTGCATGATGCCCTTCATCGACACCTTGCCGTCAAATCCGTTGAACCTATGCTGCATGTTCATCGCCCTGCCCTCTGCCAATTGTTTCCTTGAACGCGTCCAGCGCAGCCAGGACAGCATCGTCGCTGTCACCATCGGTCACCGGGAAGCAGATCCATTCCGCCGAGCCCATCTCTGGCCATGGCCAACCCATCCGCTCATGCAGGCGCTTCCAGGCCGCGACGATCGCGGCATCGCGTTGCGTGCTGTACGATTTGAAGCCCTCTGAAGCCGCGACGAGTTCCGGCGAGACCTGCACTGGCTTGAAGCCGTTATGCATCTCGGTGACCTTCGGCCAGGCGTAGCGCATTCGCCATTGCCGGCGCTCCGCCTCTCCCTTCTCCCCGCCTGCCTTAACAACAGCTTCGAGATACGCCGTCATGCGTGGCAACGGCTGCTCTGGCCCCAACAGCGTTGCAATTCGCATCGCCTGCCATGCACGGCTGAAAGCCTTGAATACTTGGGGTGCCTGATGGCTGACACCCGGCGCGGTAGCTATCCGTTCCCAAGCCCGCTCCGACAGGTATGTGGCCGCAGCCTTCGTGAATGATCGGCCGATTGCCTTGGTCGATGCCAGATATGCGGCGGTACGCTCCTCGCAGTCCCGGCGCTGCTGCGGCGTCAATGACATCCAAGCGCGCCGCGTCGTAATCTCGGTATCGGTGGCATAGCTGGGCCATGTTGCCCACCATTTCCGAAACCGGCGCTCCAAGGCTTTGGGATTTTCTTCCTCTTCCCCATCACCGCTCGCGCGCTCTTTCTCTCTCTCGTTAGAAGAGGGCGTTAAAGATGTATCGTTAATAGGTGCCCGCTGGGCAAGGCAGGGGGTGCCCGATGGGGAAGGCAGGGGGTGCCCGCTGGAGAAGGCAGGGGGGGTATCCGACACAACGCCCGCAATAGGATCATATTCCTCGTCCACTTCACCATCATTCCAAGAAGACATGACCATATCCGACACGGCCCGATCGTGAATGACACGGTACCAGTGAGCGGAGTCGCGGCCGTCTGCGCTTTCGATCTCGCGCTTTTCGACAACCCCGATTTCGTAGAGTCGATTTAGCGACGCCTGGACCGTGGAGCGACCGCAGCCGAGTTCGTCCGCCATCTTGACCTGACTGCGTCTGCACCAACCCTCTTTGTTCGTGAAGCTACCGAGTAAGCACAGAACTTTGAGATCGCTGCCTTTCAGGCGGCTATCGGTGATGATCCAGGCAGGAACGATGGAAAACCTTGCATTACTCATGCCGCCACCGCCTCTCGCACCGCAAGGTGATTGCAGTTTGCCGCGACGAGCGCCCGTGCCACCGGCGGGCACACGCTATTGCCGACACATGAGACCTGTACTTCCTTCGAGAAAGGCACCCAGAGCGGGCCACCGTTGTGTACGATGCGGGCATGGTCGAAATAACCGTCGATCTTGTAGTCTGACGGGAAGCCCTGCGCGTTGTAGAGCTCGCGCGGCGTCAGCATGCGCATACC